>CAZJCW010000080.1:0-16201 GCA_964544365.1 uncultured Alsobacter sp.
ACACCTCGACGACCGAGGTGGCGCAGGGGGTGAAGCTGGTGCGCTCGGCCGGCGAGGTGCTGGGCCAGATCGTCGAAGCCTCCAACAAGGTGTCCTTGACGGTCACCCGCATCGCGGAGGCCTCGAACGAGCAGGCGAGCGGCATCGGCGAGATGTCCACCGCCGTGGCGCACATGGACTCCATGACGCAGCAGAACGCGGCGCTGGCCGAGGAGAGCGCGGCGTCCGCGTCCTCGCTGTCGAGCCAGATCCGGCGCCTCAACGACATCGTCGCGACGTTCAAGACCCGTCCGGGCTCCGTCTCGGCGATGATGACGGCCCCGTCGTCCGCCGACCGCGGCGGCGGCGGCGAGCCGGAGCGGCTGCGCCGGCTGGCCCAGGAAGCTTTCTCGGCAGGATCGCCCAAGCCGGCCGCGCCGCCGCGGGCCAAGGTGCCGGCGAAGGAGCCGAAGCCCGCTCCGCGCCGGCAGGCAGCCGGCGGTGGCGGACGCAGCGCCGGGGGCTGGGAGGAGTTCTGACGAACCCCGCCTCCTGACGATGACGGGCCGCCTCCGGGCGGCCCTTTTCGTTCCGGTCCCGTCAGCCCGGATCGGGCGCGCCGATGCGCATGACCATCGTGCGGGTGAACGACCGGCCCGGATCCAGCAGGATCATGCCGGGCTTCTCCATGATCTCGCCCTCGAACCCTTCCGGGCAGTGGAAGCCCTGCCACGGCTCGATGCACAGGAAGCGCGCGCCCGGCCGCATCCACAGGCCGAGGCAGGGGCAGTCCGGGAAGTCGGCCCTGACGCCGGGACGTCCTGGCGCGCCGAACCAGACGCTGCGGCTTTCGATGCGATCGAACACCATCGCGTCGGGGAACAGTTCCGGCCGCAAATGGAGGGTCCGGCCGGCGAGCTCGTTGGAGAACGTGGCGGTCGTGACGCGGCCGGCCGCGATGCGCCGGATGGGCGCGGGTTCGTCGCGCTCGAAGCGAACCACATAGGCCGTCTGCGGCAGGTCCGGCGCCGACGGCAGCGGCCACTGGAAGCCTGGATGGAAGCCGACGGAGGCGACACCCGGTTCCGTCCCCACGTTGGTCACTTCGGCGACCTGCGTCAGGACGCCGTCCCGCACGGAGAACGTCACGTCGAGGCGCATGTCGAAGGGGTAGCAGGCGCGGGTCGCGTCGTCGGGGTCGAGGCGCAGCGTGCAGCCCGTGGCCGATGCCTCGACGAGCGAGAAGTCGCGGTTCGGCGCATAGCCGTGCCCCTGCGGCATGGGGTAGAAGCGGCCGCGATGGCGAAGCCCGTCGCCGGCGCAACGGCCGATCACCGGAAAGAGCATCGGGGCTCGCCGCGGCCATGATGCGGCATCGCCCTGCCAGAGCCATTCCCGACCGGCCGCATCGCAGAGCGACCACAGTTCGGCCCCGGTGCTTGAAACGGAGACGGACACCGTTCCGTCTCCGAAGTGATGAATCTCAGACAATCCGCCCTCCCGTCACGGTCGCCGCGACCGTGGCCGGACGCCGTTCAGAGGTGCGCCAGCTGCAGGTAGGTCACGCCCGTGCAACCGGCAGCGTAGAGGATCATCGCGAGAACCGCGACCCGACGGACGAACCGCTCGTAACCCATAGCTGAACGAATTTCCTTGGATTCGGTCGACATCAGAGCCTCCCCGTTAACGATGGAGACAGAGTGCTCCCGGACGGCGGAAGTCGATGTGCGATTTCGCACACGCTGGCGAGTGTCCGGTGTCCGTCCCGTTCAGGCGACGCCGGCGTCGCGCAGGACGACGACGCGCGTCCCGGTCGGCACGCGTCCGTACAGGTCGATGACGTCCTGGTTGATCATGCGGATGCAGCCGGAGGACACGCGCGTGCCGATGGTGTGCGGCTCGTTGGTGCCGTGAATCCGGAACAGCGTGTCGCGGTCGCCCTGGTAGAGATACAGCGCCCGGGCGCCGAGCGGATTGTCGAGGCCCGGCGGCATGCCGGCGGCATAGGGCTCGAGCTCGGGCTGCCGGGCGATCATGGAGGACGGGGGAGTCCAGGTCGGCCATTCGCTCTTGCGCCGGATCGTGGCGGCGCCGCTCCAGCCGAACCCCTCGCGGCCGACGCCCACCCCGTAGCGGATGGCCTGGCCCGAAGGCTGCACGAGGTAGAGATACCGGTTGGGGCTGTCGACGATCACCGTTCCCGGCGGTTCGCGCCCGCCGTAGTCGACGACCTTGCGCAGGTAGTCCGGGTTCACGTCGTAGAGGTCGACCGCCGGCACGGGGTACCGTTCGCCCGGCACCTCGTCGTACAGACGCGCATAGTAGGGATCGATGACCGGCAGAACGGACACGGACGGGCGCGCCGTCTCGGTGGCGACGCAGCCGCCGAGCGCGGCGGGGAGGACGGTCGCAGACAGTCCCAGCAGAAAACGGCGTCGGTCGATCATGCGGGCAAGTCCAAGCTGTGAAGGTCAGGGCTGCTTACAAGCAACGGAAGGCCCTTCCGGTTCCGAGAGTCCATCTGCAGCGTTGCAGCGGGCCACCATGGCGGGAATACGGTCAATCATCCCCGTCATCGACAAAACGTGATCGCCGTGCGGGTCAGGATGCCGGTCAGCGACCGCACGGAGGCTTCGTCCGTCCATTCGGTCGCGGCGTGCGCGCCGGCGCCATCGGCGCCGAACATCACGCAGGGAATGCCGACGCCGGCCAGGATCGCGCAATCGGTCCAGAACGGTTCCCCCCGCCACGTCGGCCGTCGACCCAGCACGGCCTGCGACGCCTCGGCGAGGGCGGCGACGACCGGTTCGGCCGTCGACACCTCGAAGGGGGGGCGTTCGAGACCCATGTCGAGCCGCCAGCGGAAGGCCGGGTCGTTCGCCGCCACGGCGTCGAGGATCTCCGTCAGCTCGCGCGCGAACAGAGCGGACGTCTCCCCTGGGATCGTGCGGCGCTCGATCGAGATCCGGCATTCCGCCGGATAGCTCGACAGCTCCTGGCCGCCGGAAATGAGCGAGGCGTGGACCGAGCCACTGTGCAGGAGCGGGTGCGTCGGGGACGCGCGAAGCCTGCGGTCCAGCGCCTCGATCCCGACGAGCAGGTGGCCAGCCTTGGCGATCGCGTCGATGCCCAACTCGGGCCGAGACCCGTGCGCTGCACGTCCTTCGACGGTCACGGTGGCCCAGACAAAACCGCGATGCGCCACGGTCGGCTCCAGATGGCTCGGCTCGGTGACGATGGCGGCGTCGGCGCGAAAGCGTGCGGCGACCTGCTCGGTGCCGAAGCTCGCGTACTCCTCGTCGGCGACGCAGGCGACGATGACGTCACCAGCCAACCCGGCCGCGGCGGCATCCGCGGCGGCCACCATCATCGCCGCGACGCCGCCCTTCATGTCGAACGCACCGCGGCCGTAGAGGCGGCCATCCCGGCGGATCGGATCGAGCGGGTTCCCGTCGTAGCCCTTGTGGCCGACCGTATCGATGTGTCCGTTGAACATCAGCGACCGCCCGCCGCCCCGGCCGCGCGCGATGCCGACGACCGACGGCCGTCCCGCGATCTCCTCGATCCGGTGCACCTCGAAGCCGCGGCGAGACAGCCAGTCGGCGCAGAAGTCCGCGACCGCGCCTTCGCCGGCGGCGCCGGGGACCAGATCGGGATTGACGCTGTCGATGGCGACGAGCGCGGCGAGGAGATCGAGCGGATCGGACGGCATGTGCGCTCCCGGTCACGAGGCAGGGAGAAGCCAGGCCCGCATCTGGGCCGGCGTGAGATTGCCACCGCAGAACACGGTGCCGACGGTGCGTCCGGAAAAGACGCCGGGATGGACCATCACCGCGGCGAGGCCGGCCGCGCCGGCCGGTTCGACGACGAGCCCGAAGCGCTCGTGCGCCAGCCGCATCGCCGCGAGAATGGCGGCATCGTCGACGACGAGCACGTCGTCGACGGATCCGCGCATGGTTTCCAGCGCGTAGGGGATGGGCACCCGGACGGCGATTCCGTCGGCGATGGTGTCGGCCTCCTCGGTTTCCACCAGGGCACCCGTGTCGAAGGATACCTTCATCGACGGCGCGCCGGCGGCCACCACCGCGACGACCCGCGTCGCCGGGCGTCGCGACTTCACCCAGACGCCGACGCCCGTCGCCAGAGCCCCGTTGCCGAGCGGGATGACGACGTCGTCGAGATCCGGCGCGTCGCGGAGGAGTTCGAACGCGATCGTCCCCGCGCCCTCGGCGATGGCCTGCTCGTCGCCGTCGACGACCAACTGGCCGCCGCCGGCCTGGGCGAAGCGACTTGCGGCGTCCTTGGCTTCGTCGAAGTCGTCGCCGGAGAGCCGGACGTCCGCTCCCAGCCGGCGCATGGCCTCGACCTTCAGCGGATTGGCGTTGACCGAGGCGAACACGACGATGGGCAGGCCGGCGGTCACGGCCGCCCGGGCAAGGCCCTGGCCGAAATTCCCGGCCGAGGCCGTGACGAGCGGGCCCCTGGCCGCTCCCGAACGGACGAACCAGTCCGTTCCCCGGCCCTTGAAGGAGCGGATGGGGTTCAGCGTCTCGACCTTTGCCAGCAGACGGCAACCGAGCGCATCGTCCACGACGGCATGCGCGACGAGCGGCGTGTTCACGAAGACGGGATCGATGAGGCCATGCGCTCGCGCGATCGTGTCGGGTAAGGGTGGGAGCCGCTGGGCCATGGTGCGCGTCTGGTTCCGGGTTGACGGGGCCTTGTAGCCGCGGGCACGGATGCGGTGCAATGGCCGGCGCGGGTTGCCGACGCCTTGCCCGACAGCCGGTTTCGACGGTCAGGAGACATCATGCGCCGCAGCCTTGCCAGCACGATCACGCTCATCCTCGCGCTCGCCTTCGCCGCTCTCGCGCCCGTCGCGCCGACGTCCGCGCAGCCGGCGCCGCAGGAACGCCCCCGGACGGAAACGGATGCGCGCAAGCTGCCGGCCGAGCAGACGACCCGCCATACGCTCGACATCGGCGGCCGCGCGCTGGCGTTCACCGCGACGGTGGGGGCGATCCCCCTGTTCGACGGGGAGGGCGGCGCGCTGATCGCCGAGATCGGCTTCGTCGCCTTCCGTGTCGAGGGCGTGGATGCGGCGCGCCGTCCGCTCAGCGTGCTGCTGAACGGCGGCCCCGGCGCCGCATCGGCCTTCCTCAACATCGGCGGACTGGGCCCGTGGCGGCTGCCGCTCGATACGATCGCCCCGTCGACGCTTCCCGTCGCCGTTCCCAACGCGGAGAGCTGGCTGCCTTTCACCGACCTGCTGTTCCTCGACCCGGTCGGAGCCGGCTACAGCTGGACGAACCAGCGCGGGGACGACGCGCGGCGGCGGTTCTGGTCCGTCGACGGCGACATTTCCTCGCTCGCGGTCGCGATCCGGAAGTATGTCGAGCGGGAGAACCGGCAGGCGTCGCCCAAGATCCTGGTGGGCGAAAGCTATGGCGGGTTCCGGGTGCCCAAGCTGGCGCGGGCGTTGCAGTCCGAGCAGGGTGTCGGGGTGCGGGGACTGGTGCTGGTTTCGCCGGTGCTCGACTTCGGCTGGCGGTTCCAGAACCGGCACACGCCGCTGCGCTGGGCCTCCGAACTGCCGTCGATGACCGCCGCCGCGCGCAGCGGGGCGGGGGCCGTCACGCGGGAGGCGCTGAAGGACGTCGAGGCCTATGCAGCGGGGGAGTATGTCGCCGACCTGCTCAAGGGGCCTCGCGACGCGGCTGCGGTGGCGCGCATGGCCGCGAAGGTGGCGCAGTTCACCGGCCTCGATCCCGCGCTCGTCGCGCGGCTGGGTGGCCGGGTCGATTCGGCGGTTTTCGTGCGGGAGAAGAACCGCGGCGAGCAGAAGATCGCCAGCGTGTACGACGCCCTCGTCACCGGCTACGACCCGACCCCGTCCGCCTTCCTGGGCCGGGCGGAGGATCCTGTCCTCGATGCCGTCGACGCGCCGCTGACGGCGGCGATGACGGAACTCTACCGGCAATGGGGCTGGCGGATCGACCGGGCCTACCGCGTGCTCAACCGGGAGGTCGGCAATGGCTGGATGTGGGGCAACCGGCGCACGGCTCCCGAGGCGTTCGACGACCTCCGGCAGGCGCTCGCCATCGACCCGCTCGTCCGGGCGCTCGTCGTGCACGGCGCGACGGATCTCGTCACGCCCTATTTCGAGAACAAGCTGATCCTCGACCAGCTGCCCGCCATGGGCAATGCCGACCGGGTGGCGTTCGAGGTCTATCCCGGCGGGCACATGTTCTATTTCCGCGACGATGCCCGCCGCGCCTTCCGTGCCGATGCCGAGAGGCTGATCCGTGCGGCCGCCGGAGGGGAGGCCGGGCGCTAGGACGGAGCAGGAAGGACCTAGGTCTTTCCCTCGGCCGGCACGGGCGGACGGGTCAGTTCGAACCCATGCTGGGCGGCGGCCGTGACGCCGTCGCCGCCTCCGCCCGCCACCTGAACGGTCGGGAACGCGAACTTGATGCCGTTCTCGGCGAAGGTCTTCTTCATGAGGGCGTAGGCGCGCCGGCGGATGGCGAACTGCTCGCCAGGGCGCGTCATCATCTTGAGGCGAAGCTGGATGGCATAGTCGCCCATTTGCTCCACGCCCTGCATTTTCAGGGTCTCGATGATGTTGGGCGCGAACTCGGGATCGGCGAGCAGTTCCTTGCCGATCTGCTTGATCAGCTTCTTCGCCTTGTCGAGGTCGGTGTCGTAGGTGACGCCGATGGTGATCTTGTCGATCACCCAGTCGCGGCTGAGGTTCTGAACCGCGCCGAGTTCACCGAACGGCACGGTCGAGATCGGACCGCGGTGGTGGCGCAGCTTCACCGACCGCAACGAGAACGACTCCACGGTGCCCTTGTGGCTGCCGGCCTGGATGTACTCGCCCACGCGGAAGGCGTCGTCCAGCAGGTAGAAGACGCCGGAAATGATGTCCTTGACGAGCGTCTGGGCTCCGAAGCCGATCGCGATGCCGACGACGCCGGCGCCGGCGAGCAGGGGACCGATCTGGATGCCGAGCGCGTCGAGCACCATCAGGATGCTGATCGACGCAATCATCACCATCAGGAAATTGCGCAGGATCGGCAGCAGAGTGCGCAAGCGCTGGCGCTTGCGGGCTTCCGGCGAATCGTCGTGAACGGCGACCGGCTCGCCATCCAACTGACCATCCAGGATCGCTCGGATGAGACGCCAGGCAAGATCGGCGACCAGCAGCACGATGACGATGCGCAGTGCGGCGCGCAGGGTGCGGGTGAAGGCGGTCTCGCCCATGGCGATCTGGCTGAGATCGATCCCCCAGGCGTTGGCAAGCACGGAGGCGCCTGCGACGACGATGCCCACGCGCAGCGCGCGCTCGACGACGACAGCCCAGGCGAGAACCGTCGAGTTCTTGGTCGATGAATCGTCCGCCCGCACGACATTGCGCACGCTCATGCGCACGATTCCGGCGGCGAGCGGCGCGAGCGAGAGCACAAGCACGGAGCGGAACAGGGCCGGCATTCCGAGCGCGAAGAAGAGCCACGCCACGACGATCGCGGTCGTCAGCAGCACGGCGACGAGCCGGCTGATCGGCGGCTCGTCCGCGATGGCGACGCGCAGCCAGATCACCGCGATCCCGATGCCGGCGAGGAGCGCCGTGATGCCGACCGCTACGACCTCCAGCGCCTGCCGTTCGAGGCCGATGAGCTGGAGCAGGTTGACGACGGCCCAGCCGATGCTGGCCACAAGGGCCGTGCGCATCCACCACCGGTACCAGAAGCGGGCCAGCGGCGTGCTGATCGGCAGGACCCGGAAGTAATCGTGGCGTGCACCCGGTGCGATGATGACGCGGCCGAACGCCGTCGCCAGGCCCATGATCACGAAGACGGAGAGCCAGGTGAGCAGGATCTCGCGGAACACCGGTGGCCACGGGAACAGCAGGAAGGCGCCGACGCTGCCCAACGTCGTCGCCGTGAGAATGTAGATCGAGAACGACACGCGCATTCCGAGCAGGCGCACGCGGTCGCCGGCGGTTTCGCCTGGCGCCTCGAGGATACGGGCGAAAAGCCCGCGCGCCGACCACCAGGCGAGCCGGCGGGCGAGGAATCCACCCGCCATGAACAGCGCGAAGGCGCCCAGCAACCATGGCACATGCAGCCGGTTGCCCATCGACCTGAAGGCGCCGAATGCGTTCACGATGGCATCGGGCACGCCCGGAACCGCCATGACGAGAGCCTCGCCGCGTTGCCGCAATCCGCTGAGGCGCTCTGCGGCCATCGAGGGCATCATCATGTCGTCCGAGGACGATGCCGGCGCCGCGCCGGCCTCCTGGGAAACCGGCTGGCTCGCCGGCGCCCTTACGGTCGCCGCCCCGGGGTCCGTGCCGAGCCTGGGAACCAGCCTGTCCGTGACGAAGGCACGGCCCGCGTCGTCGTTGGGAACCTCGATGATGATGCGGATCGGAGGCGAGGCGGTCGCCGCCGCCGGCTGCGTTCCCTGCGCGCCGAGCGGCGCTGCGGCAGCCAGACTGACGAAGAGTGCGAGCAGCCAGGGCCGCATCGAGCGGACGAGGGCATGGACGGCTTCGCTGCGATGGTTCATGTCGACTTTCATCCGGAAGCGGTTCCGTCTGCGGGCACGATGCGACTTGCCGACCATGATACCGCGACCCAGGGCCCCAATTCGTTGACGCCGCCGCCTCCGACCGACCAGCCGCACGCCCGGTAGAAGGCCAGCGCCGTTTCGTTCTGCGACTGGCACTTCAGCCAGGCCCAGTCGCCGAAGGTGGTTTCGACGAACCGCAGCAGGCGCCTGCCGATCCCGCGGCCGTGGTTGGCCGGGTCGACGAAGAGCAGATGCACGAAGTGGTCCGGCATCCAGAGCGAGACGAACCCCCGGACGATCCCGTCCTCCTCGGCGACGGTGATCGCCTCGCCGGCGCTGTCGCGGTCGAAGTCGGCCGGCACGAACAGCTCCGGACTGCACCAGTGGAACGCCCGGCGCCGTCCGGCGGCATAGATGGCGCCACAGGCCAACCGATCGTAGGGCAGATAGGGGCGAAGGCGAAGTCCGGTCTCCCGCACGCTCATGCGGTCCTCCCGCAGGAGGCGCGGCACCCCTTCCGGCAATGCATGACGCGAAGCGCTCCTTGTGATGGACGCACGCTGTGGCGCAGCTTATCCCTTAGCATTCAAAGCGCCGGCCGGTGAACCGCCAAGTCGGGCCGATCTCCGGACCGGAAAGAGCGGCGCCCGCACGGGGCGTGCAACAGGAGGAGACGGGAAGCGGTGTCGCACGATCCTCCCGCGAACGCGCCGGCGGCCCCGGACCGGCGCTTCGCCACGATCAAGGGCATCCTCTCGGCTCTTCTCGGCTATTTCCTCTTCTCCTCCTCCGACGCGGTCATCAAGCTGCTGCTCGGGAAATACTCGACGTTCCAGATCCTGCCGTTCCAGGCGGCGTTCGCCATGATCCCGGTCACGTTCATGATCCTGGGAGGGCGCGGGCTTCGCATGCCGCGCGGCGAGAACCTCGTCTGGGTGCTGGCGCGGGCCTTTCTCGCGGGTATCGGCGCCGTGCTCGGCTTCTACGCCTTCCGGCACCTCCCGCTGGCGGACGTCTATGCGCTGGCGTTCTGCGCGCCGCTGATCGTGACGGTGCTCGCCCCGTCCATGCTCGGCGAGAAGATCGGCCTGAGACGCTGGGCTGCGGTCATCGTCGGCTTCGTCGGCGTGCTGATCATGGTGCGCCCGGGCTTCGCGGAGCTGAAGCTCGGCCACCTTGCGGCGCTGGCGACCGCTTTCAGCGGGGCCGGCACCCTGATCATCATGCGGCGTCTGCGCGGCATCGAGACTGCCTCGACCATGGCGACGGCGGTGATGCTCGGGCTATTCGCCATCAGCCTGCCGGTGGTCCCGTTCGTCTGGGTGACGCCCGACCTTCGGGCGCTCGGTCTCGTCGCCTGCTCCGGACTGATGATGGGCACGGCGCAGTTCTTCATGCTGCGCGCCGTGAGCCTCGCGTCGGCGGCGGTGATCGCGCCCATGCAGTATACGATGATGATATGGGCCGTCTTCTACGGCTTCGTCGTGTTCGCCACCGAAGTCAGCCCCTGGACGCTTCTCGGGAGCGCCATCGTGGTGGCGTCCAGCCTCTACACCATGTACCGCGAGCGGGTGCGCGGGGTCGCCGACCGGGGAACCGCCCCGGTCTCACCGGCTGCCCCGCCCATCCGCCCCGAGTAGCGCGGGCGGCATCGCGGCTTGAATTGCCGGCCGTTCCCGGCTACCTCCCGCCCATGACCGACATGACCGATCCGGTGTCCCGGCGCCGGACCTTCGCCATCATCTCGCATCCCGACGCGGGCAAGACCACGCTGACCGAGAAGCTTCTGCTTTTCGGCGGCGCGATCCAGCTTGCCGGCGAGGTCAAGGCCAAGAAGAACCGTGTCAGTGCCCGCTCGGACTGGATGGGCATCGAGAAGGAGCGCGGCATCTCCGTCGTCACCTCCGTGATGACGTTCGAGTACGCCGACCGCGTCTTCAACCTGCTCGACACGCCGGGCCATGAGGACTTCTCGGAGGATACGTACCGGACGCTGACCGCGGTCGACAGCGCCGTCATGGTGATCGACGCGGCGAAAGGCATCGAGGCGCGCACGCGCAAGCTGTTCGAAGTGTGCCGCCTGCGCGACATTCCCATCGTGACGTTCATCAACAAGATGGACCGCGAGACGCGAGACCCGTTCGACCTGCTGGACGAAATCGAGAAGACGCTGGCGCTGGACACCGCGCCCGCCAACTGGCCGATCGGGCGCGGCAAGTCCTTCGCGGGCACCTACGACATTGCCCGCTCGCAGATCCGCCGGATCGACACGGACGAGGAGCCGGTGAAGGTCAACGGCCCGACATCCGACGCCGTGCTCTCGCTCGTGCCGGAACATGAGCGCGACGCCTTCGCCGAGGAGATCGGGCTCGCGGTGGAAGCATGCCGGCCGTTCGACGAGGCGGCGTTCCGCGAAGGCCACCTGACGCCGGTGTTCTTCGGCAGCGCGTTGCGCAACTTCGGCGTGCGCGACCTGATCGACGCGCTCGCCGCGCTGGCGCCCTCGCCGCGCGCGCAGCAGGCGGACGGGCGGATGGTCGCCGCCGACGAGACGCGCATGACCGGTTTCGTGTTCAAGATCCAGGCGAACATGGACCCGAACCATCGCGACCGCATCGCCTTCCTGCGGGTCTGCTCGGGCAAGCTCAGCCGTGGCATGAAGGCGAAGCTGGTGCGAACAGGCAAGCCGATCGCGCTCAACACGCCCCAGTTCTTTTTCGCCCGGAACCGGGCCCTGGCCGACGAGGCGTATGCAGGCGACGTCGTGGGTATTCCCAACCACGGGACCCTTCGAATCGGCGATACCCTGACGGAGGGCGAGGACATCCTGTTCCGCGGGGTGCCGTCCTTTGCGCCGGAAATCCTGCGCCGCATCAAGCTCGGCGACGCGATGAAGGCGAAGAAGCTGCGCGAAGCGCTGCAGCAGATGGCCGAGGAGGGCGTCGTCCAGCTCTTCGTCCCGCATGACGGGTCGGGCGCCATGGTCGGCGTCGTCGGTGCGCTGCAGCTCGACGTCCTGGCCGAGCGGCTGCAGGCGGAATATGGCCTGCCCATCGGCTACGAGCAGACGCGGTTCTCGATCTGCCGCTGGATCGCTTGCCCGGACAAGGTCGAACTCGACCGTTTCATCGACTCGCACTTCTCTTCCATCGCGGCCGACCTCGACGGCGCGCCGGTGTTCATGGCTCCCAACGCGTTCCAGCTTCGGTACGACCAGGAGCGGTGGGAGAAGATCACCTTCTCGGACGTGAAGGACTACCAAGTTCGCGACAAGGCGGCCTGAGGGCTGGCCGGAAGACCAAGCGGAACCGGATCAATCCACCTCGGCAAGTCTAGGGTGGGGGGTGAGGACGACGGCGATGTGGTCGAGGAAGTCCCCGCCCAGCACGAAGAGCTGCTTTTCGAAGCGCTGCATGAGATCGTCCTCATAGAGGGCGACGGCATCGCGACGGCACAGCACGTACTTCGCCGCTGCAACGATGTCCTCGCGGTCGACGATCAGCATCACGCACCAGTCGGGATGGGCCCCCAGCCATCGGTGAACCGTGTCGACGAGCCGTGGATAGGCGGGGTGCAGCATGTCGTCGAGGCAGATCAGGCCTTGCGGATGCATCAGCGGCAGGGCGAGGGCAAGATCCTTCGACAGGCTTTCGTCGGCGTGCTCGCCGTCGATGTGGAAGAAGCGGACGGGGCCACCGCCCAGCGCGGAAGCCAGCTCTTCCGGCGCCATGGTGCGGCTGTCCCGCTTCAGGGCGATGTAGCGATCAGGCGTCACGCCGTGGCGCGCGCAGTGGCCGAGAAACAGATCCATCACCCGGTCGTTCGGCCAGTCGAAGAGGTCGATCCCCAGCGCCTTTTCGCCGGGCTCCAGCGCGAGCGCCATGGCGATGAAGAACCGGCCCTCGAAGGTCCCGATCTCGGCGAAATGGCCGGCAATTCCGAGCGCCGCCTGCCGTTTCAGGATGTAGGTGCAGACGCTGGCGGCGAACCGCGACGACATGCCCCGGACCGTGTCGTAGCCCTGCTCGATGTAGCGGTCGACGGCGGGCTCGCCGGTTGGGATGAACATGGGGGGAGCCTTTCGCGTTGTGCTTCCCAAGCTTAGGCCGGCCTCACCGGCCGTGGAAGATGAAGAACGCGCCTGCCGCGATCAATCCGAAGCCGACGGCGTGGTTCCAGCCGAGCGGTTCCTTCAGAACCAAAACGGAGAACCCGGCGAACACCACCAGGGTGATCACCTCCTGCATCGTCTTGAGCTCGGCTGCCGAGTAGACCTGGTGGCCGATGCGGTTCGCCGGGACGGCCAGGCAATACTCGAAGAACGCAATGCCCCAGCTCACCAGGACGACGAGCCAGAGGGCCTGCTGCGGAAACTTCAGGTGCCCGTACCAGGCGAATGTCATGAACACGTTCGATGCGAGCAGGAGCACGATCGGAAGGATGTGGCTGGTACTGAGGGGGATCATGGACGAAAGAACCTCGTGGCAGGATGATGCCGACCGTAGCGGCAGGGCCTGCGCCTTCACAGCGAAGCCGACGCCTATTCACAACGGGGTTCCCGCATGCGCCTCTTTCTGGCCGCCGTCGTCCTGGGCCTTGGACTGCTCGGACTGAGCATTGCGTTGCGCGACCGGCCGTTCGGCATCGAGCGCCTGTGGGGTGCGCTGTTCGGGTCGCCTGACCTCGGCCCGGTCGACTTCACGCGGCTGGTGCGCCGCTCGACGCCCAATGATGCCCTCGCCTGCCCGAAGGGGCTGTGCGGGACCACGAAGGTTGATCTGGAAACCCCCGTCTACGCCCTGCCGCACAACGAGTTGAGTGCCCTGATGCGCTCATTCGTCGAGGCGGAGCCGGGCGCGGTCCGCGTGGCGGAGGCTGCCGGTGGACGCGGGGATCGCTATGTCGTTCGGACGTCGCTCATGCGCTATCCCGATACGGTGGACGTGCTGGTCCTGCCGGCGGAGGGCGGACGGTCGACCGTGGCGATCTACTCGCGCAGCCAGATCGGCCGCAGCGACCTTGGGGCCAACCTCGCCCGGATCCGGCGCTGGCTGGACAATCCGGCCCTGAAGAGGGCCGAGATCCGCGGGTGACGGGCATGCCGAGAGCACCGCGCCGGCGTCATGGGCCGACGAAAACGCGCCCCTCGACGGCCAGCCGCCCGTCCCGAACGCGCACCACCACGATTTCTCCTTCGCGCGGGCCAACGCCGGTCAGTGCGGTGATGTTGACCTGATGGGTCACCATTGCCATCGCTCCGTCGCCCCGCCAGTCGGCGATGGCCTTTCTCGCGGCGTCGCTCTGCTCGGGTTCGTCCGTGCGATCGGCGAAAAAGGAGTTGAGGGCGGGAAACGGCTCGGCCGAGCCGAAGGCCAGGGTGGCGGTGTCACGGGCGCGGCACCATTCGCTCGTCAGGACCCGCGCCACCGTGATGCCGCGCTGGCGAATGGCCTCTCCGAGACGCCGGGACTGGCTTCGGCCCTCCTCCGAGAGGTTGCGCTGCGTCGCGCAGTCGCCCAATCGGAAGCCCGGCGGATCGCCCACGCCAGGGGCGCGGGCGTGCCGGATCAGGGCGACCGCGCCGGGTTGGCGGAGCGCCGCCCAGCCGGCTTCGTCGGCCGCCAGCGGGCTCACCGGCGCTGCGAAGACCGCCGTGGTCAGGAGAAGACACGCATTCCGGCGCGAGAAGACTGCGTTCATCCGCCAGAAGTGGGCCAGACCCGGCATTCCTTCAAGCGCGTCGGACTGTCGCTCACACCCGGCTGAGGCGTCCCTCGAGCGGATAGGCCGGATCGTTGTATCCCGGCGTGGAGGGGTGGCCGGGCGCAACCAGGCGGTCGATCAGCGCCTCGTCCTCCTTCGTGAAGACATAGGAGAGGGCGGTGACGTAGTCCTCCCATTGCTCCATCGTGCGCGGGCCGCCGATGACACCCGTCACCAGCGCGTTGTTGAGGACCCACGCCACGGCGAGGTGGTTCGGCGAGGCACCCTTGGCTTCGGCGTGACGCTTGATCTCCTGGGCGATCTCCAGCGATTCGCGCCGCCACTCGGTCTGCATCATCCGGGGATCCTGCCGGCCGGCCCGCGTGCCTGCCGGCGGCGGTCGGCTGGGGTCGTACTTGGCCGTGAGCACGCCACGGGCGAGCGGGCTGTAGGGGAAAACGCCGAGGCCGAAATGGGCGCAGGCGGGTAGCTGCTCGACCTCCGGCATCCGGTTCATGGCGTTGTAGTAGGGCTGGCTCACCACGGGGCGGTCGATGCCGGCCTCGTCGGCGAGCCGGCAGATCTCGGCGATCCGCCAGGCGCGATGGTTCGAAACGCCGAAATAGCGGACTTTCCCCGCCTTCACGAGGTCGGCCATGGCACGGACCGTCTCGGCCAGGGGGGTGTCGTGGTCCTCCTTGTGAAGGTAGTAGACGTCGATGTAGTCGCTGCCGAGCCGACGCAGGCTGGCGTCGGCGGCCTCCATCACCCATTTGCGGGACAGGCCGCGGCCATTCGGCCCGGCGCCCATCGGATTGGCCACCTTCGTCGCGACGACCCATCGGTCGCGGTCTCCCCGGATGGCGCGGCCCACGACCTCCTCGGATCGGCCTTCGTTGTACATGTCCGCCGTGTCGAGGAAGTTCACGCCGATCTCGCGGGCCCGCGCCACGATGGCGTTCGACGTTTCCTCGTCGGTCGGACCGCCGAACATCATGGTGCCGAGGCACAGCTTGGAGACCTTGAGGCCGCTGCGGCCGAGCGTGCGGTAGTCCATGGCGTCTGCTCCCTGTCTTGTGCGCAGACACTGGTCCCGTCGGCGGCGGATGACAAGCGCGACGCCCGGAACCCGTGCGTCCAGCCTGCCGCGGGGCGAGACGCCGGCCGCGGCTGCCCGGCAGGGACCTGCGGCCGGCGCCGGTCCGTCATGCCGGGGCGCGGGAGAGTCCTTGCTTGTCAGGAGGCGTGCGTCCGGAGATTGTCGCTGCAGCGGCCGCGACGTGCCGCGGCGGAGGGACGCGGCGCACCATGGCGAGCGAGATCATCATCAAGGAGCCGCACCTGAAGGACGCGGTGCGGGCCATCTTCTCGGCCGCGGGTTCCGAGGCGCGGGAATGCGGGCTTGCCGCCGATCACCTGGTCGAGGCGAACCTGCGCGGCCACGACTCGCACGGCGTCGGGATGATCCCGGCCTACATCTCGAACTTCAAGGTCGGCGAACTGGTGCTGAACCAGACGCCGGAGGTGGTTCTGGACAACGGTTCGATGATCGTTTGCGACGGCCGTCTCGGGCTCGGCCAGTCCATCGCGCATGATGCGGTGGCGATGGCCGTGGAGCGCGCCCGGCGCGACGGCTCGTGCATCCTCGCGCTTCGCAACGCACACCACATCGGCCGCATCGGCCACTGGTCGGAGCAGTGCGCCGCGGCCGGGCTCGTCTCCGTCCACATGGTCAATGTCGTTTCCGAGCCGGTCGTCGCGCCCTATGGGGGCCGCGCGGCCCGGCTCGTCACCAACCCGTTCTCGGCTGGCATTCCGCGCCAGGGCGCCCCGCCGGTGATCGTCGACTTCGCGACCAGCAAGCTCGCCATGGGGAAGGTCCGCGTCGCCTACAACAAGGGCGTGCCGGTGGCGCCCGACACCCTGCTCGACCACGATGGCG
>CAZJCW010000081.1:0-16181 GCA_964544365.1 uncultured Alsobacter sp.
TCGATCCGATGTCGGCGATCGTGCTCCTCGCCTCCGTCTATATCGGCGCGGAGTACGGCGGGTCGATCCCGGCCATCCTGATCCGCACACCGGGCACGAACTCGGCGGCGGCCACCGTCATCGACGGCTACGAGATGAACCGGCAGGGACGCGCCGGCGAGGCGCTCGGCATCTCGCTGTGGTCCGGCGTCGTCGGCAGCCTGTTCGGCCTGACGATGCTCATCCTGCTGACGGAACCGCTGTCGCGGGTCGCGCTGCTGTTCAAGCCGATGTCCTACTTTGCCATCGGCATCCTCGGCCTCAGCATCATCGCCTCCCTGGCCGGCGGTTCGCTCCTGAAGGCGCTCGCGTCTGCGATCGTGGGGTTGATGATCGCCACGGTCGGATCTGATCCGATCTCGGGCGTCAGCCGCTTCGCGTTCGGCGTTCCCGAGCTGCTGTCGGGCGTCAAGCCCATCCTCGTGATGGTCGGCCTGTTCGCCGTCAGCGAGCTGCTTCTGCAGTCGGGGGGCGCCGGGCTGCGGGAGCACCTGAAGCAGGCCGTGCGGCTGCGCCTGCCGTCCTTCCCGATGATGCGCCGGCTGTTCAAGCCGCAGATGATCGGCTCCGCCGTCGGCACGTTCGAGGGACTCATGCCGGGCGGAGGCGGCTCCATCGCCGCGTTCCTGTCCTACAACGAGGCGCGACGCTGGTCGAAGCATCCGGAAGAGTTCGGCAAGGGCTCGCCGGAAGGCATCGCCGCGCCGGAAGCGGCCAACAACACCGTCGCCAGCGCCGCACTGATCCCGCTCCTCAGCTTCGGCATTCCCGGCTCGAACTCGGCCGCCGTGCTTCTCGGCGGCCTGCTCATCCACGGCCTCATGCCGGGTCCGCGGCTCTTCGAGCAGAATGCCGACGTCGTGCTGGGCCTCTACACCGGGTCGCTCGTGGCCACGCTGGCGCAGATCGCGGTCGGCGTGCTCATCCTGCCGGTCTGCATCTGGCTGGTGAACCGGCCGCGGCCCTATCTGGCAGCCATGGTCTTCGCCCTCGTGCTGTCGGGCATCTACACGATCAACTCGACGATGTTCGACGTGGGCCTCGTGCTCGTCGGCGGCTTCGTCGGCTACCTGATGAAGCTGTGCGGCTTTCCGTTCCTTCCGGCCGTGCTCGGCGTCGTCCTGGGCCCGCTCGTCGAATCGAACTACCGGCGCTCGCTGATGCTGTCCGGGGGCGATCACGAGATCTTCCTGGAGGATCCGATCGCAGTGGGCCTGCTGGTCGCGTCCGTGGTCTTCGTCGTGATCGCCCTGGTGCGTGAGTGGCGGGACGCACGGCGGTCCCGCGAGCAGGCGACCTCGGCATGACCCGGCAGGGAGCTTCAGGCGAGGCGCATCGCCTGCCAGAGAAAGACCAGCCCCGCCGCCACGGCGAAGGCCTCGACGGCGAGCGCATGGCGGCGAACGCCCGCCTTGCGGACGATGCGCGCCCCGAGCCATGCACCCGGCACGGTCGCGAGGCCGATGGCGAGGGCGGCGGCCAGCCGCTCGAACGGCAGCGCGCCGACGGCGGCGAAGGATCCGACCCGGACCAAGGAGGTCCCCACGGCCAGGGCCGCGTCCGTGGCGATCAGCACCGGGCCGGACAGGCCGGCGGCGAGCAGCAGGGGAATCGCGAGCGCCCCCGCGCCGATGCCGAGGCTTCCGACGAAGCCGAGCGCGGCCGAGGCGACGAGAAGACCGCCGTCGCCCAGCCTGACGGCATGGGCCCGCGCGATGCGGCCGACAGGGACCGAGGCCAGGAGCACGACACCGATCACCGCGGCCACGGCCGCCGGCGGCAGGGAGGCCTGCACGCGGGCCCCCAGCGCCGCGGCCGGGGCGGCCGCCAGGAGCGCGATGGCCAGCGTCCTGGCGTCGATCGCGTCGCGGTAGACGAGGATGCGCCCGGCATTGGCGATCATCATCGCGGCGGTCACCATCGGCACCACGGCGGACACGCCGTAGGCGGCCGTGACCGCGAAGGACAGCAGCACGCCCGCCCCCAGGCCGAACACGGCTCCGAAGGCGCCTGCCAGGGTCGCGGACGCGGCAAGGGCGGCCAGCATGGCGGGGTCCGGCAGGGCGACGGCATCGACGGGCATGGCGGGAGGCGGGCAGCATGAGTGACGGGGACGACCGGGACGGCTCGGCCTTCGCGTTCATAAGCGGCGCGGCCCGACGCTCCAAGCCTCGCGAGAGCGGGCTTACCATCGTTGCCGACCGGGGCTATGGCGTGAACCGCATCGACGATCTCATCGCGACGGCGGGCGATCATGTCGATTGGGTCAAGTTTGCCATCGGCCACTGGCGGGTTCTGCCGGAACGCGTGCTCCGCGCCAAGATCGCCCGGCTGCACGAAGCCGGCATCAGGGTGTTCCTGGCCGGAGACGCGAGCGAGGCGGCCTGGCTGCAGGGCGTCTCCGCGCGCTACTTCGCCACCGTCCGCGCATTGGGCGCGGATGGCGTCGAGGTGTCGAGCGCGCAGGTTCTCATGTCGACGCAGGACAAGATCGACCTTGTCGCCATGGCGGCGCAGGCGGGCCTTGCCGTCGTCGCCGAAGCGGGGCGCAAGGGCAGCGACCCGCGTCCGTCCACGCATGGCGGCATCATCCGGGAAATCGAGGCGCTGCGCGCGGCCGGGCCGTGGCGGGTGCTGGTGCAGGCCGAAGGAATCACCGAGGGCGTCGACGAGCCGCGCCGCGACCTGATCGCCGAGATCGTCGCCACCTTCGGCCATGAGCGGCTGATCTTCCAGGCGAAGGACGCGGCGACGCAGGAGTTCTACATCCGCAGCTTCGGACCGGAGGTCAGCCTCGACATCGAGGACGACCAGGCTGTCGGCCTCGAACTGCTGCGCCTCGGACTGCGCAAGTCCGCGCTGGCGGGCCTGACCCGCAAAGGAACACCGTCATGACGGACGCACCTCCCTCCAGGATCGCGCCGGGAGAGGCGCTCGCCGAGCGCTTTTGCGCGAAGCTCGTCGCCCTGCGTCCCGAGGATCTCCCGGCGCGCGCGGTCGCCGTGGCGATCGACGACCTGATCGACGCCGCCGGCCTTTGCGTCGCCGCCCGCAACTCGGACTACATCGCGGCGCTGCTCGCGGGGTGGGACGGCGAGGGCCGCTGCACGGCCATCGGCCATGCGCGCGGCCTCGACGCCGCCGGAGCGGCGCTCGTCAACGGCACGGCCATCCACGGCGAGGATTTCGACGACACGCTGGAGGGCGCCCCCATCCGCGTGGGCGCCATGGTGATCCCTGCCGTCCTGGCGGCGTGCGAGCGGCACGGCCGGAGCGGGCGCGACGCCCTGATGGGCATCGTCGCGGGGCTCGAGACCGTCTGCCGCGTCAACCAGGTCGTGCCGGGCGCCATCCACAAGGCCGGCTTCCATCCCGTCGGCGTCCTGGGGGCGCTCGGCGGGGCCGCCGGGGCCGGCGTTGCGCTCGGGCTCGACGGGTTCAAGCTGGCGCGCGCGCTGGGGATCGCCGGAAGCTTCGCCTCGGGCATCGGCGAGTTTCTCACCGAAGGCGCGTGGACCAAGCGACTTCACCCCGGCTGGGCCGCGCATTCCGGCTATCGCGCCGCGATGATGGCGCAGGCGGGCTTCGTCGGCCCGCGCACCGTGTTCGAGGGCAAGCGCAACATTTTCCGCGTGTTCGGCCGGGACGCGAAAGCCAATCTGGACGCCCTGCTGGACGGGCTCGGCGAGAGCTTCCTCATGGAGGCGATCGCGTTCAAGCCCTATGCCTGCGGCACGATGATCCATCCCTACATCGACTGCATGATCGAACTCGCGGCATCGGGCGTGAAGGCCGACGACATCGTCGAGATCGTCTGCGAGGCCGCCGAGGGGCCCGTCGACCGGCTCTGGGAGCCGCTGGCGGACAAGCATCGCCCGTCCTCCGGCTATGCCGCGAAGTTCTCCATGCCCTTCGGCATGGCGGTCGGCTTCCTCGAGGGAGACGCCGGGCTGGCGCAGTTCACGGACGAAAAGGCACGCGATCCCCGGATCCTGGCCCTCGCCGGGCGCATCCGCTACGTGATCGATCCCGCCAATCCCTATCCGGTGGACTATACGGGCCACGTCCGCGCCACGCTGCGCGACGGAACGGTGCGCGAGGTTCGCCGCGCGTTCATGCGGGGCGGCCGGCATGCCCCCCTGACGCGCGAGGCTCTGGTGACAAAGTTCCACGGCAACATCGCCCATGGCGGGCTGCCGCCGGAAGCCGGCGACCGGCTGCTCGACATCTGCCTCCGTCTTCCCGACCTGCCCGATCTCGCCGCGCTCTCGGCGCTCCGTTCGTTGTGACTGACAGGACCGACATGGACGATCATCGCCCCGCCACCGGCACCGTTTCATCGCGCCTCGCCGACTGGCTCGTCGCGCTGCGCTTCGAGGATCTGCCGCGCCCCGTCGTGGATGCCGTCGTCGCCACCGCGGTCGACACGGTCGGGCTGAGCCTGTCCGCCCGCCACGAGGGCTATGCCCGCGCCGTGGTGGACAGCTGGGACGCCGACGGCCCCTGCACCGTCCTCGGCCGCGCGCGCGGCCTCGATGCCGGCGGGGCGGCATTCGCCAACGGCGTCGCCGCCCATGGCGAGGATTTCGACAACACGTTCGAGGGGTGCCCGGTGCATTCCGGCGCCGTCATCGTACCGGCCATCCTGGCGCTCGCCGAGCGGGACGGCCTCGACGGCCGCACCGTGACGACGGCCATGGCCGCCGGCATCGAGGTCATGTGCCGCCTCGGCCTCGTGGCCAAGAAGGGCGTTCATGCCGGGGGCTTCCACCCGACCTCCATCCTCGGCACGCTGGCGACCGCGGGTGCGGCCGCGAAGGCCATGGGGCTCGACGCCGAACGGACGCGCCATGCCTTCGGCATCGCCGGAAGCGCGGCGTCCGGCATCATCGAGTATCTCGCCGACGGCTCGTCCACCAAGCGCATGCACGCGGGCTGGGCCGCGCAGGCCGGCCTGCGGTCCGCCATGCTGGCGCGCGCCGGTTTCGACGGACCGGCGACCGTCTTCGAGGGGACGCACGGCCTGTTCCGCTCCTTCGCGCCCTCCCTGAAGGCCGACTTCTCGCCCCTCGTCGAGGAGCTGGGAGGTCGATGGGCCGCGGCCGACGTGGCCTTCAAGCCCTATGCGTGCGGAACGATGACGCAGCCCTACATCGACTGCATGCTGGCGCTGCGGCGCGACGGTCTCGACCCGCAGGACGTCGCCGCCATCGTCTGCGAGGTCGGCGAGGGTACCGTGCATCGCCTGTGGGAGCCGCTCGCGCTCAAGCAGTCGCCGCCCTCCCCCTATGGGGCCAAGTTCAGCACGCCCTACTGCCTCGCCGTTGCGCTCGTCGACGGAGACGCGGGCCTCGCGCAGTTCACGGACGACCGCGTCGCCGACGCGCGGATCCTCGACGTCGCGTCGAAGGTCACCTATGTCGTCGATCCCGACAACGAGTACCCGGCCAACTATACGGGCCACGTCCGCGTCACGCTGAAGGACGGCAGCATCCGCGAAGCCAGGCAGTCGTGCCTGCGGGGCGGGGTGCGCGAGCCGCTGACCCGGGCGGAGATCCTCGCCAAGTACCGCGCGAACACCCGCTTCGGCGGCGTATCGGAAGAGGCCGCCGAGCGTGTCCTCGCATCCCTCCTCACCCTGCCCGACCTGGGCGGCTTCTCCGTCCTGAAGGATGTCGCCGATGACCGCTAGCTCTCCCTCCCGCGAACTCTCCGGCCGGGTCGCCCTCGTCACGGGGGCGGCGCGCAACATCGGGCGCGCCATCGCGCTGGCACTCGCCCAGGGCGGCGCCGACGTCGCCGTGCACACCCGCTCCGCGCTGCACGAGGCGGAGGAGACGGCGCGCCTCGTCCGCGAACTGGGGGTGCGGGCGGTCGTCGTCTCCGGCGACCTCGCCGATCCCACCCAGGCCGACGCCGCCGTGGCCGCTGCGGTCGCGGCGCTCGGAGGCCTCGACATCCTCGTCAACAACGCCGCGCTGCGGCGCGAGGGCCGGATCGAGACCATCGACTACGCCGCGTGGCGGGAGATCATGGGTGCAACCCTCGATGGCGCCTTCCTCGCGACCCGCGCCGCCATGCCCCACATCCTGGCGCGGGCCGGCGCCGGCGGCGGCCGGATCGTCAACATCGGCGGCATGACCGGCCACAGCGGCGCACCGGAGCGGGTGCACGTGGTGACGGCGAAGGCCGGCCTCGTAGGATTGACGAAGGCCCTCGCCCACGACCTCGCGCCGCACGGCATCACGGCGAACTGCGTCGTCCCCGGCATGATCGACACCGTCCGGGGCGGCTCCAATCCGGCGCAGGCCGTTCACCACGCCGACCGCAAGATCCTGCTGGGACGCCGCGGCCGGCCGGACGAGGTGGCAGGGATGGTGCGGCATCTGTGCGGACCGACGGCGGGCTTCATCACCGGCCAGGCGATCCACGTCAACGGCGGGACCTACCTGCCCTGACGGAGCTATCGAGGAGCCCAGGACGTCTGCGATTCGAAGGCGCGAGCAGCCCCGTCGTCCGGCCCGTGGTCCGCTGTCGTCTGCGCTGACGACCGCTGCTGTTCGCGCAGGTCTTCCGCCGACTTTCGGACCACGTCTGCGATCTGCAGAAGTTGCTTCGCCAGCGGGCTCGTCTTGCGCCACACCATTCCGATCGTCCGCGCCGGCGGAGCACCCTCGAATCGGGACACCGAAACCGCCGCCGAGCGCGTCTCGACCGCCACCGCCATGTCGGGGATCAGGGTGACGCCGATCCCGGCTCCCACCATCTGCACGAGAGTGGACAGGGAACTGCCGTAGTGCAGGTCCCGCGTGACCGTCGAGTGCATCCCGCAAAAGGACAGCGCCTGGTCGCGGAAGCAGTGCCCTTCCTCCAGCAGGAGAAGCCGCATCTCCCGCAACATCTCGCGGCTGGGTACCGGCTTGCCCACGTCCGCACCCGGCCTGACCAGCACAAAGCTTTCGTCGAACAGCGCAATTTCCGTGAGCGACGCGTCCGAGACAGGGAGGGCGACAATCGCCGTGTCCAGCCTGCCCTCCGCCAGGTCCTGGAGCAGCTTCTGCGTCAGCGTCTCGCGGACGTGAATGTCGAGGCCGGCGTTCTGGCGCGTGAGATTGCCGATGATCGTCGGCAGCAGGTAAGGCGCGATGGTCGGAATCACGCCGATGCGCAGCCGACCCGCCAGCCTGTTGCCAGCCGCCCGCACGAGGTCCTCCAGATCGTCGACGGCACTCAGGATGTCGCGGACCCTCTGCGCAAACTCCTCGCCGAGGCTGGTCAAGCGGACCTGCCGCGCGCCCCGTTCGAACAGTTCGGTCCCCAGTTCCTCCTCCAACTCCTTGATCTGCATCGACAAGGCGGGCTGGGAGATCGCGCAGGCAAGGGCCGCACGGCCGAAATGTCCGTGCTGCGCGAGCGCTTCGAAATAGCGCAACTGCCTGAGGGTGAGATTGACCATAAGCTTAGCTTATCAGCGTGATCAGAAAATCAAAATTAAAGCTATGATGCAGCTTTGGTAGAAGGTGCGCAATTGCCTTCGAGGTCTCGCTTTCTCCTCCGGAGCCTCGCCGTCCGTCGCGCCTGTCACCGGGCGCCCTTCAATCGCCTGATCCCGTTCGATCAGACATGCCATCATTGGATGCACACATGGACACGAAAGCTGTCGGGAATGTCGGCCAGTGCCCCGTCATGCACGGGGTCGCCAAGAACGCGACCTTCGCAGGAGTTTCGAACCGGGACTGGTGGCCGAACCAGTTGAACCTGAGAATCCTCCATCAGCATTCCTCGCTGTCCGATCCGATGGCGAAGGGGTTCAACTACGCGGAGACATTCAAGACGCTCGATCTGGCGGCGCTCAAGAAAGACCTCTACGCGCTGATGACCGATTCCCAGGATTGGTGGCCGGCCGACTACGGACACTATGGGCCGCTGTTCATCCGGATGGCCTGGCACAGCGCCGGCACCTACCGCACCGGCGACGGGCGCGGCGGCGCTTCCACCGGCACCCAGCGCTTCGCGCCGCTGAACAGCTGGCCGGACAACGGCAACCTCGACAAGGCCCGCCGGCTCCTCTGGCCCATCAAGCAGAAGTACGGGAACCGGATCTCCTGGGCCGATCTGATGATCCTGGCCGGCAACTGTGCGCTCGAGTCGATGGGCTTCAAGACGTTCGGCTTCGGCGGCGGTCGTGCCGATGTCTGGGAGCCGGAGGAGGACATCTACTGGGGATCCGAGACCACGTGGCTCGGAGACAAGCGCTACTCCGGCGATCGTGATCTGGAAAATCCCCTCGCCGCCGTGCAGATGGGCCTGATCTACGTGAACCCGGAAGGACCGAACGGGAAGCCGGATCCCCTCGCATCCGCGCGCGACATCCGCGAGACCTTTGCGCGGATGGCGATGAACGACGAGGAGACCGTCGCGCTGGTCGCAGGCGGACACACCTTCGGCAAGACCCATGGTGCCGGGAACCCTGCCCATGTCGGGCGTGAGCCGGAAGGTGCGCCGATCGAGGCGCAGGGCCTCGGCTGGTTGAGCACGTACAAGAGCGGCAAGGGCGGTGACACGATCACCAGCGGGCTCGAGGGCGCCTGGACATCGAACCCGATCCAGTGGGACATGGGCTATTTCGACGTCCTGCTCGGCTACGAGTGGGAGCTCGAGAAGAGCCCGGCCGGTGCCTGGCAGTGGGCAGCGAAGGGCCTCGCGGAGAAGGACCATGCGCCTGCCGCGGACGATCCGAACCGGCGCGTCCCGCTCATGATGTCCACCGCGGACATGGCCATGAAGATGGATCCCGCCTATGCGGAAATCTCGAAGCGCTTCCACGCCAACCCGGACCAGTTCGCGGATGCGTTCGCCCGCGCCTGGTTCAAGCTGACCCACCGCGACATGGGACCGCGTGTCCGCTACCTGGGCCCGGAAGTCCCGGCCGAGGATCTGATCTGGCAGGATCCCGTGCCGGCGGTCGACCACGATCTTGTCGATGCCGCCGACATCGCGGCGCTCAAGGCGCGGATCCTGACGTCGGGCCTGCCCGTCTCGCAGCTCGTGTCGACCGCATGGGCGTCCGCATCGACGTTCCGCGGATCCGACAAGCGCGGCGGTGCGAACGGCGCTCGCATCCGCCTTGCTCCGCAGAAGGATTGGGACGTCAACCAGCCGGCGCAGCTTGCGACGGTGCTGTCGACGCTGGAGGGTATCCGCAAGGATTTCAACGGCCTGCAGGCGGGACGCAAGCGCATTTCCCTGGCCGACATGATCGTCCTTGGCGGTTGCGCCGCCGTCGAGCAGGCGGCGAAGAATGCCGGTTTCGATGTGGAGGTGCCTTTCACGCCCGGGCGGACCGACGCGTCGCAGGAGCAGACCGACGTCGAATCGTTCGCCGTTCTGGAGCCGGTCGCGGATGGTTTCCGCAATTACCTGAAGACCCGCTTCACGGTCTCGGCCGAGGAGCTTCTGGTCGACCGCGCCCAGCTGCTGACCCTTACGGCGCCTGAAATGACGGTTCTCGTCGGCGGCATGCGGGTTCTGAACGCGAATGCCGGCCAGAGCGCGCACGGGGTGCTCACGACGCGTCCGGGCGCGTTGACGACGGATTTCTTCGTCAACCTGCTCGACATGGGGACCAAGTGGACGGGTGCGACGGGCTCGGACGAGGTTTTCGAGGGTCGTGACCGCTCGACGGGCGCGCTGAAGTGGACGGCGACGCGGGTGGACCTTGTTTTTGGCTCGAATTCCCAGCTCAGGGCGCTTGCCGAGGTCTATGCCTGCGAGGACGGGCGGGCGGCCTTTGTCCGGGACTTCGTGGCGGCCTGGACGAAGGTCATGAACCTCGACCGCTTCGATCTGGCCTGATTCCGACCGGAGCGGGCGCAGCCGCGCCCGCTCCGGGTCTTCGACGACCGGCAAAGTCGCCGCACCGGGCGACGGAAGACAGCCGCCGGAATGCCCGGAAGACCTCCCCCTGCACAGTAGACCAGGGCCTGGCCGATCCGGTCGGCGTGGCGCTCCAGATGGCCCTGCCGGGGATCGCGTGGCCGACGTTCCCGAGGACGTAGACGGTTCCGGTTCACGGCCCCGCCCCGATGCCCGGCGAGCGTCGTCAGCCCATCCCGCGGCAGGGCCTGGCCGCCGGGCTGCGGCGGACGCCCTGCCATTGCGGGCCCGTGCGGGGATCCGCGCTCAGACGGTCATCTGCGAGCCGATCTCGACCACACGCCCCGTCGGAATGCGGAAGTAGTCGGTCGCGTCGGTCGCGTTGGCGGCCAGCAGGATGTAGATCCTGTCCCTCCACAACGGCATGCCGCCCCGGGGCGAGGCCTTGATGCTGCGCCGCGACAGGAAGAAGGACGTCGACATGATGTCGAACTTCCATCCCGACTTGCGGCAGAGCGCGAGGGCCGCGGGGACGTTGGGCTCTTCCATGTAGCCGAATGTCAGGACGATGCGCGAGAAGCGCCCGCCGATCTGCTCGATGCGGACCCGGTCCGCATCGGCAACGCGCGGAACGGTCGCCGTCATGATGGTCAGCAGGACGTTGGCCTCGTGCAGAACCTTGTAGTGCTTGAGGCTGTGGAGGAGCGCGGCGGGCGCGGTGTCGGGATCGCTGGTCAGGAACACGGCCGTGCCGGGGACGAGGACCGGCGGCTTCTTCTCGAGGCTCGCGGCGAGATCCGCGATGGACACGTCGGACCGCCGCGCCTTCTCGAACAGGATCTTCGTGCCCCTGACCCAGGTGCTCATGACGACCATGATGGCCAGCGCCAGCAGAACGGGGACATACCCGCCTTCGAAGAGCTTGAGCAGGTTGGCCCCGAGGAAGACGAGGTCGACCACCAGGAACGGGAGGATGAGCGCTGCGGCGGCCCACAGCGGCCAGCGCCAGTGCTTCCAGACGATCACGAAGGCGAGGCAGGCGGTGACCAGCATCGTCCCGGTCACGGCGATGCCGTAGGCCGTGGCGAGGCGGCTCGAAGACCCGAAGAGGAAGACGAGCAGCAACACGCCGACGAGCAGCAGGAGATTGACCTGCGGCATGTAGATCTGTCCCGCCTGCGTCTCGGACGTGTGGCGGATCTCCAGCCGCGGCAGGAGGCGCAGCTGGATGGCCTGCCGGGTCAGCGAAAAGGCGCCGGTGATGACGGCCTGGCTGGCGATGACCGTCGCCATCGTCGCGAGCGCGACCATCGGAAGCAGCGCCCAGGACGGGTAGAGCAGGAAGAACGGATTCTCCAGGGTCTCCGGCCGGGCGAGGACGAGCGCGCCCTGGCCCAGATAGTTCAGGGCGAGCGCCGGAAACACCACGGCGAGCCACGCGAACTGGATGGGGCGCCGTCCGAAGTGGCCAAGGTCCGCGTACAACGCCTCGGCCCCGGTGACGGCGAGGAAGACGGCGCCGAGGGCGACAAGGCCCACCTTGCCGTTGCCGGCGAGAAACGCGACCGCATGACGCGGATCGAACGCAGCGAACACGCCAGGGTCGTCGGCGATGTGGAGGAGGCCGCCGACGGCCATCGCCACGAACCAGACCAGCGTGATGGGGCCGAACCAGATGGCGACGCCGGCGGTTCCGTGGCTCTGCACGAGGAACAGCCCGACGATGATGGCGACGGACAAGGGCAGGATGTAGGGCTCGAAGCCGCTCGTCACGAGCTTGAGGCCCTCGACCGCCGACAGCACGGAGATCGCCGGCGTGATGAGCGCGTCGCCATAGAACAGCGCGGCTCCCGCTGCCCCGAGGAAGAAGATGACCGGCGTCGAGCGACCCAGCGCGCGCTGGGCGAGGGCGAGCAGCGAGAGCGTTCCGCCCTCGCCGTCGTTGTCGGCGCGCAGGAGGATGAAGACGTACTTGACCGTCACGATGACGATCAGGGCCCACAGGATCAGCGACAGCACGCCGATGACATCGGCCCGCAGCACGCCCTGGTGGCTTGCGCCGGCCGCCGACAGGGCCTCGCGAAAGGCGTAGAGCGGACTTGTGCCGATGTCGCCGTAGACGACGCCGATCGAGCCGAGCGTCAGGGTCCAGAATCCGCCATGCCGGCTTGCAGCGTCCCCGCCTCCAGGATCGGCGGAGTGGCCTGGACTGAGTGCGGGCAGGTCGCTGCTGGTCATCGGGGAGCCCTCGACGATGGAAACCGGGAACCCGGTCACGCCAGCGGCGCCTCCGGGCTGTCGGGGTTGCTTCTCGGGTCACGGGCATAAGGAAGCGACATGGAAGTCGGACCACGGCCATAAGGAATGCATAAAGGCACCCTTCCAGGGGCGTTTTGCCCCTTCGCCCCGCCGCCCGATCCGTCTAGCGTCCCGGTTCGGCCGGACGCGAAGCCGGCTGGAGGAGGCCAGGAATGGACCGGCTGGGTCCGGTGGTTCGGACGGGACTGACGGTGACCGGAGCGGTGGCTCTCGCGCTGGGGCTCGGCCTCGCGATGGCACCCGTGCTTCCGCCGGCGAGCCTGTCACTGCTGTTTCTCATCGCCGTGCTGCTGGCGGCGGTGGCGCGCGGCGTGGCGGCCGGCGTGGCGGCGGCGCTCGTCGGTTCGCTCGTCTTCAATTTCTTCTTCATTCCGCCCGTGCTGACGTTCGCGGTGGCGGACGAGACCGACATCTTCGGGATCGTCATCTTCATCGTCGCCGGGGTCATCACGGGAAACCTCGCCGGACGCCTTCGCCGCGAGGCCGAGATCGCCCAACGGCGCGCCGGGATCGTCCAGTCGCTGAACGACTTTGCCGGTCGCCTCGCGGACGCCGCCGGCAGCCAGGATGTCCTGCGGGCCGCCGGGGAACAGCTCGCCGCCACCCTGCAGCGGCGGGCGATCCTGCTCGAACCGGCGGGAGACGACCTGACACCGGTCGGCGCATGGCCCGCCGACACCCGCCTGTCTCCGGGAGACCGGAAGGCGGCGATCCTCGCCTGGAAAGGTCTGACGGGCGAGCATCCCCCCGGCTTCGCGGCCCGGGACATCGGCTTCTCGTTCCGCCCGGTGGCAACCGAGGACGGGGTCGAGGCCGTGCTGGGCATCGAGCACGCGGGGGGCCTGGCTGCGGAGGACGTCCATGCCTTCGACGCCGTCGCGCGTCATGCCGGGATGGCGATCATGCGCCTGCGGCACGCGGAGGCGGCCCTCAAGGCCAGCGCCGCGGCGCGGGAGGAACAACTCCGCAACGCCGTTCTGTCATCCGTCTCGCACGACCTGCGCACGCCGCTGGCCACGATCCTGGGATCGGTGACGACCTTGCGCGAGCTTGGCCCCTCGATGCCCGACGCGGCGCGGCAGGACCTCCTCGCCGCCATCGAGGACGAGGCGCGACGCCTCTCGCGGTTCGTCGGCAACCTGCTGGACATGACGCGCGTCGAGGCGGGCGCGCTCGCCGTGCGCACCGACTGGATCGACGTGGCCGACCCGATCCGCGCCGCCGTCGCCCGCGCGAGGACGGTCCATGCGGCGGTGACCTTCGACGTCTCGGTGGTGCCCGGCCTGCCGCTCGTGGAGGCGGACGCCAGCCTGCTGGAGCAGGTGCTGTTCAATCTTCTCGACAACGCCGCCAAGTATGCCGGCGCGGCAGGTCCCGTGACCGTCCGCGCCATGCCGCGCGGCGAGGCCCTGGCCATCGCCGTGGAGGATGCGGGCCCGGGGATCCCGCCCGGCGAACGGTCGGCCGTGTTCGAGAAGTTCCGGCGGGCCGCGGAGACGGATGCGACACCTGCCGGCACGGGCCTCGGCCTCGCCATCGCACGCGGCATGACCGTGGCGATGGGTGGCGAACTGACGCTCGACAGCCCCGCCGTCAACGGGCGCGGCTGCCGGTTCACCGTCTGCCTGCCGCATGTCCGGAGGGGGGAATGATCGCGTCGACACAGCCTCTCGTGCTCGTCGTCGACGACGAGCCCCAGATCCAGCGCTTCCTCAAGCCCGCCCTGGTCGCGGCCGGCTATCGCGTCGCCGCCGCGACGGACGGCGCGCATGCGCTCCGGTTCGCCGACATGCTGCAGCCGGCGGCGATCATTCTCGACCTCGGCCTGCCGGACATGGACGGCAAGGACGTGATCGCCGCGATCCGGAGGACCGGGGACGTCCCCATCATCGTGCTGTCGGCCCGCGACCGGGAAGCCGAGAAGATCGCCGCCCTCGATTTGGGCGCCAACGACTTCGTCAACAAGCCGTTCGGCATCGGCGAGCTTCTGGCGCGGCTGCGCGTCGCCACCCGCCCGTCGCGCGCCGCGGCGGAGCCGGCCGGGCCGCTGCAGGCGGGCGACATCGTCCTCGATCCGGCGACCCACCGCGTCACGCGCGGCGGCGAGCCCATCCGCCTGACCCCGACCGAGTTCGAGCTCCTCGCGGTCCTGATGCGCAATGCCGGGCGCGTGATGACGCACCGGCAGATCCTGACGGCGGTCTGGGGCCCCGCGCATGGGCAGGACACGCCGTATCTGCGGGTGTTCGTGGGCCAGATCAGGCAGAAGATCGAGCAGGATCCGGGCGAGCCGCGGCTGATCCTGACCGAGCCCGGCGTGGGCTACCGGTTCGCGGGCCTCTAGCGACGCGTGGCGCAGACGGGACCGGGGCCCGACGTGGGGCGCCCCCCTAAAGGCGCGTCGAATCCTGCCTTGCCGAGCGTCCGCGGGGATCTTTCCCGTGGGGATCGGTGGCTTGCGCCGGCTCGCCGGGCACCGGAGCATCGCGCAGGATCAGCTCGTGCGGGAGTTCGACGGAGCTGGGCTCCGCGTCGGTCCGGATGCGGTCGAACATGTCGACGATGGCGGCGCCGAAGCGTGCATAGGGAACGCGAACGGATGACAGCCAGGGCGCCAGCCAGCCGTTGAGGGGGTTGTCGTCGAACCCGACGATCAACGTGTCCTGGGGGACGCGGAGGCCGGCCTCCTCGAGCCGCTTGTGAACGCCATAGGCGATGAGGTCGCTGAGGCAGAAGATGCCCCGCGGCACGGGACCCGGCGTGACGAGACGCCCGGCCGCCGCGTAGCCGATCTCGAGGTGATCCAGCATCGCCGCCGTCAGCCGCCGGGATCGCGGCAGCCGCACGCCGGCGGCCGCGAGTTGGCCGACGAACGCCTCGAGCCGTTCCGCCGTCGCCGACGACTTCAGGGAGCCGTGGATCACGGCAATGTCGCGGATGTCGCGATCGAGAAACAGGCGGGCGACGTCGGCGCCCGCGAGGCCGTTGTCGACGCCGACGAAGGGGGCCGGCTCCGGGAAGGGATTGCGCCGGTTGACGAAGAGCAACGGCTCCTTCTGGCGGACGAACTCCTGGAGCTGCGGGCTCGGCACGGCACCCAGGAGGATGATCCCTCGGACAAGCTGCGCGCGCATCTCGAGCAGGTATTCGTCCTGGAGGTCGGGCCGGTCGTGCGTGTCGCACAGCACCATGACGTAGCCCGCCTCGCGCAGGGCCGTCTCGGCCGAGGCCGCGATGGCGGCCATGGCGGGGTTTCCCAGATTGGCCGCGAGCAGCGCGACGAGCCGGCTCTCCTTGCGGCGCAGGGCGCGCCCCACGCTCACCGGCCTGTAACCGAGCTCGGCGATGGCGCGCTGCACGCGTTCGACCGTCTCGGGACCGGCCTTGTTGGCGACGCCGTTGACGATGCGCGACACCGTGGCGATCGACACGCCGGCCCGGGCGGCCACGCTGGTGATCGAAGCCACCCCGGAGCGTTCCGACGCCGATGGCGTGCGGCGCGGTCGTGCCATCGCCCGTTCCTTTCGAATCCGCGGGCTCCGACCCGAACGGACAGAGGCCCTTGCGCACAGTAAGCACGAGCGGTATTATCTGCCAAGGTAAACGTTTTCCCTTTTCCCTGCGCGTCCCGATCTCCAGCGATCCCGCACACGGAAAAGGAAAACGTTTCCCCAACAAGACGCGGGCGTCCAGCGCCCTCCTATCGAACCACCGGAGGAAACACATGACACTCGGCAAGATGATCGCCGGCGCAGGCCTCGCCGCCCTGCTCGCGATGGGCAGCGCCCGCGCCCAGGAACTCACCGTCTGGCACGACCTCGGCGACAATGGCACGCAGTGGTTCGAGCGCCTCGGCGCCGAATTCGCCAAGACCCGTCCCGGCGTGACCGTGAAGGCGTCGAGCTTCCCGACCGACCAGTGGTTCGGCCGCGTCATCAGCGCGCTGA
>CAZJCW010000082.1:0-970 GCA_964544365.1 uncultured Alsobacter sp.
CGCCCTTCATGCAGAACAAGGACGGCGGGCCGATCGGCAAGAACCCGTTCAAGGACGCGCGCGTCCGCAAGGCGGTGTCGATGGCCATCAACCGCGAGGCGATCCGCGACCGCATCATGGAAGGGCTGTCCTTCCCGTCGAGCCACATCGTGCCGCCCTCGCTGCGCGCCGGCGAGGCGGGATTCGAACTGATGCCGTTCGATCCCGAAGCCGCCAAGAAGCTGATGGCGGACGCCGGCTGGCCGGACGGCTTCAGGCTCACCCTCCACTCGCCAAACAACCGCTTCCCGAACGACAGCAAGATCACGCAGGCCGTCGCGCAGATGCTCTCGCGCATCGGCATCCAGGCGCAGGTCGACGCCATGCCGATGTCGGTCTACGCGACGCGCGGCGCCAAGGGCGAGTTTTCCTTCGGCCTGATCGGCTGGGGCGCCCAGACCGGCGAGGTGTCCTCGACGCTGCGCGCGATCATCGCCTGCGAGAACAAGGACCGCGGCTGGGGGCTCTTCAACTGGAGCCGCTACTGCAACAAGGAGGTCGACGACCTCCTTGCCAAGGCCCTTGTCACGATGGACGACAAGGCCCGCAACACCGTCCTGAACCAGGCCTCGAAGATCGCCGCCAACGACGGCGCCGTGATCCCGATCCACTTCCAGTCCACCACCTGGGCCGCCAAGAAAGGCATCGCCATCGAGCCCCGTTCCGACGAGCGCACGCTGGCGATGAGCTTCAAGCCCGCCCAGTAAGGTCGGCCTTCGGCGAGGACCGGAACACCCCGGCCCTCGCCGCCTCGCGTCGCAGCAACTTCCGGCCATCCGCTTCAATCGCCCCGGCCCGAGCATTCACGGCTTCGCGGCAGCGCACCGAGCCGTGGATCCACGGGCCAGGCCCGTGGATGACGGTGGATGGCTGGCCATTGATCCCGGCGACACTCGGACGGGCCTCTCTCCCAGCCCGACGCAGCAGGTCC
>CAZJCW010000082.1:1070-14375 GCA_964544365.1 uncultured Alsobacter sp.
GCCATCCACGGCTTCACGGCAGCGCGCCGAGCCGTGGATCCACGGGCCAGGCCCGTGGATGACGGTGGACGGGATGGCGATTGATCCCGGCGACACTCGGACGGGCCTCTCTCCCAGCCCGACGCAGCAGGTCCCTGACGCCCTCCCCGTCATGGCCGGGCCCGGCCCGGCCATCCACGGCTTCACGGCAGCGCGCCGAGCCGTGGATCCACGGGCCAGGCCCGCGGATGACGGTGGCGGGGAGCCATCCCTTGGCCAAAGCGGTGAAGGGACGGCGGCAGTTCGGGCGACCGGTGAAGACGTGGCTGCTTCCCTCGGACACGATCCCACGAGCGGATCGCCGCCGGGCAGATCTGCGTGCGAGGGCTGGCGAGGCGGGTTGCGATGCGGCAGGGTCCGGCGGTCGCTCCTGAACCGAGAATTGTGCCATGTCCCGCGCCTCCGCCATCGAAGCCGCCGTCGCATCGTTCGACAGCGGTGCCTTCCGCGCCGATCTCGCACGGCGGGTCGCCATTCCCACCGACAGCCGCGATCCGGCGCGCGTGCCGGACCTGGACCGGTATCTGCGCGCGGAGATGGCGCCGACGCTCGAGCGCCTGGGCTTCACCTGCCGCTTCCTGACGCATCCCCGCAGCCTCGGCCCCTTCCTCGTTGCCGAGCGGATCGAGGATCCTTCACTGCCCACGGTGCTGGGCTACGGCCATGGCGACGTGGTGCCCGGGCTCGATGCCGGCTGGGACGCGGGGCTTTCGCCCTGGACGCTCACGGAACGTGACGGGCGTTGGTACGGCCGCGGCGTGGCCGACAACAAGGGCCAGCACTCGGTGAACATCGCGGCGCTGGCCGCCGTGCTGGACACCCGCGGCCGGCTCGGCTTCAACGCGAAATATCTGATCGAGACGGGCGAGGAGGCCGGGTGCCCGGGACTGCGCGACGTGGTGCGCGACAATCGGGACGCCTTCGCCGCCGACGTCCTGCTCGCCTCGGACGGACCGCGCATGGCGGCCGACCTGCCGACGCTGTTCCTCGGCGCGCGCGGCGCCCTGGCGCTCGACCTCGTTGTCGATGCCCGCAAGGGCGGTCATCACTCCGGCAACTGGGGCGGCCTGCTGTCGAACCCCGGCATCGTGCTGGCCCACGCCATCGCCTCCATCGTCGGCGCGAACGGCCAGATCCGCGTGCCCGAGCTCGTGCCGCCGGGCATCCCGGCCAATGTCCGCCGCGTGCTTGCGGACTGCATCGTCGACGGCGGGCCGGACGGGCCGGCCATCGAGCCATGGTGGGGCGAGCCGGGCCTGTCGACGGCGGAGAAGGTCTTCGGCTGGTGCAATTTCGAGGTGCTGTCCTTTGCCACCGGCAATGTCGAGACACCGGTCAACGCCATCCCGCCGCGGGCGTGGGCGCGCTGCCAGCTCCGTTTCGTCGTCGGCGTCGATCCGGCCGCCGTCGGCCCCGCGCTGCGCCGCCACCTCGACCGGCAGGGCCTGCCCATGGTCGAGGTCAAGGTGCTGCGCGACGAACTCGCCCACGCCACGCGCCTCGATCCGGACCATCCCTGGGCGCATTTCGCCCTCGCCTCGATGCGCGAGACGACCGGCGGACGAGCCGGCCTGCTGCCCAACCTCGGCGGCGGGCTGCCCAACGACATCTTCGTCGAGGAACTCGGCCTGCCGACGCTGTGGGTCCCGCACTCCTATCCAGGCTGCTCGCAGCATGCGCCGAACGAGCACGTGCCGGCGGGGCTTTTCCGCGAGGCTCTGGCCGTGATGGCCGGCCTCTACTGGGACATGGGCGATGCGACGCGCCGTCCGTCCCCACAGGCGCTGGAGCGCTGGGCCGCGGACGGCGCCCGCGGCTGAGCGGGCGGCAGTGACGCGGGATTAAGGCGCGCGGGACCATCTTCTCGCCCCATCGCCATGGCCTGCATGGCGACGTCCTTTCTCGCGCGGAGCCGCCGATGACGTTCCCGATCCAGACGCCGGCCATTCTCGACGAGCGCGTGGTCCACGACGGATGGTCGCGCTTCCGCATCGTCCGGGTGCGGACCCGCGACGGGACGGTGTTGCAGAGAGAGGTCGAGGATCACGGCCCGGCCGTTGCGGTGCTGCCCTACGACCCGGACAGGCGCGTTGCGACATTGGTCACCCAGATGCGGCCTGCCGTGATGGTCGCGGGTGGCGACGTGACCATGACGGAGGTTCCGGCGGGACTGCTCGAGGAGGGCGAGGAACCGGCCGCCTGCGCCCGCCGCGAGGCCCTCGAGGAAACAGGGCTCAGGCTTGGAGCGCTGGAACCGCTGGGCATGCTGTGGTCGATGCCCGGACTGTCGACCGAGCGCATGCACCTCTTCCTGGCGCCCTATGCGATCGGCGACCGGACCGGGGACGGCGGCGGACTGGCGGCCGAGCACGAGGACATCGTGGTCGAGGAGCGCCCGCTCGCCGACCTCGCCGCAGCGGTGGACGCCGGCACCCTCTCCGACATGAAGACCGTCCTTCTCCTCCTCCAGTTGCGGCTGCGCCGGCCGGACCTGTTCGCCTGACGTCCAGGCATCCCCAGCCCTCGCGCCAGCGTCGCGGATCCGTGCTATCCAATGCCGCGCCGCAACAGGGCGGCGAGGTCGTCTCCATGCGTCGTTTCTCGAAGATCGCCTTCGTCACCAGCGAGACCGCGGAGGCCCGCGAGGCCGGCGCACGCCTCGTCGCGACCTATGGCGAGACGCCTCCTGCCGAGGCCGAGGTGATCGTCGCGCTGGGAGGCGACGGCCTCATGCTGCAGACGCTTCACCGCTTCATGGGAACGGGCAAGCCGATCTACGGCATGAACCGCGGCTCGGTCGGCTTCCTGATGAACGAATTCGCCGAGGACAGCCTGTTCGACCGGCTGGAGACGGCCGAGCGCAGCGTCGTCCATCCGCTCCTCATGGTGGCTTTCGACGCCGAGGGCGTTGCCCACACGGCCCGCGCGATCAACGAGGTGTCGCTGCTCCGGCAGTCCTACCAGGCGGCGAAGCTGCGCATCCTCATCGACGGAAAGCCACGGCTGGCCGAACTCGTCGCGGATGGCGTGCTCGTGGCGACGCCGGCGGGCTCGACGGCCTACAATCTGTCGGCCAATGGCCCGATCCTGCCCCTCGACGCGCCGCTTCTGGCGCTGACGCCGATCTCCGCCTTCCGGCCCCGCCGCTGGCGCGGCGCGCTGCTGCCCGACCACGCCCGCATCTCGATCGAGGTGCTGGAGGCGGAGAAGCGCCCGGTCAGCGCGGTCGCCGACCACTACGAGTATCGCGGCGTGCGCAGGGTCGACGTGGCGATGGACCGGACGGTCGATCTCGTGATGCTGCACGATCCCGGGCACAGCCTCGAGGAACGCATCCTTCTCGAGCAGTTCGGCTACTGACGCGGTCGGGCCGCAGCCGCGCACCGCAGCGGCGGCTACGGCGTCGCCGGGGCGTCAGGCAGCCGCGGCCTCGTCGCCGGTCTTCGAAGGCCCTTCGATCAGCGCGGCCGGTCCCGGCATCGGCGCAATGCGCTCGGGTTCGGCGCGCCACTCGGGGCCGAGCAGGAGCGGCGCATGCGATTCGGCCTCGTGGACGGCCAGCAGCGTCTCCGTGACGATCCGCGCCTCTTCCCGGGCGGCCTCGGCTTCCAGACGGCGCAGCAGCACCATGGCGCGGCCGTCGGGATCGAGGCCGAGACGGCCCGCGCTCTGGATCGTCTGCGCCGCGATCCGGCGACGCCGCGCCGCGCCGACGGGCGGAAACTCATGCGCCAGCACCGCGCGCCTCGCTCCCATGGCGGTCTCGAGCACCGGCACGAACGAGGCCGGAAGTCCCGCCTTGCGGCACAGGGCCGTGAAGGCTGCGCCCCGTCCTTCGGCGACGAGCGCATCCACCCGCCGGCGGTTCATGCCGGTCAGTTCGGCCAGTGCTGCCGCAGGAAGGCGAAGATCGCCATCGAGGACTGCCGTCAGGAGGAGTGCGGGCGTCAGGCGTCCACCGGCGCGCAGGCGGCGGACGATGGCCGGCAAGTCCTCGTCGGTCGCCGTGAGGACGAGATCCAGCACCGCGCGCTCGGAGGCTTCGCGCGACATCCGCTCGCTGCGGGCATCGGTTGCATCGCGCCCGGCCGCCGAAGCGGCCATCGCCTCGGAAATCTTCACGACGACCGCCACACGAACGTCGGCCGGCAGGTCGTCTCGGGCCATCAAGGCGTCGCGGACAGTCGGGTTGTCCCCATGGCGCTCGACCATGCGCGCCAGCGAAAAGGCCGGGATGGCGGCAGAGCCGTTGGCCGCCAACGCGGCGACCGCCTCAGCCTCGGCCACCTCGGCCAGCGCCGCCGCGACCGGGCCACTCAGCCCGGGGCGCATGGCGACGGCGGTCTGGACGAGCGCGTCGCCGGTGGCGACATGGTCGACCAGTGCGGCATCGTCGAAAAGCGGGGAGCGCGACAGAACGATGGCGGCGACATCGCTCTGATCGTGAGCCAGCGCGGCCAGGATGGCGGGCGGCGCTTCCATCGACCGGCCGAAGGCCTCCGCCAGTGCCTGTCGCACCCAGGGGGACGGATCGTCGAGGAGGACGGTCAGCGCCTGTTCCGCCTCGGCCTTCTCGTGCGGATCCATGTCCGAATAGAGCCAGGCGCGGGCGAGCGCGCCGGTGGCTTCGGCCCGTGCTTCGGCGGGGGCATTCTTCATCCATGCGAGGAAGCGACGGACGATCATGAGCGGTCACCCTTCATGCGGTCAGGCCCCGTTCCGGCGGATCGCGGTCAGGTCGAGCGGTTGGCCGCGGGCCGGCGCGGCGGCGCGCTTTAGCGCGGCAGGCCGTTCCGGCGGCAGCGGCACGTCGGCGGGCTTGAATGTGGGCGACAGCCCGGCGGCCGATGCCGGCGATGCATCGCTGACCGTGCCGCCGAGCGCCGCGGTGCGGGGGAAGAACTTCGGCGCCTCGGCGACGGCCGGCGTCGCCCGGCCGGACCACAGCCGCTGCACGGTCTGGTTCACCGGGCCGCGCGGCCCTTCGGTGCGGAACAGGCCGTGCATCGCGGGACCGCCGGCGGCATAGGCCGGCGCCGCGACGGGCTGGTTGCCTCCCAGCCATGCGGCCGGGTCGGCGGGCAGTTGCGGGACGGACGGGACGGCGAGCTTGCCCTGCCCTGCCACCAGCGTGGCATGGACCTCCGACACGCTCTTGGCCTGCCCCGTCACCCGGTCGTAGAAGATCGCGCGGTTGGCCGACGCCTGGTCCGGGAACAGGTCGGCTGCACGGGCCTTGGGATTGCCCTGCGCGGCGCGGATGAGATCGGCGGCACCGCGCGAGCCCATGAAGTGGGCCGCGTAGAGTTCCCCCTCGGAAGGCGCCCTGCCCAGTGCGCCGGACAGGGCCGCGGCGTTGCGGCGGGTGAGTTCGCCGGCCATCACGGAGGACACCTTGGGGTCGTTGCGCAGCGCCAGGATCTGCGCCTTCATCCGGGGGTCGGCGACGTCGAAGCGCCCACCCTTCTCGCTGATGGCGTCGGCATAGGGCCCCAGCCCGTGCTGCGGGCCGGCGCCCTTGAGCACACCGAGCCAGGTTTGCTCGATGAACTGGAAAAGACCGCTGGCGCTGGACGTCCGCGCCTTGGCGTCCGGGTCGAGCGAGGACTCGCGCTGCGCCGTCGTCAGGAGGTACCCGAAATCCGCCCCCGTCCGCTGCGAACCCGTGCGGATCGCCTCGACGACCGGTGCAGGCGCCCCCGTCTGCGGCGTCGCTGCGGTTCTGTCGGTCGGACCCGGCGCTGCGGCCGGCGTCGTGAACAGGAACATGAACTGCTACTCCCCGGGACCGGCCCCGCCCGCGTCCGCGCGGAGGCTCCACCCTCGGCGATACTCTGGCCCGTTATGGTAAACGAACGGTAAGGATGACGGCCGCCACGCCGGCGCCCCATGCTCCCAGACGAGCAAACCTCCACCGTCGCGCGCAGGACCGTTTCCCCGGCGCGCGAGCGGTTCCGACGCGCAGGACCCTTCTCCTGGTTCGGTGGAAAACGGGCCTCCCCCGGCAGAAACAGAGGCAGACGAGGGGTCGCGCCATCGTCCCGCGCAGAGCTCGGCTGCACCTTGGCACCGCCTCCATCCGCCGCGAGTCGTGCTAGAGGTCGGCGCGTGGACGATCGCAGGAGGACACCCATGAGCGTAGCGCCCCCCGGCCCGGACGGCCGCCATCCCCGCGGCGGGATCTATGTCGAGGACTTCAAGGTCGGCGAGGTGTTCAGCCACCGCCTCACCCGCACGGTGACGCAGATGGACAACATGCTGTTCTCCAACCTGACGCTCAATCCGCAGCCGCTGCACATCGACGTGCATTTCTGCGAGACCGAGACCGAGTGGGGCCGCCCCCTGATGAACTCGCTGTTCACGCTGGGGCTGATGATCGGGATGTCGGTCAACGACCTGACCGTCGGCACGACCATCGCCAATCTCGGCATGACGGACGTGCGCTTCCCTGCCCCGCTGTTCGAGGGCGACACGGTGCGCTCGACAACCGAGATCCTGTCGGTCCGCGAGTCGAAGTCGCGCCCGGACGCCGGCATCGTCGAATTCCTGCACCGCGCCTACAAGCAGGACGGCACGCTGGTGGCCGAGTGCCGCCGCCAGGCCTTCATGCGCAAGAAGCCGGCCTAGCGCCTCCACCGGCAGGGGATCCGTCTCCCGCAACGGGAGACGGTGGTCCCCGGCGCTGCGAAGGGGTCGAGCGGGGCACGGTGCCGGCGAATCCGCTAGGATCGTCGCCACCCGTCACCCGTGACCCCGGACGCCGCCATGCGCTCGCTTCTCTTCGTTCCCGGCGACACCCCCAGGAAGCTCGACAAGGGCATGGCGAGCGGCGCGGACGTGCTGCTGGTGGACCTGGAGGACAGCGTCGCCCTGCCGGGCAAGGCCGCCGCGCGGGAAACGGCGCGCGCCTTCATCGCCGCGGCGAAGGCCGAGACGGCGCGGCCGCTCCTCTATGTCCGTGTCAACGCGCTCGACAGCGGCCTCATCGATGCCGACCTCGACGCCGTCATGCAGGCGGCGCCGGACGGCATCATGCTGCCGAAGTCGGGCTCCGGCATCGACGTTCAGCACCTCGCCGCCAAGCTGGCCGTGCGGGAGGCCGAGAATGCCCTGCCGGACGGCGCGACGCGCATCATCGCCATCGCCACCGAGACCGCCCGCTCGCTGTTCCACATGGGAACCTATGCCGGGGCCAGCCACCGCCTGACCGGCCTCACCTGGGGCGCGGAGGATCTCGCCGCCGATCTCGGGGCGGAAACGAACCGCCTGCCGGACGGCGGCTACGCCGACCCCTACCGCCTCGCCCGGGCCCTTGCCCTTGCAGCCGCCCATGCCGGCGAACTGACGGCGGTCGACACGGTCTACACGGACTTCCGCGACGACGCGGGCCTCGCCGCCGAGGCCGAAGCCGCCCGCCGCGACGGCTTCTCCGCCAAGATGGCGATCCACCCGGCGCAGGTGCCCGTCATCAACGCCGTCTTCACCCCGTCACCCGAGGCCGTCGCCCACGCCAGCCGCATCGTCGAAGCCTTTGCCGCCAACCCCGGCGCCGGCGTCATCGGCCTCGACGGCAAGATGATCGACCGACCCCACCTGCGGCAGGCCAAGCGCGTGCTCGCAAGGGCGAAGCGCTGAGCGGTCAGCCGCCGGCAGGCCGCGCGATGGAGAAGAGTTCCGTCACCACGGCGTAGTCGGCATAGCCGCACCGGGCGATGGGCTGCGCACCGGCCGTGTCGAAGCGCCCGTCCTTGATGTAGCGATCGTCGATATGGACGCCGACGACCTCCCCCAGCACCAGGAAGCGTTCGAGCGGCACGCCCTGAGCCGTCTTGAGCGTGACGATCTCCGTCAGCCGGCACTCCAGCGCCGCCGGCACGCCCTTCACCCGTGGCGGCCGGACGTGGCGCGACGGCTCGGCCTCTAGGCCGGCATGGGCGAACTCGCTCTGGCCGCGGGCGAGCGGCGCGGAGGTCGCGTTCATCGCATGCCTCAGGTCGAAGGTGGCGAGGTTGCATACGAACTCGCCGGTTTCCGCGACGAAGGCCACCGAGTCCTTGGCACCCTCGGAGGAGAAGCCGACGATGGGGGGGCTGGTCGAGAACGCGTTGAAGAAGCTGTAGGGCGCGAGGTTCAGCCGGCCCTGCGCGTCCATGCTGCTGATCCAGCCGATGGGCCGCGGCGCGATGATGGCCTTGAACGGATCGTGCGGCAGCCCGTGGTCGGCGGCGGCGGGGGTGTAGAACATGCGGGGCTCCTGTGGTGAGGGGCGAGTGGCGGAAGGCGCGTGGGCGCCGCAGGGGTCAGGAGGACCTGGCGGCAGGCACCGGGTCCTGGGCGGAGGCCGTTCCGCGTCGGGACCGGCGGAACGAGGAACGCCGCCGCCCATCGGACGGCGTCTTTCGTACCTTGCCGCACGTCCCTCGCAGCGTCCTGCCTACTCCATCCAGGTCACGATCTCGGCGAGCGGGGGACGCGGCCGGTCGTCCTGCTTCTGGCCGCGGCCGATGTGGATGAAGCCGGCGATGCGCTCGTGCGGCGCAAGGCCGAGCGCGTCGAGCATGGCGCGGTCATAGGCCATCCATTCGGTCAGCCAGGCGGTGAGAAAACCCATGGCGACCGCCGCCGTGGTGAGGTTCATGCAGGCCGCGCCGGCAGAGAGTTCCTGCTCCCATTCCGGGATCTTGGGATGGGGTGCCGCCTTGCTGACCACCGCCACGACGACCGGGGCCCGCGAGAACCGGTTCGCCTCCAGGGCCCGCCGCTCGGCATCGGCCGCCGGATTCGCCTTCGCGAAGAGGTCCCCCGCCACCGCGCCGAGCCGGTCGCGCGCGGCGCCCTCGATCACGATGAAACGCCAGGGCGTCAGCTTGCCGTGGTCGGGGACGCGCGAGGCGATGGCCAGCATCTGCTCGAGTTCCGGCCGCGTCGGGCCGGGGCCGGTCATCTGGTGGGGTGCCAGCGAGCGGCGCGTGGCGAGCAGGGAAAGCGTGTCGGTCATGGCATGTCCCGGTTGGGCCGGTCCGGTCGGGGAACGGCGCGGCGGAGGATAGTGCGGACGGCCCGCCGCGCAAGCGGGCGCGCGCAGGCCGGCATCCGCCATGTCCCGCAGGGGCGCGCCAGAGGCGCGAACAGCGCCGAAAGGCGTCCATTCATGCGCCATTCAGCCCCGTCGGCAAGAATGAAGCCGCTCGGATGGGTCGGGGATCCGCCGGGCACCCCCGCGCAACCGCGCGCCGAGACCCGTCCATTCCCCCGCCGGACCTGCCCCATCCCATGACCCACCACTCCGTGGACCGAGCGGACGAATGGACCCGCCGCGAATGGCTTGTCGCCTTGGCCGTGGTGATCGGGTTCTGGACCGTTGCGGCGCTCGCCTGGCGGATCGCGGGCGGCGTCGTGCCGTGGGACAGCAAGAACCACTTCTACCCGATGCTGCGCCACCTCGGCGCCGCGCTCGCCCAGGGCGAATGGCCGCTGTGGAACCCGTACCACTTCAGCGGGCATCCCGCGGTGGCCGATCCGCAATCGCTGCTCTTCACCCCGACGATGGTGGCCTTCGCCGCGCTGTTCCCCGCGCCGTCCATGGAGGCCTTCGACCTCGTCGTCTTCGCCCATCTCCTGCTGCCGGCGACCGCCGTCCTCGTGCTGTTCGCGCGGCGCGGCTGGCACCCCGCCGGTGCCGTGATCGCGGCGATGATGATCGTCCTCGGCGGTTCGGCGGCGGCGCGCCTTCAGCATACGGGGATGATCTTCAGCTACGCCTTTTTCCTGCCGGCCTTCGCATTCCTCGAATCCGTGCTGCGTCGGCCGGCCTGGGGATCCGCCGCCGGCTTCGCGGTTTTCGCCGCGCTGATGGCGCTCGGCCGCGACCAGGTCGCGTTCCTCGGGACGCTGGTTCTCGCCGGGCTCGTGCTGAACGAGACGGTCGCGGCCCGGCAACCGCTTCGCTTTCTCGCCTCGCGCCTCCCGGCCCTGCTCGGCATGGGGTTGGCCGTGGCGGCCCTGCTGGCGGTTCCCGCGTTGCTGACCATCCAGTTCCTGATGGATTCGAACCGGCCCGCCATCGCCTATGGCGTGGCCGCGATGAACTCGCTGCCCCCGTCCAGCCTCGTGACGCTCATGGCGCCGAACATCTTCGGCACGCTGAACCTGACGTATGACTACTGGGGCCCGATGTGGGACACGATCCCGGAGGGCACCTACACGGACCGCGCCATCAATTACCTCTTTGCCGGCACGCTGCCAGCCGTGATTCTGCTCTGGCAGGGTCTCGGTCGCGGCGGTCTCCTGTCCCGGGAGATCCGGTTCTTCGTGCTGCTCGGCATCGCCGCGGGCATCTATGCCCTGGGCCGCTACACGCCTGTCTTCGAGCTTCTCTTCGACAGCGTGCCCGGGATCTCGCTCTACCGGCGGCCGGCCGACGCGACATTCTTCATCAACATCGCGCTCGCGGTCGTCTGCGGCTACTGCGTTCACCTCTATGTTGGCTCGCAGCCTGGCGTCGACGCGGGGCGGTCGCCATGGCGGAAAGCCGCATCCTGGGCACTGCCGGCAATGCTGGCCGCCGGACTGCTGGGGAGCGGCGTTGCCTTCTCGCTGCGCGTTGGTCACGGACAGGCGGCGCTCCTGCAGGCCGGCGCATTCGTCGCCATGGCCGCGGTGGGGCTGAGCCTCCTGCTTTCGCAGGTATCCCGGCGGGGACGCGCCGTCGCGGCGGCCATCGTCGTTGCGGTGACGGGCGGCGAACTGGTGTGGCGTAACGCGGCGTCGTCCCTGAACATGGAGCCGGCATCCCGCTATGCCGTCTACAACGAGCTCGCACCGCAGGACTTCGCGGGCCTGCAGACGCTGAAGCGGGAACTCGACGCCCGCCACGCCAAGGGTGAGCGTCCCCGTGTCGAGATCCTCGGCCTCGCCGGCGCGTGGCAGAATGCGGCCATGGTCCTCGGCATCGAGGATACCGTGGGCTACAACGCCCTGCGCATCGCCGAGTACGAGCGCGCCGTCGGTTCGGGCGAGAACGCCGTCGAACTCGCGCTTCGCCAGTTCCCGGGCACGTTCCGCGGCTATCGCTGCAGCCTGGCTTCGCTGCTCGGACTGGAATACCTCGTCCTCGACCGGCCAGCGGAAAAGCTCCCGCGCCATTTCCCGCGCCTGCGCAATGCCACCTTGCTGCACGCCTCTGACACGATGTGGATCTATCGCCTTCCGCCGGCGAGTCCGCGCGCCTATGTCGCGACACGGATCAAGCCCGTCGAGACGGAGGCCGTCCTGGACGCAGAAGAGCTTCCCGAGTTCGATCGCACGGAAGAGGCGTTGGTCGAGGAAACGGAGATGGCCGACCTCGCGCACCCCTATCCGGTGCTGGAGCCCGACGCGGAGGCACGCCCCTCCGTCAGCCGCGTCACGATGCTGTCCTACCGTCGGAACGTCGTGAAGCTCTCGGTCACCACCGATCGTCCCGGCATTCTGGTGCTCCATGACCTTTACTACCCGGGCTGGGAGGCCACCGTGGACGGGGAGCGCAAGCCCGTGCTGCGTGCCAACCTGCTGTTCCGCGGGGTCGAGGTTCCGGCCGGCCAGCACCGGGTCGAGTTCACCTTCCGGCCGCTTTCTGCGCGCAACCTTCTGACCGCCGCGACGGATCTCGTCGGCGGCGAGGACACCGCGATCCGCTGACGCGCGAGATCGACTGGACCGACGGAATCAATGGCGACGACTGGACGAGAGGGGTCAGACCCGAGGTTGACGTGCCGGTCCCCGGCGGCGCATGTCTGGGCGATGATGCATCGCCTCACCGTCACGCTCGGAGCGCTGCTCCTGGCTGCGCAGCCTGCGCTGTCGCAGACGGCGCCGACGCCGTCCGGGCCGGCGCGACCTGCGCCGTCGACCCCCGCCCCTCCGGCCGCGCCGCCCACGCCGCCCGGCCGCACCGCGCCGCCGACCGTCTTGCCGAGGGAAACCGGGCTGTTCCTTGGCGCGACCCTGGGCGCCAACGGCCCGCCGATTCGCACGGGGATCGTCTGGCGCATCTACAGCGACCCGCAGGACGGCACGGATCCCGCTCTCATCCACACGTCGGAGTTGCCAACGCCCGTCTTTACGCTCGATCCGGGCGCCTACATCGTGCATGCCACCTACGGTCTGGCCGGGGCCACCCGCCGCGTGGTGATGGGCCCCAACGCGACGACCGAGACGCTGCAGATCAATGCCGGCGGCCTCGTGCTGGGGGCCGTGATCAACGACATGCAGATTCCGCCGGATCGGCTGAGCTTCAATGTCTATGTGCCGTTGGGCAACGATCCGGAAGGACGCGTGGTGATCTCCGGCGTGCATGGCGGGCAGCTCATCCGCCTCCCCGAGGGGACTTACCGGGTGGTCTCGACCTACGGGGACAGCAACGCGATCGCGAACGCGGACCTGCGCGTCGAGGCGGGACGCGTCACCGAGGCCACGCTGCGCCACCGGGCGGCGACCGTGACGTTGAAGCTCGTCGCGGCGTCCGGGTCCGAGGCACTGGCCAACACCTCCTTCAGCGTGCTGACGCCCGGCGGCGACACGATTCGCGAGGCCATCGGCGCCTTTCCGTCGATGACGCTGGCGGAGGGCGAGTATGTCGTCATCGCCAGGAACGGCGGAAAGGTCTACACGCAGGAGTTCAGCGTTCGAGCCGGCCATGACCGCGACATCGAGGTCATCGTGAAGTGAGCGTCTCGTCCGCTTGATCCATGTCGTGGCCCCGGCAGCGTCCAAGCGTCAACGTGGTGCGGTGGGCTGGGTCCGCCCCGCAACAGGACAGGTCACCATGAGACGCCTCCCCCGCTCCCTCGTCGCCGCCGCGTCGGTCCTCGCCGCGCTGGCCGCAATCGCCATCGCGGCGCCCCTACCCGCCCTCGCACAGGTCGTACCGCCCGGCCAGCCGGTCCCGCCCACGCCCGGTCAGGTCGTGAAGCCCAATCCGGCGAACGGGCGCATCATCGCGCAGCGCTGGTGCGCCGAGTGCCATGTCGTCTCGCCCGAGCAGACCCGGGCCAAGGCGGACGTCCCGACCTTTGCCGCCATCGCCTCGAAGGGCGGAATGACCGAGGAAAGCCTGCGCCGCTTCCTGATGAACCCGCACCCGGTGATGCCCGACATGCAGATCGGGCGGACCGAGGCCGCCGACCCCGCCGCCTATATCGAGGCGCAAAAACCATAGGATCTTGCAGGCCGGGGCGACCACGACACCGCTGTCGTCCGCCCCGGTTTCTCCCTTCCTCGCCCCCC
>CAZJCW010000082.1:14475-16093 GCA_964544365.1 uncultured Alsobacter sp.
AGGCTTAGGGCGCGTAGCCGAGCGGGAATGTGTAGCTCGCGCTCGCTCCGATCGTGAACTGGTCCTTCGACCCGAAGCTCTTCACGATGGGGCTGTCGCCGGCGGGGCCGACGAGGCGGTCATACTGGCCGCGCACGGTCGTCGACCACTGGTCGTTCCACTGATAGGTGGCGGCGGCGGCGATCCCGACGGACTTCACCCCAGCACCCGGGCTGTAGGGCGTCACGGTGCGGTTCCACGCAGCGTCCTGGGCCGTCACGCCGAAATAGGCGTCCATGTATTCCGACCCGGCCACCGTCATGCGCGGGCCGGCGTTCAGCACGAGCCGCGGTCCCATGCGGTGCACGTAGTCGAGCGCGACGCTGCCGATCAGCCCGTTGTATCCGTTGATGCCGTAGCGCATCTCGCCGCGCAGGCGGACCGTGTCCGTGAGCGCCCAGAACTCGCCGAACAGGCCCGGCTCGATCGACCACTTCGCGTCGCGGATGCCATAGAGGCGACGATCCTGATCGTAGTAGCGGCCGCTCTGGTACCGGCCGACCACGCCCACTGCCCAGTGCGCGTCGCCGAAGACGACGAAGCTCACGCCGTCGTCGGGCGCGCCGAAGCGTGCCGGGCCGTCGTTCCGGCGGATGCTGAAGGTCGGGTACGCGACCACGGAGTACTCGTCGGACCCCATGAACCGGGGCGAGCCCACCACATGGGCGCGCACTGTCATGAGCCAGCCGGGAGCCTGGCTCATCCGCCAGCTCGCGGGTTCCCTCGCCTGCTGCGGTGCCGGCTCGACCGTGGCCGGGGCGGGCTTGGAGGATGCCTTCGACTGAGCACGGACCGAATCGACCGAACCGGCGGTCAGCGTTGCAGCAGCCACGACGGCCGTGGCGGTCGCGAAACGTGCGATCCGGGAGGAAACGCGATACACGAAGGTCATTCGGGCTCCGTCGTCTATTCGCCGGGGCGATATCGCCGTCGGCACGCTCGGCTCTATCGGCCTTCTTGCTGCGCCGCAACCACGGTCACCCGAGTCTCGGCACGGCAGCATGGGTAGTCACGGTCTAGATCCTAAATGTGGCGCAAAGGGCGCATCGCGGCAACGCCGCCCGCTGCTCGCAGCCCTAAGACTGTTGCTGCGTGTCTATCAGGTCACTCTTTCCGCTTTGTTAGGGCGTCAGTGCCGCCACCTGCCCACGTGCTCGGAGTACATGGACGACGCGCTCGTCCGGCATGGCATCTGGGCAGGCGGGTGGATGGGCGCGGCGCGCATCTGCCGTTGCAATCCCTGGGGAACCCACGGGCTCGACTTCGTCCCGGACGAATTGCCGCGGGATGCCGCCTGGTATAGACCGTGGCGCTACGGGCGCTGGAGGGGGGTCAATCCCACGCCGCCGCTGCGTTGCGAGGAGGTCGGGCCGGGCGACGGCGACATCCGCGCCTGACCGCCACCGGCGGCCATCCCCACCGTCAACCGTCCGCCCATCGGCTTACCTGCATGGTCTGCAGGAGTGAGCAGGAGACACGTCGTGATCAACGTGACCTTCCCCGACGGCGCCGTGCGCGCCTTTGCCCCCGGCACCACCGGCCTCGACATCGCGAAGGGCATCTCGCCCTCGCTCGCCAA
>CAZJCW010000083.1:0-16081 GCA_964544365.1 uncultured Alsobacter sp.
CGCCCATGTTGCCGCCGATCGGATCCTGCGCGAACGGATAGATCTTCGCGAAGTTCGCCAGCGCCTTGGTGTCGATAGGCTCGATCAGCCCCTTTCGCGCCGCCTCGAGCGCAGCCGTCTCGGTAAAGACGGCGACGTCGACGTTCGGATTGTCCTTGCGCGCCTCCATCTTGGCGAGGCGATCGGTGTTGTTGCCGACTTCGACGACAACCTTGCAGCCGCAGCTTTTCTCGAAGGGCCCGTAGAGGTGCTTGCGGAGCAGGTCCTGGCTGATGCCGAAGGCCGACAGCACGATCTGCTGCTGGGCGGCGGCCGGACCGGCGAAAAGAGCGAGCGCCGCGGCTGCGGCGAGCGAACGAATGAGCATGACGAACCCCCGGATGCCGAGTCTCTTCGGCTTCGGTCCAGAATAGGCAGGGGCCGACCCCTCCCGCAACGCCAACGCCATGCCTGCCTCGCAGGCCAGCCCAGGAATCGCAGGAGAGATCCGAGGCGCGCCGGGCGCCCCGATCCTTCAGGTCAGGGCAAAGCCGGCCTCGGGCCGGGCCAGCCAGGCGAGCCACATGGCCGCGCTCCAGGAGAAATCCCTCCCGCCGAGGCCGTCGCCATTGCGGGGATCGAAGTACTCCGCGAAGCCGTGCTGCAGGACCAGCGCACGCGACTGCTCGGCGATCCGCGCGGCGACATCCTCGCGTCCGGCCGCAGCGAAGCCGTCGCAGATCATGCGGTTGACGACCAGCCAGACCGGCCCGCGCCAGTAGCGGCGCGGATCGTAGGTGGGGGAGAACGGATCGCTGCTGGGAACCGCGTAGGCGACGGCTGGAGCCCATGTCTCGAGCACGCCGGCCATGCGGTCGGCCCCGTCCCGGCCGCCGATGTGGGCGTAGAGTGGCAGGAAGGAGCCGGAAGAGACCGTGGGCGCCAGCGTGCCGGTTCGCAGATCCATCGAGCGCCACGTGCCATCCGGCGCCTGCAGGCGCGCGAACGCGGCGCTCGAATGCGCGATCCAGCCTTCGAGCACCGCCGCCTCGGCGGGGAAGCCCAGTTCACGGGCGAGCCAGAGCAGGTCGTGGTCTGCCCGCACGAGGATCGACTGGACGCCGATGTCGCAGACACGCAGCGACAGCGTCCGCGCCACCGCCTTGCCGTCCCAGCCGAGCGCCTTGGCCTCCTCGACCAGCGTCATGACGCGGTTGTAGAAGTCGTCGGTGGGACGCTCGGAGGCGCTGACGTGGGTCTTGTCCTTGCGGAGCGCGGAAACGTCGACCGTCGGCGTGACAGCCGCGAGCGGGGCGTCCCACTCCGGCGAGTTGTCGCGCCCGGTCTCCCAGGGATGCGTGACCGTGACGAGTCCGGTGCCGTCCGGATCGCGCACTTCGTGCCACCAGCGATGCGAGGCGAACAGCCTGGGGAAAAGCGCCTTCGCCCGCGCCGCGGCGACGGCCTTGTCGGCCGTGCCGGCGAGGATCGCCCGCGCGGCGGTGGCTGCGACGGGCGGTTGCGAGATGCCGGTGGTCGGCGGCTGGTGCCGCGTGCCCCAGGCGGGCGGGCCGGGATAGTAGTTGTCGGCCGGCTGGTGGAACACGATGGACGGGACCATCCCGTCCTGCCACTGGCCAGCGAAGAGCGTCTCGAGTTCGCGCCACGCGCGATCCTCGTCGTAGACGGCGAAGCCAAGGGCGACGAACGCCGAATCCCAGTTCCACTGGAAGGGGTAGACCTTCTCGTTGGGCACCGTGTAGCCGCCCCGGTCGTTCCGGGCGAGGATGTCGCGGGCCAGGCGGTCGAGGTCGGCGGGCGTTGTCATGCGGCAAGGTCCGTGGCGGCGCCGGTCGTCGTGTCCATGAAGACGACGCGGTCGGGATCGAGGCGAAGTCCGACGACGTCGCCGGCCTTCACGGGAGAAGCAGGCGGCGCGACGACGCGCACGACGGCGTCGCCGATCCGGCCGGTGAGCAGCACATGGGAGCCCATCGGCTCGGCCACGCGCACCGTGAAGGGCATCGCCTCGCCCGGCGGGGCGAGCGTCACGTCCTCTCCCCGGAAGCCGAGTGTCAGCGGTCCGGACGCCCGGGGGGCGATCAGCGACTGCGCCCCGAGCGCGACACTCCCGGACTTGGCCTCGACCGGGATGAAGTTCATCGGAGGCGAGCCGACGAAGCCGCCGACGAACATCGTCGCGGGGCGGGAATAGACTTCCGTGGGCGGGGCGATCTGCACGATCCTGCCGCCATGCATCACGGCGATGCGATCCGCAAGCCCCATCGCCTCGGTCTGGTCGTGGGTCACGTAGACGGTGGTGGTGCCCGCCTCTCGAAGCACGCTCTTCAACTCGGCCCGCATTTCCAGGCGCAGCAGCGCGTCGAGGTTCGAGAGCGGCTCGTCCATCAGCAGCACGGCCGGCTCGACGGCGAGCGCCCGCGCCAGGGCCACGCGCTGGCGCTGGCCGCCGGACAGCTTGGCCGGATAGCGCTCCAGGTAAGGCTCGATATGCAGGAGCGCCGCCGCCTTCTTGACCTGCCGGTCGATCACGTCCTTCGGCTTTTTCTGCATCGTGAGGCCGAAGGCGACGTTGTCGTAGACGGTCATGTGCGGGAAGAGGGCGTAGTTCTGGAAGACCATGGCGAGCCCGCGTTCATAGGGCTTCAGGTCGCTGACGTCGCGCCCGCCGATGAGCACCCGCCCGGACGAGCGGGTCTCGAGCCCTGCCATGATGCGCAGGAGCGTGGTCTTGCCGCAGCCCGACGGGCCGAGCAGCGCGACGAACTCGCCGTCCGCGATCTCCAGCGACACCTCCTTGAGGGCGGAGACCGCGCCGAAGCTCTTGGCAATCCTGTCGATGACGATTCCGGCCATTGCCCACCCCTACTTGCTGGAAACGCCCCACATGGCGAAGAGGTACTTGCGCACCGCGAAGATGAAGAGCACCGACGGAACGATCAGGATGAAGCCGCCGGCGAAGCGATAGTGCAGCGGGCTCTCGCTGAGCACCGTCAGCAGGTAGGCCGTGAGCGTCCGCTCCCGCACGGTGAGCACGGAGGCGGCGAACACCTCGTTCCACGAGATCACGAAGGCAAAGATCGCCGCAGCCGCCACACCGGGCAGCGCGAGCGGCAAAACGACCTTGGTGAAGGCCTGCCACCGCGTGCATCCGAACACCCACGCCGCCTCCTCCAGCTCACGCGGGATCCCGACGAACAGGCTCGCGGTGACCAGCGCGGCGAACGGCAGGGCCAGCGCCGTGTGCACCAGCGAGACGCCGAAGGGCGTGTCGTAGAGCCCCAGCTTGATGAAGATGACCGTGAGCGGCAGCGCCAGGATGGCCAGCGGAAACGCGCGGGTCAGCAGGACCAGCAGCCGGAAGGCGTTCGCCCCGCGGAAGTTGAACCGGGCCAGGGCGTAGCCGGCAGGGGCGCCGAGCAGGATCGAGAAAATCATGGTCAGTCCCGCCGCAATGACCGAATTCACGGCGGCGTTCCACACGCCCTCGATGCGCAGGAACAGCATCATCGCGTCGAGCGAGGCGTTCCAGGGCAGCCAGTCCTTCGGCCACCGGAAGGCAGCGGGGCGGCCGCCGAAGGCGCCCAGCGCGATCAGGTAGATCGGCACCAGGATCCAGGCACACAGCGTGAGGACGCCGGTGACGAAGAGGAAGCGACGCGGCGCGGTCATGCCTGGGCCTCCGGCTTGGTCCGCAGGGCGCGCAGCCAGAAGATGGTGGCGGCGAGCGAGATGATCATCACGAGGACGGCGTAGGCGGCGGCGACGCCGTAGTTCTGGTTCTCGCGCTGCCAGACATAGGCCTCGCCAACGAGGACGGGGAAGTTTCGCCCGCCGAGGGCATAGACGACGGCGAAGACCTCGAAGGCGAGCACGGTTCGCAGGATCAGCGCGGACTGCAGGCTCGGCTTGAGCAGCGGCAGGGTGATCTTGACGAAGCGCGTCCATGGCCGGGCGCCGAAGATCTCCGCCGCCTCGCCGAATTCCTTCGGGATGAGTTGCAGACCGCCGACCAGAATGACGAGGACGATGGCGGTCGCGCGCCAGACTTCCGCGAGCACGACGGCAACGAACAGCGTCACCGGCGTTTCGCTGTTCAGCCAGGCCGTCGGGCCGGGCACCAGCCCCATCGCGAACAGCACGCTGTTGAGGTAGCCGGTGTTCTGCAGGATGGCGAGCCAGACGAGGCCGGCGGCGAGATCCGAGACGCCGAGCGGGATCGTCCAGATCCAGAGCACGACATCGCGCCCGACGCTCATCTTCTGCAGCATCATCCCCATGGCGAGCGCGAGACCCACCTGCAGCGGGATGACGGCGACGACGAGCAGGAAGGTGTTCTTGATGGCGATCCCGAAATTCAGGTCGCCGACCATCTTCCCGTAGTTCTCAAGCCCGAAGCCCGCCCCGCCCTGGAAGGACAGGGCGATCGTCTGGACCAGAGGCACGATGAAGAAGATGCCCAGGAACACCATCGCCGGGGCGATCAGCGCATAGGGCAGCCATCGGGATTGCGTCATGTCGGTTCCCCAAGCCTCGGACGGGCCCGCATCGTGCGGCCGGCGGGGGCGCGCCGCGCCCCGTGGCCGGGCGATCCCGGCCACGAGTGCGCTTCGCGCTCCACCGTTGCGGCGGCTGTCACTTCACCGGGCAGGGGCCGTCGCTGGCCTTGTCAGGCGCCCAGCAGGGAGCCTTGCTGGCGTTCATGATGTCCTTCAGCACGGCGGCCTGGGCATCGAGGGTGGCGCGGATCGGCTCGTTGCGGAGAACGATGCGCTGGAAGGTGTCGAAGTACACCTTGTTGAACTCGCCGCCCTTGTCGCCGAGCCCGACCGGCAGGAGCGCGACGAGCGCGTCCTTGGCGGTCTGCGTCTTGGCCACGCCTTCGGAGAGCAGCTTCACGCCGGCCGGAAGGTCGGCAGGCAGCGTCGCGTTGACGACCGGGAAGAAGCCCACCTCGCGCGCCGTGATCACCTGCGTCTCGGGCTTGGTGAGATGCTCGATCAGCGCGGCCGCTCCGGCCCGGTCGGGCGCTCCCTTCGTGATGCCGAGGCCGGCGATCACGGGCATGTAGGCGCGGCCCTTCGGCCCGGCGGGCGGAGCGACGACCTGGTAGTCGCCGGGTGCCGCCTGCAACGCATCCTTCACGCGGGCGACGTGGTCCCAGGCGATCCACACCTCGCCCGCCATCAGCGGCTCCTGCATGAAGTCGTAGTTGCTGGCGTTGGGGTTCACGGTCGCCCAGACGGCCTTGAAGTCGCTCCATGCCTTCTCGGCCTCGGCCGAGCGGAACTCGGTGACCATCGAGGCCGTGTAGGAGGGCAGCAGGTTGCCCTGGAGGAAGCGGGCCATCAGGCCCTTGGGGCCAGCCGGGAAGCCGATGCGGCGCTGGCCGGTCTTCTCCTGGATCGCCTTGCCCCACGCGGCAAGCTGCTCGTAGGTGAGCGCGTTGACGTCGGCGCCAGCCGGCAGGAAGGGCAGCGCGTCCTTCTTGACGACCATCACATAGGTCGCCTGCATCCACGGAATGTACATCTGCTTGCCGGTGCCGAGCTTGCCGAGCTCCATCAGGCCGGCGGGAATGCCGCGGCTCGCCACCTTCGCGGCGACGTCGTCGATGGCGTCGAGGGCGCCCATCGGCGCCAGCGGCTGCAGCTCGCCGTGCAGCGCGCCGACGAGGCTGACGGTGCGCTTGCCGGCGTCCTGCTCGGCCTTCATGCGCACCGTGAAGGGGGCCGGCTCGTCAACGACGTAGGTCGTCTTCGGCGCACCCTTGAGGATGAGGTCGCGCACCTTCTGCGCCTCCTCGATCGGACGCAGCTGCGTCGACAGGAACACGAGATCCTGCTGCGCGAGGGCCGGCCCCGCGAGCGCCGTAAGGGCCGCGGCGGCCACGGTGCCGCCCAGAAGGGCGCGTCGGGCGATGGTGAAGTGGGCGGTCATGTCGTCCTCCATTGGATGATGGCCCGGCGTTATGGTGGTCGGAGAGCGCGGCCGGAGCGCGCCATCCGTTCGCGGTCAGGGCGGCGGCGCCGTCGACTGCCGCTCGAGGAAGCGAACGGGACAGATCCGGCGCAAGGTCCGCGGATCCGCCCCGCCGATCCGCGCCAGAAGAAGGTCGGCGAGCAGATCGCCGGTTTCTGCGATGGGCAGCTCCATCGTCGTCAGCGGTGGATCCGAGAACGCCGACGCGGGACGATTGTCGTGCCCGACGACGGACAGATCGCCGGGCACGGCGAGACCCAGCCGTCGCGCGGCGCGCAGCGCGCCGTAGGCGATCCGGTCCGTGGCGCACAGCAGGGCCGTCGGACGGTCGGGTGCAGACAGCAATGCGGAGGCACCGGCGTGCCCGCCCTCCTCATCCGCCATCACTTCGACCTCGACGGGCGAAAGCGACCGGGCGGCCATGGCTGAGCGGTAGCCGGCGCGGCGCAGCGTCGCGAAGGTGAACGCGGATGGCGCGCCCAGCAGCGCGATCCGCCGGTGCCCCAGGGCGATCAACCGTTCGGTCGCCTCGCGAAAGGCCGTCTCGCCGTCACCGTCGACAAAGGCGAAGTCGCCCGTGACATCGGTGCGACCCATGGTCACGAAGGGAAAGTCCGCATCCAGAAGCCAGCGCACGCGCGCATCGTCGCGGCGGGTACGGACGACGATGAGCCCGTCCGTCCGACGCCCCTCCACAAGGCGGCGGTAGGTCTTGATCTCCTCCGTCCCGGGCGGGGAGGCGAGCAGGGTGAGGTCGTAGCCGTCCCGCGCCAGCCGCTTTCCCAGCGCGGCGAGCAACTCGATGTAGAGAGGTTCGTTGAACTGGCCCGGCTCGGTCGGCAGGACCATCGTCACCATTTCGGTCGAGCCCTTGCGCAGGCGACGCGCAGCCGCATTCGGGCGATAGCCGGCCGCCTCGGCCGCAGCACGCACGCGCGCCCGGGTGGCTTCCGAAACGTCGGAATAATTGTCGAGCGCCCGCGACACCGTCGTGATCGACAGGCCGAGCGACTGCGCCAATACCCGCAGCGAAGACATCGCGCCTCCCTAAAAACGCGATCCGAAACGTTTTGGATGATCCTCCTCAAAGCGGCTCGCGTCAAGTGGCTGCATATTCGATCACGAACCGTCGAAGAGATCCGGCGTTGAGAGTCGTGTGTGCCAGCGCACATCGCCCCGCTCGCTATGGATCTAGATTCAAACCATCGACGGACGGGACCGGTTCACCGGGCCCCAACGCCAAGACGGACAAGGACCACGCGGCCACCCCGCGATGGTCCGCCAGGGAGCGTAGGATGCCACATCTCGATGCCAAGGCGCTTGAGACGGACCCTGAAGGGATGGAACTGTTGCGCGCCGCCATCCGGCCGCAGAGAGCCGCCCTCCCGCAAGCCGAAGGACTGCCGGTTCGGGTCGTCCAGCCCGAACGCGGGCTCGCAGGCGCGCTCAAGACCGTGCGCCTTCGCGCGGAACAGCATCTCGTCAGGCTGCGCCGCGCGCCGCGCGCCCTCGCCTGAGGCCCATTCGCCCGGTCAGCGGGACGCAGCCACCGCGATGCGCGCCGCCAGGCGCGCGTTGTTCAAGACGAGGGCGATGTTGGCCACAAGGCTCCGCCCAGCCGTCATCTCGACGATTCGCCCGAGCAGGAAGGGTGTGACGGCCTTTCCGCCGATGCCGTTCTTCGCGGCGTCCGCCAATGCGGCTTCGATGGTCGCACCGATCTCGGCAGCCGGGATCTCATGCTGGGCTGGAATCGGATTGGCGATGAGCGCGCCTCCCGGAAGGCCCAACCGCCATTTGGCATTCAGCATCGCCGCCGCGGCTTCCGGCGTGTCGAGCCTGAGCGGAGCCTTCAGCCCGCTGTCGCGGGAATAGAAGGCGGGGAACGCATCCGTCCCGAACCCGATCACCGGCACGCCCGCCGTCTCCAGCGCCTCCAGCGTCGCCGGCAGGTCGAGGATGGCCTTCGCGCCCGCCGACACGACGGCGACTGGCGTACGGCCCAGTTCGGTGATGTCGGCCGAGATGTCGAAACTGTCCCGTGCTCCGCGATGGACGCCGCCGATGCCACCGGTGGCGAAGATGCGGATGCCGGCCATGGCCGCGATTCGCATCGTCGCCGCCACCGTGGTTGCGCCGTCGCGCTTGCCGGCCACCGCGAACGGTATGTCGTGCGTCGAAAGCTTCAGCATCGAGGGTCCCGCCTCGGCGAGCGCAGCGAGGGCCGCATCGTCGAGCCCGACCGCCAGCCGCCCACCCAACACCGCGATGGTCGCCGGTTCCGCGCCCTCCTCCCGGACGACAGCCTCGACCTTGCGCGCGGTCTCCAGATTGGCCGGCCACGCCATGCCATGGGCCACGATGGTCGATTCGAGGGCCACCACGGGACGACCGGCGGCGATCGCCGCGGCGACGGCCGGCGAAAGCTGCAGGTCGGGGTGCATTGCCGGATGCGGGTCGATCATGGACGGTCCTCGCTGTGACGCTCAGGCATAGCGGAAAGCCGGTTCCACCGCATCCCCGCCGGCCCGTGCCCAGACGGGCGCACGGCGCAACCATCGCGGCTTGACGCCTCTTTCCCGCCCGTGCACTCAGCGGTCACCTGCAGCGGATCCGGGACACCAAGGGGCGAGCGGCGTGCGAATCGACGACACCACCCTGACCGTCGACCTCGATCCGCGCGACCCCGCCTTCGTGCAGGATCCCTATGCCGCGTATCATGAGATCCGCGCGCGGGCGCCCGTCTTCTATTGGCAGCAATACGGACTGTGGTGCGCCGCCGGCCACGACGTCGTCTCCGCCCTGCTGCGGGACCGCCGCTTCGGCCGCCAGATCCTGCATGTCGCCACCCGGGAGGAACTCGGCTGGCCCGAACCCGAGCCACACCTGGCGCCTTTCCTCGCCGTGGAGCGGCACTCCCTGCTGGAACTGGAACCGCCGCAACACACCCGCCTGCGCACGCTCGTCAACCGGGCCTTCGTGTCCAGGCAGGTGGAACGCCTGAGACCGCGCATCGCGGCGGTCGCCGAGAGCTTGATCGACGGTTTCATCGACAGCGGCGAAGCCGACGTCCTCGAGGCGTTCTGCACGCCGATCCCGGTCGTCGTGATCGCCGAGCTGCTCGGGGTCGATCCGGCGATGGCGCCCCAGCTTCTGGATTGGTCGCACCGGATGGTGGCGATGTACCAGTTCCGCCGAGACCGGGCGGTCGAGGACGCCGCGGCGGCAGCGAGCGTCGAGTTCGTCGCCTTCCTGCGGGGAGAACTTGCCGCGCGCCGTGCGAACCCGCGCGACGACCTGCTGAGCCACCTCGCGGCCGCAAGCGCGGAAGGCGACAGGCTGAGCGAGGACGAGACCGTCTCGACCTGCATCCTGCTGCTGAACGCAGGACACGAGGCGACGGTCCACGCCTTCGCCAACGGGCTGGCGTCGATGCTGCGTGCCGGGTTCCAGCCGGCGGAGACGTTCGCGGACGAGGAAGCGACCGGACGCTGCGTCGAGGAGATGCTGCGGCACGACGCGCCGCTTCACCTGTTCACCCGCTACGCGCTGGAGGACGTCGAGGTGCGGGCGGCAAGGCTGCGCAAGGGGGACCGCATCGGCCTGCTGCTCGGGGCGGCGAACCGCGATCCGGCGCGGTTTCCATCACCCGACCGGTTCGATCCGCGCCGCGAGGATAACGCGCATGTGAGTTTCGGCGCGGGCATTCACTTCTGCATCGGGGCACCGCTGGCGCGGCTGGAGATGCAGGTCGCGCTGCCGATCCTGGCGCGGCGCCTGCCCGGACTGGCACTGGCGCAGCCGCCCGCCTACCGGGACACCTATCACTTCCACGGGCTGGACGGGTTGCGCCTTCGTTGGGAGCGGGGCTGACGCGTCGGCCAGCGGATCCCGCGGCACCCTCACACCGGAACGATCGGTTCGTCCTTGACCTTGTCGAGCGCCACCGCCGTGCGGATGGTGCGGACATTGGGAATCGCCGTCAGGTCAGCGACCACCTGCTGGAAGGCGCGCAGGTCGGGCGCGACGCCCTTGATGATGAAGTCGATGTCGCCGGAAAGCGTCCAGCATTCCCGGACGGCGGACCATTCGCGCATCGCGGTCCTGAACGCCGCGAGGTCCGGCTCCGCCTGGCTGGCGAGGTGCACGAAGGCAAAGAACACGACCTCGTAGCCCAGCCGCTTCTCGTCGACGAGGGCACGATAGCCGGTGATGACGCCGGCTTCCTCGAGAGACCGGACGCGGCGCAGGCTGGGTGGGGCGGAAAGGCCCAGCCGACGCGCGAGCTCCACGTTCGTCATGCGACCGTCGGCCTGCAATTCGTGGATGATCATGAGGTCGACGTCGTCGAGTTCAGCGGTCAAGGCGCACCCGTCTCCTCATGCCAGCGCCCCTCTTTACCCCCTGCGAGGGCGAGGCGACAGTCCGCCGATGCACGATCCGGGCCGGCACCGGGGCCTGGAGGGACGTGCGACATCCGCGACGGCGGTCGACGGCCTATTTGTTGATGCTTTTCAGATAGGTCAGGAAGTCGTCGATTTCGCGCGGATCCATGCGGAATTCCGGCATGGCCATCCCGTCGTGCCCGACGGTGATCCCCTCGGCCAGCGCCTCCTGGAGGCTGTCGATGGGATACCGCTCCGACAGGGAGCGGAACGGCGGCGCATTCGCGGCAGGACTGTCGCCCGTCGGCCCCACGGCATGGCACAGGGCGCACTTCTTCTCGGCGATATCCTTGCCGCGAGCAGGGTTGCCCGCCGCGCTGGCACCCTGAGCGGCAGACAGGACGAGGAGGACGGCGGAGAGAGCCAGGGTCAGGCGCATGGGCGATCCTCGGGCGGGAGTGCGGTGATTCGGGGGGAACCGCGATGCTACCCCCCCTCGAGCCGCTTTCAACGCGCGACGTCGGCACTTGGCCTCATGCTTTCGGGGACGCCCGATCGGGCGCGCGCCGTTCTCCTATCGCGCAGCCTTGCGCGCCTCGATGAGGGCCACGAAGCGATCGAACAGGTAGTGGCTGTCCTGCGGGCCTGGAGAGGCCTCCGGGTGATGCTGCACCGAGAAGGCCGGACGGTCCGTCAGCGCGATGCCGCAGTTCGACCCGTCGAAAAGCGAGACATGCGTCTCCTTCGCGTTGGCAGGCAGCGTGTCACGGTCCACCGCGAAGCCGTGGTTCATGGACACGATCTCCACCTTGTCGGTGGTGAAGTCTTTCACCGGGTGGTTCGCCCCATGGTGGCCCTGGTGCATCTTGCGCGTCTTCGCGCCGACGGCGAGGGCCATCATCTGGTGGCCGAGGCAGATGCCGAAGGTCGGGATCTCCTGCTCCAGGATGGCGCGGATGACCGGCACGGCGTATGCGCCGGTCGCGGCGGGATCACCCGGGCCGTTGGAGAGGAACACGCCATCCGGCTTCAGCGCCAGGATGTCGGCGGCCGGCGTCGTCGCCGGGACCACCGTCACCGTGCAGCCGCGATCGGCGAGAAGGCGCAGGATGTTGCGCTTCACGCCGTAGTCGATCGCGACGACGTGGTGCCGTCCCTCGCCGATCCTCCCGTAGCCCTGGCCGAGCTGCCAGGACGTCTCGTCCCAGGAGAAACGCTGTGCCGAGGTGACCATCGGCACGAGGTCGAGCCCGTCCATCGACGGCAGCCCCGCCGCTTTCGCCTTCAACGCCGCAATGTCGAAATCGCCGGCGGGAGCGTGAGCGATCACGGCATTCGGCATGCCCTTCTCGCGGATCAGCGCCGTCAGCGCGCGCGTGTCGATCCCGGCGAGACCGACGATGCCGCGCGCCTTGAGCCACGCATCGAAGTGTCGCGTCGCGCGCCAGTTCGCCGGTTCGGTGATCGCCGTATGCAGGACGACGCCGCGCACGCCCGATGCGGCGGCCATGTTCACCGTCTCGACGTCCTCCTCGTTCGTGCCGACATTGCCCACATGGGGAAACGTGAAGGTGATGATCTGTCCGGCATAGGAGGGGTCGGTCAGGATCTCCTGGTAGCCGGTCATCGCCGTGTTGAAGCAGACCTCGCCCGGCGCGTCGCCCACGGCGCCGATGCCGAAGCCTTCCAGCACGGTGCCGTCGGCCAGCACCAGCAGCGCCGTCGCACGGGGCTCGTCCCAGCCGGATGCGTGACCGCCCGAAGCGGCGTGAGCTTGAAGCGTTGCCATTTTCGTCCTAAGTCCTGCGGCCCGGGCGGGATCCATGCACGCGGCCGAACGGGTTCGTCCGGACGGGGTCCGGCTCGGTTGGCGGGACACTAGGCGCGCGAGGCCGTAGCGTCAACCGTCGCAGGGATGAGAATTCACAAGGTCCTGCAGAAGCTTATGCAGGGCCGGGCAAGTCGTTCCCGAATCGGTGGCGGCTGCGCAACGAATGGAGATGCGCCATGCGCGACGAGTTCACCGCCGCCCTGAAGGACGCCATGCGGGCCGGCGACAAGCGCCGCGTCTCCACCGTCCGCCTGATCACGTCGGCTCTCAAGGACCGGGACATCGAGGCGCGCGGCGCCGGTCGTGGTCCCTTGACCGACGAGGAGATCCTCGGCCTGCTGCAGAAGATGGTGAAGCAGCGCCAGGAAAGCCTGAAGATCTACGAGGACAACAACCGCGAGGATCTCGCCGCGCAGGAACGCGAGGAGATCGCGATCATCCTCGGCTTCATGCCGCAGCAGATGGACGAGGCGGCGGTGTCCGCCGCGATCGACGACGCCATCGCCGCGACGGGCGCAGCCGGCATGAAGGACATGGGCAAGGTCATGGCCGCGCTCAAGGAAAAGTTCGCCGGCCGCATGGACTTCGGCAAGGCCAGCGCCGCGATCAAGGCCAAGCTCTCGGCCTGAGGGACGCTCGCCTCCCCGTCGTCACCTCGGCGCGTGGCAGACGGCCTCGACATTGTGGCCGTCGGGATCGATGACGAAGGCGCCGTAATAGTTCGGGTGGTAATGCGGCCTGAGGCCGGGAGCGCCGTTGTCGAAGGCCCCAGCGCCCATCGCCGCGGCGTAGAAGAGGTCGACCTGCTCCTGGTCCTCGGCCATGAAGGCCACGTGGAGACGCCCCTGGATCGGTTCGCCGCCATTGATCCAGAACTGTGGCCGGCCGGGCTTGCCGAAGCCGGCGTGCCAGCCGTCGGCACCCTGGTCGGGCCCGACTTCCATGACGAGACCGAAGCCGAGGGGGCGCAGCACGGCCGTGTAGAAGTCGCGCGAGCGCTGGTAGTCGGCGACGGGGAAGCCGATGTGGTCGAGCATGGGCCGGTCTCCTTCCCCGCCAGCATGACCGGCCGGCGGCGGACGCGTCAACGCCCGGCCGGCGGCGGGCTCGACGGCATCAGGCCGAGGCGCTCGCGGCGCATCCAGCGCAGGGTCATCAGCACGGCGACGACGGCGAGGCCGGCGGCGAGGCCGAGCCAGATGCCCGCCCCTTTCAGCGGCGTGAGGAAGCCCAGCGCGACGCCCAGCGGCAGGCCGATGCCCCAGTAGCCTGCGAGCGCGAAGATCATCGGCATGCGGGTGTCGTGCAGGCCGCGCAACATGCCGCCGCCCAGCACCTGAGCGCCGTCGGCGACCTGGAAGATCGCCGCCATCGCGAGGAAGAGCACCGCGATCTCGATGACGGCGGCGTTGGCCGGTGCGTCGAGATCGAGGAAGGCGGAAATGAGCAGGCGCGGCGCGGCCACCATGAGAAGCGCCATCAGCGCCATGAAGCCGATGCCGAGCGCGAAGGCGGTCCAACCCGCGAGGCGCACGCCGGCCGGATCGCGCGCGCCGAAGAACAGGCCGACGCGCACGGTGACGGCCTGGCTGAAGCCCATCGGCACCATGAAGGTGAGCGAGGCGATCTGGATGGCGATGGCGTGCGCGGCGAGCTCCGCCGACCCGATGAGGCCCATCAGGAACACGGCCGCGTTGAAGATGCTGACCTCGAAGAACAGCGTCGCGCCGATCGGCAGGCCGAGCTTCCAGAACGCGGCAAGGCGCGGCAGGTCCGCCCGCCAGAACCGGCCGAAGAGGCGGTAGCGGCGGAAACGGCGGTCCAGCATCACGACGGCGGCGAGCAGGCCGAACATCAGGAACGACGACAGGGCGGTGGCGATGCCCGAGCCTGTCAGCCCGAGGGCCGGGCTGCCGAGATGGCCGAACATCAGCACCCAGTTGGCGCCGACGTTGAAGACGAGCGCCACGAGGCAGGCGAGCAGCGCCCAGCGCGGGCGCTCGAGCGCGGCGATGAAGCTGCGCAGGACGAGATAGGCGAGGAAGGGCAGCAGCGACACCATCAGCGGCCGCAGATACGCGCCGGCGGCGGCGGCCAGCGCCGGCTCCTGCCGCATGAGCAGCAGGATCGCCTCGCCGTTCCACAGGAGCGCCCAGCTCGGCAGGGCGATCATCACCGACGTCCACAGGCCCTGCCGCACGGTGCGGCGGACCTCGCGCACCGCATGCCTGTTGCGGCCCCGCTCGGCCGCGATCATCGGCGCAGCGGCGGCCACGACGCCGATGCCGAAGATCAGCACGGCGAAATAGAGATTGGCGGCGAGCGCGCCCGCGGCCACGGCATCGGGGCCGAGCCGGCCCATCATGAGCACGTCGGTCGCCGTCATCCCCGTCTGGGCGAGGTTCGTGAGGATCATGGGCCACGCCAGCGCCATGGTGGAGCGCGCTTCCGCGATCCACGCATGGCGCGCGGCCGGGGCCGGCGCCGCGATATCGGTCATGGGCGACCTTCTACAGCGCACCGGGCGCGAAGGCCACCGTTGCCTGAGCCGTAGGCAGTATGCCCGCGACCCGGGCATTTCGCCGCACAGGCAGGTCTTGCGAACGCCACCCGGGCTCCCCACCTCATGATCACGGCAGCGTCGAGAACGCCCCCTTCTCCGCTGTCCCAACCGCCAGGACCCGTGGTCGACGCCGGATGAACGCGCGACCGCGGGAACCCTGGCGGTCTTTCGTGGAGGCGGCCCTTGGGTGACGGCCATCGACATCCCGGCGACGGCTTCCCTGACGCGCCGCACCGCATTGCGCTAGCCTGGACACCGCCCACCAAGGAGCGAACCCATGGCCACCGTCATATTGCTTTCAGATGACCAGCTTTCCGCCGAGGCGAAGGCCGTGTTCGAGGACATCCGCGCGACGCGAAAGAGCGACTTCGTCAACGACTTCTGGCGCGCCTTGGCGCACGATCCGGTGACGCTCAGGCGTACCTGGGAGAGCATCAAGCAGGTGATGGGCCCCGGAGCGCTCGACCCCAAGGTCAAGGAGATGCTTTACGTCGCCGTCTCCATTGCCCACGGCTGCAGCTACTGCATCCACTCCCACACCGCCGCCGCACGGGCCAAGGGCATGACCGACGCCGAGCACGCCGAACTCGTCGCCATCGTCGGCATGGCATCCGAGACGAACCGGCTGGTCACGGCGCTGGGCGTCGAGCCGGACGAAGTGTTCAAGGTGAAGTGACGGAATCCAGCGGCGGGCAACGACGACAGGATGCCGCCGCTGGTTCTTGCGGCTGCGACATCTGACACGCACCGGTGCCTGGCGATCGAACACCGCCGGGCACAGCGCTCAATCGTTCAGGCTCAGCGCCGCCCAACGCGGTTGACGGGACCGCCACGGTTCATGGGAGTGCCGGGACGAACGCCGACGCCCGGCGCACCGACGCCTGGCGTCACGACCGCGGCACGCGCCACCGGGCGGGCGACGCATCCCACGGGAAGGCCGGGGCTGGTGCAATAGATGACAGCCCGCGCCACGGGAGCGGCCGGACGCACGACACATCCCACCGGAACGCCGACCGTCTTGCAGTACACCACCGCCGACGCCGGCGCTGCGGGTTGCATCACCACGAACGCGGCCGCTGCAGCCGCCGCCAACGTCAGAATCGCTCTCATCGCAAAGGGTCCTCTCGAGACGCGACCAAGCGTGAGCGCTTCACCTGCGGTTGTCTACCCGCAATCGTGACCGGCCTGCGTTCGAGCCGCCGCCAGTCGAACGAAAAAGCCCGGCGACGAGCCGGGCTTCTGGCAGCTATCGATGACAGCGATGGCCCTCAGTTGTCGAGGAAGCTCCGCAGCTTGCGGCTGCGGCTCGGGTGCTTGAGC
>CAZJCW010000084.1:0-15979 GCA_964544365.1 uncultured Alsobacter sp.
AGGAGCGGCAGGCGCGCGGTCGGCCGAACGTCGAGGCGGCGGAGTAGGGACACCCACCGTCCCCGTGCCGCGTCACCCCCGGGCTCGCCCGGGGGTTTTGGTTACGTGCGACGACGTCAAGTCGTGGATGGCCGGGCCTCTTCCGGCCATGACGGCGAGGATTGCGTCTCTGCCTGGACGGTGCCGCAGGGGAACCGCTGGCGGGGACACGGCCGGCAGGGCGTTTCTGCGATGGCCCAGTGGGGGGCGATGCCTTTCGGGCCGGCTGGCGGCTCAGTACTTGACGCCGATGCCGGCGCGGATGGTGTGGATGCCCGGGCCGCTGGCGGCGCCGTCCGTGCTGGAGAAGCCGACCCACTGGTACTCGGTGCGCAGCAGAAGGTTGTCGAGCAGCGCGTATTCCAGGCCGAGGCTGGCGGCCGCGCCGATCATCCAGGTGCGATTGTAGACGCCGCCAAGCACGGTCGTGTTGGTCGTCAGGTCGACGGCCTGGTAGGTCGTGGAATAGGATCCGCGACCGAAGGCGATGCCGAGGCCCGCATACGGCATGAGGCGGCCCATGGGATAGCCGGCCCGGAAGCCGACCACGGCGTAGTCCTGCAGGCTGAACCGGTTCCAGGCCACGCCGGTGACCGGCGCAGCAAAGCCGTTGTCCGAGTAGCCGATTGCGTTGAACCCGCCGTTGAAGCTCGTGTAGCTCGCCTCGACGCCGACCATGACGTCGTCCCACACCCAGTTGATGCCGGCAAAGCCGCCATAGAGCGGGGACTCGTCCGAGACGTCCCTCGGGAGCGTCACGCCTGGCGTTGCGAGCCCGAGCCGAGCCTGGGCGCTGCTCCTCGCCGCGCCGAGATAGTTTGGAAAGTCGATGGTCCCGGTGGAGTAGCCGCCGTGAATGCCGCCGTAGATGCCGCCCCAGTTGAACACCCCGCCCTGGTCCCCCGGGCCTTCGTACAGGGGAGGAGGCGGCGGCAGCCGGTAGTCGGCGGCGACGGCCGGAAGGGCCGTGAGCGCCGCGACGGCAGCGAGTGGGGCGATCAATGGGGCGGACAGACGCATGGGCTCGGCCTCGTCAGCGCGGCACGGGGCCGCTGAGGGACGGATGAGCCGTTTGTAAAGAAGTAACCTTACCGGACGGTTAAACCTCGGATTGTGCATGTGACCTGAAACGCGACAAAGGCGAGCATAGCCGGCGGACCGTCTCCATTGTCGCGATGGACCCGGCGCGCTACACCGCCATGTGCGTGCAAGCCAGAGAGCCCCATGACCACAAGCCCGCAGACGATCGCCATCGCCCTCGCGCAGCTCGATCCCACGGTCGGCGATGTCGAGGGCAATGCCGCGAAGGTGCGGCGGGCGCGGGCCGAAGCCGCCGCGCTCGGGGCTGACATCGTGATGTTCCCCGAACTGTTCCTGGCGGGCTATCCACCCGAGGACCTCGTGCTGAAGCCCGCCTTCCAGGAGGCCTGCCGCGCGGCATGCGAAGCGCTGGCGCGGGAGACCGGCGACGGCGGGCCGGCCGTGCTGGTGGGCCTGCCGTGGCTGGAGCGCGGCAAGCTCTACAACGCCTACGTGCTGCTGGACGCCGGCCGCATCGATGCCGTCCGCTTCAAGGTCGACCTCCCGAACTACGGCGTCTTCGACGAGAAGCGCGTCTTTGCCCCCGGTCCGATGCCTGGGCCCATCTCGTTTCGCGGGATCCGGATCGGCATCCCGATCTGCGAGGACATCTGGGGCGAGAGCGTCGTCGAGTGTCTCGCGGAAACCGGCGGCGAGATCCTGCTGGTGCCCAACGGCTCGCCCTACTGGCGCGACAAGAACGACACGCGCATCAACGTAGCCGTCGCCCGGGTGACCGAGAGCGGATTGCCGCTGGTCTATCTGAACCAGGTGAGCGGGCAGGACGAACTCGTGTTCGACGGCGCGAGCTTCGCGCTCAATGCCGACGGCTCGCTTGCGGCGCAGCTGCCGGCTTTCCGGGAGACGGTGGCGCTCACGCGCTGGCGACGGGACGCGGGGAGCTGGCGCTGCGTCGAGGGCCCGCTCGCGGTCTGGGAGGAAGGCGACGAGGCAGACTACGCCGCCTGCGTGCTCGGCCTGCGTCACTACGTCGAGAAGAACCGGTTTCCCGGCGTCGTGCTCGGTCTGTCCGGGGGCATCGACTCGGCGCTTTGCGCCGCGATGGCGGTGGATGCGCTGGGCGCTGCACGGGTCCACTGCGTCATGCTGCCCTATCGCTACACGGCACAGCGCAGCCTCGACGATGCGCAGGCCTGTGCCCGCGCGCTCGGCGTCCGCTACGACATCGTGCCGATCGGCCCGCCGGTCGAGGCGATGAACGGGGCGCTGGCGCCGCTGTTCGCCGGCCGCGAGCCGGACGTGACCGAGGAAAACCTGCAGAGCCGCGTGCGCGGCACCATCCTGATGTCGATCTCCAACAAGTTCGGTCCGATGGTGGTGACCACGGGGAACAAGTCCGAGATGTCGGTGGGCTACGCCACGCTCTACGGCGACATGAACGGCGGGTTCAACCCGATCAAGGACATCTACAAGACGCAGGTGTTCCGCCTCTGCGAGCTGAGGAACCGCTGGAAGCCGGCAGGCGCGCTGGGGCCTGACGGCGAGGTCGTCCCGACCGCGATCATCACCCGGCCGCCGAGCGCGGAGCTGCGCGAGAACCAGACGGACCAGGATTCACTTCCGCCCTATGACGTCCTGGACGCCATCCTCGAGGCTCTCGTGGAGCGCGAGATGCGCGTGTCGGACATCGTCGCGGCGGGACACGACGAGGCGACGGTGAAGAAGGTCGAGCGCCTGCTCTATCTGGCGGAGTACAAGCGGCGCCAATCCGCCCCGGGCGTGAAGGTGACGCAGAAGAATTTCGGCCGCGACCGCCGCTACCCCATCGTCAACCGGTTCCGCGATCCCGGCCGCCCGGCCGCGGCTCCCGACGAAAGCCTGCTCCGCTCGCCCACGGCGAGCCGAACCGAAGTGGTGGACTTTTGAGCGTGACCCGACCCGTCGTCCGCTTCGCCCCGTCGCCGACCGGCCGGCTGCACATCGGCAACGCCCGGCCGGCGCTGCTCAACGCGCTGTTCGCCCGAAAGCACGGTGGCCGGTTCATCCTGCGGTTCGACGACACCGACGTCGCGCGCTCGAAGGAGGAGCATGTCGAGGCGATCCGCGTCGACCTCGCCTGGCTCGGCATCGTGCCGGACGTCGAGGTGCGCCAGTCCCAGCGCTTCGCGCTTTACGATGCCGCGGTCGAGACGCTGAAGGCTGCCGGCCGCCTCTATGCCTGCTACGAGACCGAGGACGAACTGGAACGCCGCCGCAAGCGGCAGGCGGCACGGGGGCTGCCGCCCGTCTATGACAGGGCGGCGCTGGCGCTGACCGCGGAGGAGCGCGCGGCGCTCGAGGCGCAGGGGCGCAGGCCGCACTGGCGCTTTCTCCTCGATCACAGGACGGTGGCGTGGGACGATCTCGTGCGCGGTCCTTCGCACGTCGACTGCGCGTCGCTGTCCGATCCGGTGCTGGTGCGTGAGGACGGCACCTATCTCTACACGCTGCCCTCGGTCGTGGACGACGTCGACCTCGGCGTCACGCACGTCATCCGCGGCGAGGATCACGTCACCAACACGGGTGTCCAGATCCAGCTTTTCGAACTTCTGGGCGGCCTGGACCGGGTGCCGGCCTTCGGCCACCACAACCTGCTGACGAATGCCAGCGGCGAGGGGCTGTCGAAGCGCCTCGGTCATCTCGGCCTCGGCTCGTTGCGAGAGGCGGGCCTCGAGAGCCTTTCCGTGGCGACGCTAGCGGTTCTCGTCGGCTCGGCCGAAGCGGTGCGGCCGGTCTACTCGCTCGACGAACTCGCCGGGCTCGTCGATCTCCACCGCCTGTCCCGGGCCCCGGCCAAGTTCGACGAAGCCGAGCTCTCGGCGCTGAACGCGCGACTCCTGCACCACCTTCCCCATGTCGCCGTCGCCGCCCGCCTTGCGGCCATGGGCGTGGCCGGGGGCGAAGAGTTCTGGCTCGCCGTGCGCGGCAACCTCGCCCTCCTGCGCGACGCGGCGGACTGGTGGAGCGTCGTCGCCGGCCCGGTCGCACCCGTCATCGAGGAGCCGGACTTCCTCCGGGATGCCGCGGCGCTGCTGCCGCCGGAGCCGTGGACGCAGGACACGTGGGCCGAATGGACCGGCGCGGTCAAGGACGCCACCGGCCGCAAGGGGCGCGCGCTTTTCATGCCCCTCCGTCTCGCCCTGACAGGCCTCGACCATGGCCCCGAACTGAAGGCCCTTCTGCCGCTGATCGGCCGGGCCCGCGCGGTGGAGCGCCTCGCGACAGCCCCGGCTTGATCGCCCGGAGGGCGTCCTGCGTTGCCCTCTCACCCTCGCGGGCAGGGGATCCGTGAGGAGACTCAGGACACCGGCACCCCTTCCGGTCGCGGCGCCACGAACCGCGCCCGTGGCTGGACCAGCGTCAGCGCGGGGCGGTGGCGGGGGGCGTCATGGTCGGCGAAACCACGCGCAGGTTCTGCCTGCTGCCGTCGGGGCGAACCACCTCGCGCCGCTCGGTGGCGACGGGAGACGCGCCGGCCGGGCCGGCGGGCGCCTGAACCTGAGCCGGCGGCTGAACCGGCGCGGGCGGCGGCGGAGTGGCGGCGCCGCGCTGCTGTCGCTGGCCCGGCTGTGTCGCTCGCGGCGCCGGGGGCGCCTGCGGCGGCTGCGGGCGCGACAGCTCGATCGCCTTTTCCTCCGTCACGACGATGTCCGTCTTGCGCGAGCCGACCAGCCGCTCCGCCTCCGCCAGCGTTTCGGTCCAGGTCTGGCCGGGCCGGCGGCACGAGCACGCGGCATCGTAGGTCTTGCGGTAGCGGAAGGCGTTCGGCAGGGAGGCGTACGGAGTCCCGTCGAGCGCCACGGCGTTCTCGGCCGATCCATCGGCCGGCTGCATGAACAGCTCGACCTCGGCATTGGGACAGGAGGCTGCGCAGAGCGCCTGGTCGTTCTCGATGCCGGCGCGGCCGGTACGCCCGCTGATCGGGAAGTAGTAGCCGTCGCACTTGCGCACGCAGAGCGTCTTCACCGCGCCGCCGCCGAGGCCGAAATCCTCCGCCGGCAGGGGAGGCGGCTCCATGCCGGTCACCGGGTCCTCCTGCTGGTCGCCGAACAGCCGCTCGAAGAACCCCGGCTGGCCGCGCGCGGGCGTCGGCGGGGGGAGGCCGCGGCAGTTGGCGTCGTAGGTGGCGACGAGGGCGGCGCGCTGCGCCTCCACCGCGCCGCCGCCGTAGCGGTCCGCCTGGCTCTCGAGGGCTGCAAGGTTCGACGCCATGCGGTTGATCTGGGCCTCGAGCTGGCCGCACTGCGGTGGTGGCGGTTCGCCGAACATGAGGAAGCGTTGCCGCTGGCAGCCGATCGAGCGCGAATACGCCACGGTCCGGTCGAGTTCGGCCCTTTGTCGCTGGATCGCGGCTGCCGAGCCCTGGGAGCGCCCGCCTCCTGAGACCCGTTCAAGGGCCCCGATATCCGCGCGCAGCCGCTCGCAATAGGCCGACTGGGCACGCGCCGCGCCGAGCGTCGCGAGAAGCGCGAGACAGGCGAACAGCGGCGGGAGGTAACGACGCATCAGCCTCTCCGGGGACGGATGGCGCAGCTGCGATGCGCCGCGTCTGGTCCTGCAACCCTGTGGCGGATCGTCCGTTCCATCGCCCTGTCGTCCTGCTGTCCGAACCCGGCCAAACTAAGGACAAAACGCGGATTCGACCAGCGACCGGCGCGTGCAGGGGTCGGACCCGTCGCCGCGGCGTTCAGGCGGCGGCGGCCGGCGCCGACAGGCGAACGTTGAGTTCGTCCAGGCTCATCGGCCGCGCGAAGAAAAAGCCCTGCGCCATGTCGCAATGCGCATCCTCGAGAAGCGCGACGACGCTCGCCGTCTCGACGCCCTCGGCCACCGTCTTCATCCCGAACTCGGCCGCCAGCGAGATGCTGGCCCGCACGATCTTCCAGGCATAGGCATCCTGGTCGCAGCGCTGAACGAAGGAGCGGTCCAGCTTCAGCTCGGAGAAGGGCATCCGCAGCAGCGAGAGCAGGGATGAGTAGCCGGTGCCGAAGTCGTCCAGGGCGAGGTTGACGCCCTTGATGCGCAGCCGCGTCAGCACGTCGCCGATCAGCGGGCTGTCGCTCATCGCCGTGCTCTCGGTGATCTCGATCGTCAGGGCGCCCGGCGCAAGGCCGGCATGGGCCAGCTGCGACTCCAGGGCGTCTGGCCAGGCGAGATCGTCCAGCGCGGACGGAGGAACGTTCACGGCGACGCCCACCTGGAACCCGGCGGCATGCCACGTCGCCGCGTCGCGGATCGCGGCGGCCATCATCACGCGTGTCAGCGCCGGTGCGAGGCCGGCCCGCTCCGCGATGTCGACGAAGACGTTCGGCGGCACGCGGCCATGCACGGCGCTGGTCCAGCGCGCAAGCGCCTCCACGCCGGCGATGCGCCCCGTCGCCAGCTCGATCTTCGGCTGGTAGGCCGGGACGATCTCGCCACCGTCGATGGCCGCGGCGACGTCTTCGGCAGTGACGGAGAAAGAGGTTGCGCTGCTTGCAAGCGATGCCGGGCCTGTTTCGAGCGCCTGGAGCAGGTTGGCCCGCAGCATGCCGAGGCTCAGGGGCTTGCGCAGCGTCCCGACTGCTGCAAGCCCGACGCTCCGGGCCAGCCGCATTGCCGCGTCGCGGATGCGCTCGTCGAATCCCGAGATCACGAGGACGGTGGGGCGTTGCCCCGTTTCAGCGAGGTGGCGGATCACCTCGACACCGTCATGCTCGCCCAGAGACAGGTCGAGGACAAGCGTCGCGTAGCTGCGCTCGCGCAGCCGCTCGACGGCCTCGTCCAGCGTCGCCGCCATGGTCACCGCATAGCCGCAGCGCTTCGCCGTCTCGGCGATGAGAAGGCGCTGCATGCGGTCGTCGTCGACGACCAGGACGCCCGGTGGCTCGGCCGCGACGGGAACCCGGCTCGCTTCAGGCGACATCGTGCAACTCCCGGGTGGCGACCCCTGGGCCATCGTGCGCGGGGCCGGCTTCGGTCGACGGTTTCGGCAGTCGGGCGCGACCCGCCTCGAAGACGCGGGCAAGCGCTGCCAGCGCCGCCGCCAGTTCGTCCGGCTCCATCTGGCCGGCGCCGTCCTCGAGCGCCGCTGCGGCCGCCGACACGGCCGTGAGGCCGAAAGTGGCCGCAGCCGACTTGATCGCATGGCACTCCCGCACGATCAGGGCGCGGTCATCCATGCGTGCGGCCATGGCGCGCAGGCGGTCGGTGGTGTCTTCGACGAAGACGTCGATGATCATGCGGGCGCTGTCCGGATCGATTTCGTCCAGCAGAAGCTTCAGCACGCCGGTGTCGAGCGAGCCTGCATCCTCCTGCGCCGAGGCGTCGACCGGGGAGTCGGCAGGCGGCGACGTCACGGCGCGGCCTTTCTCCAGCGCCCGCTGGATCACCTGTTCGAGCTTGTCGCGGCTGATGGGCTTCGTCGCGAAATCGTCCATCCCCGCCGCCAGCGCGGCCTTGATGTCGGCCGTCAGCACGTTCGCCGTCAGGGCCACGATGGGGGTGCGGCCGGCGGGGCCGGGAAGCGCACGGATCGCGCGGGTCGCTGCATAGCCGTCCATCTCCGGCATCATCACGTCCATGAGGACGAGGTCGAACGGCTCCTCCTGGATCGCAGCCACGGCTTCAAGCCCGTTCACCGCCTGGCGTGACGAGAAACCGAGCTTCTGCAGGAGGGTGCCGATGACCAGCCGGTTGGTCGCGTTGTCCTCCGCCAGGAGGATCCGCCCGCGCGAGCCGGCGGCGACGGGAGCGATGCTGGCTTCCGCCGGGACATAGGCGGGGACATCGGCCGCATCGCCGAAGGCAGCGACGATCTCGCGGCGCGCCGCCGGCTTGCCCAGGACGATTTCATAGGCCATGCGGTGGATCGATCCGGGAGCCAGCCGGTGGCTTGCCGTCGTCGCGAGCACCATGCGAAGCCGTGCAAGGGAGAGGTCGCTCCGGACTGCCGATGCGAGGGCCGCCGAGTCCGGGTCTCCGCTGGCCTCGTCGACGATCACGCCCGTGAACGGCCGGGCGCCGGCCTGCCGGAGGCGGGCCATCGCGTCGTCGGGACGAGCCGCGACCTCGACCCAGGCGTGATTGCGGCGCAGGACACCCGCATAATGATCGCGGGCGGCCGGATTGGCCGCCATCACGAGGATCCTCTGCGTCGAAAGGTCCGCCAGCCCGATCGGCCGTGTCTGGGGCGCCGGCTTCAGAAGGGCGGTGAAGGTGAAGACGCTGCCTTCGCCCTCCGTGCTCGTCACGCCGATCCTGCCGCCCATGCGCTCGACCAGCTGCCGGGAGATGGCGAGGCCGAGGCCCGTTCCGCCGAAGCGGCGCGAAATGCTGCCGTCGACCTGAGCAAACTCCTTGAAGAGCGAGCTGGTCGCTCCGCCGGGGATCCCGATTCCGGTGTCCCGGACGCGGACCAGCAGGCCCAGCCGTCCTGGCTCCCTGGCCTCGGTATCCGGACCGACCTCGATCGAAACATGCCCCTGCGCGGTGAACTTGACCGCGTTGCCGACCAGGTTGAGCAGGATCTGGCGCAAGGCGGCCGGGTCGCCGCTCACCTGGCAGGGCAGCGACGGATCGATCGTGGCGGCGATGAAGAGCCCCTTCTCGAAAGCCCGCGGAGCGACGATCTCGATGACGCTGTCGACTGTTTCCTCCAGGTCGAAGGCGATATCGTCGAGTTCGACCCGGTTGGCCTCGAGCTTCGAGAAGTCGAGGACGTCGTTGATGACCTGCAGCAGGTGGTCGGCGGAATGGCGCAGCGTGCCGGTGTAGCGGCGCTGCTCGTCGCTGAGCGGCGTCTCCAGCAGAAGGTCGGCCATGCCGATGACGCCGTTCAGCGGTGTCCTGATCTCGTGGCTCATCATGGCGAGGAAGGACGAGCGCGCACGGCCCGCCGCTTCGGCCGCGTCGCGGGCGGCGGCCAGGGCGGTCGACGCCTTGGTCCGCTCTGTGATGTCCGTATAGGTGCGCACGAGGCCGCCGGCGGGCAGCGGCGTGTTGCGGACTTCCAGGACCGTGCCGTTCGGTCGGACCCGCTCATAGACCATCATCTCGGCGGACAGCCCGCCGGACCGGATGTAGTTCAGGACCTCCGGCGAGACATTCGTCCCGAACTCTCCGGCCTTCCACTGATAGTGCAGAATGTCCTGGAAGTTCGGGCGGCTCTCGGCGAACGATTCCGGCAGGTCGAGCAGCATGGCCGCCCGCCGGTTCATGACGGCCACCGTACCGTCCGCGTTGACCATCAGGATTCCCTGGCTCATGTGCTCAAGCGTCGTCTCGAGCTCGCGCGACTTTTCCGAAGCCTTCGCCTCGCTGTCGCGCAAGGCAGCCTCGGCGGCTAGCAGACGTGCATTGCGGCGGGCGGCGTAGCCGACGACGCACAGCACCAGCAGGGAGAACATCACCGCCGCGATGCGAAAACGCTCCACCTTCGCCTCGAACGGGCGAAGAACCCGCGCCATCGGCACGTCCAAGCGAATGAACAACGGGTAGCGCGAGACATGCCTCCACGCGATCAGCATCTCTCCGCCGGGCAACGCTTCGAAGAAGTGGCCAGACTCGGCCGGCATGGTGCGCTGCAGGAAACCCGTCAGGTCATTGCCAATCCTGTTCCGATCGTCGACCTTTCCGCCATGGGCCCGGATAAGTCCGTCGCTGCCCACGAGCGTGATCGCGTTGCCACCGTCGCCGGTATCGATCGCGCCGTAGAACTCCGCCAGCCTTTTCGGGTCCAGCGTCGCCGTGATTAATCCGGCGAACGCGCCGTCGCGCCCGCGCAACCGCCGAGAGAGATGGATGGCGGACGGCGATCCAGCCGTGAGCGAAATTGGCTTGCTGATGAGCAGGCTGTCGCCCGCGTTCTGCGGCGTCTCGACGAGGTCGCGAAAGCCGGAAGCGGAGATGCTGGCCGACGGTGCCGCATCCCGGCTGTAGAGGACCATGCCGGTCGCGCCGATCATGGTGACCTGCAATGTCAGGTCGCCGACGAGTTTTCCCTCGCGCATGTAGTCGGAGATCGCGAAGGTCTGCGGGTCTCGCTCGTAGGCCCCCCGCAGGAAGACGAGCATGCCGTCGATCTCGTCGATCGCGTGCCGCGTGAAGGCCTCGATGGCCCTCGTCGACGCGACGGCCCGCTCGGCGGCGTTGTCGCGCGTCGTCGCGAGATCGTTGCGCAGGTGGAAGTTGATGCTGGACCAGATCAGCAGCAGGATGCCGAGCCCGAGCCACGTCGCGCTCTGGTTGAGCGCGGCGAGGGATGATCGCCATTTCGACAAGACACTCTGCACGACGGGCGATCCTGGGCGGCTGCGCACTCGACAGCATTTGATACAACCAAAGGTTTTTTCGCCGCTTAATCGCTCGCAACATTCGCAGCGACGCCTGGTGCATGTTCCTTAACCCTGCGGCACTGGCGCGGGACGCGGACCAGCGCCATATGTCAGGCTCAGGAGGCCAACGCTCATGCCCATCGCTCGCCGTTCCGGTCGTGCCGTCGCCCTCGTCGCCGCGTGCGTGGCGGCTTTCGCTGCCGCGCCCGCATTCGCGCAGGAACCCGACGTCATCTTCAAGAAATCGACCGTCTGGAAGATGCTCACGCCGGACGACAAGCTCGTCACCTACGCCATCGACGATCCGGGCGTCGAAGGCGTCGCGTGCTACTTCACCGCCCCCGAGCGCGGCGGCGTGAAGGGCATGTTCGGCGTCGCGGAAGAGCACTCGGACGTCTCGCTTGCCTGCCGGCAGGTCGGTCCCATCCGCATCAAGGAGAAGTTCGAGCAGGGGACTGTGGTGTTCCGGCAGTCCCGCTCGCTGTTCTTCAAGAAGATGCAGATCGTGCGCGGCTGCGATACGAAGCGCAACGTCCTCGTCTACCTCGTTTATTCCGACCGGGTCATCGAAGGCTCGCCGCAGAACTCGACCTCTGCGGTGGCGCTGATGCCCTGGGGCGCGTCGACCGAGACGCAGCGTTGCGCTGATTTCGTGACCCAGTAGCGCCGGCTGACGGCGACGATGAGCCGTTGCCCGGCGTTTCGGGTCAGCCTCCGCCGAGAAGACGGCTGGCGTTGGCCTTGACCCGCGCGCGCACGGGCCGCGCCGCGGCAGCGGCGATGTCGGCGAAGCCCATGGCGAGGCCGTTCGGGCTTCGGATGTCACCGAACATGACCCGGGTCCACATGATGACGGTGGCGACTTGCGCGGCGCCGACGCTCTCGATCACCGCCTCGACCTTCTCGACCACCATGCGTCGGGCTTCGTCCCGCTCGCGCGCGGAGCGTGCGCCGTTGACGAGGATCGGCGTCCGGGCGGCGATGGTGATCGCGGCGGCGAAGGACGTTTCCATTGCGAGGACGGACAGTTCTGCTGCACGCAGCGAGGGCGTTGTCATGGATGCGTCTCCGGTGCCGCTTCGCGACCCTCTGGGGGCCGGGTGCGACGGGCCGGCAGGATCTGGGCCTGCCTTGTAGGCTTCATTTATGGCCGAGTTCAGTCCGCGGTGTCAAAGTGTCTTGACAATTGGCATGCTTGACAGTCGGCGCGCCGCCGCGGAGCCCGCCCGGGCCATCATGCGTCGCCCGGCCTTTTCGCATGAAAGCGGATTCCCCTTTCCTCCGGCATGCTCTAGCGTCCGGCGGCTTGAACCGCGCCGATTCAGCGCGGCGGCGACGCGAGTCGCCGTGTCCTGTCGCGGAGGTCCCTTGCCCGCCGAGGTGAAAGACTGGCGTCCCAGGCTGGTGCTGGCGTCCGCGTCGCCGCGCCGGCTCGCCCTGCTGCAGCAGATCGGGCTTGAGCCCGACGCTCTGCTGCCCTGCGACCTGGATGAAAGCCCGCAGAAGAACGAGCGACCCAAGGCTCTTGCCCGGCGCCTCGGCCGCGAGAAGGCCGAGAAGGCGCTCTCCGTTCTGAAGACGCGCGACGACCTGGCCGGTGCCTTCATCGTCGCTGCCGACACCGTGGTGGCGCGCGGCAACCGCATCCTCCCGAAGCCCGAGCATGTCGAGGAGGCCGCGGCCTGCCTGCGCCTTCTCTCCGGCCGCCAGCACCGCGTCTACACCGGCCTCGCCGTCGTCACGCCGAAGGGGGCGATCCGCGAGCGGCTCGTCGAGAGCCGCGTCGTCTTCAAGCATCTTTCGCGCGCCGACATCGAGGCCTACCTCGCGTCCGGCGAATGGCGCGGAAAGGCCGGCGGCTACGCCATCCAGGGCCGCGCCGGGAGTTTCGTGATCAAGCTCGTGGGGTCCTTTCCCAACGTCGTGGGCCTGCCACTCTACGAGGTGCAGGCGCTGCTGGGCGGGGAGGGCTACCCCGTGCACCTGAACTGGCTGAATACCGTGTAGCCGGGACGACCGGCCACGCACCCGACGGGGAAGCGCCGATGAACATCGCATTGTGGCTGGAGCGCGCCGGCCGCGCCGCGCCGGACCGCCCGGCCCAGGCCGTCGGCGGCAGGACCACCGCCACCTTCGGCGAACTCGCCGGCTACACCGCCCGCCGCGCCGGCGCCCTGCGGACCCTCCACGGCCTGGCGCCCGGTGACCGGGTCGCCGTCATCGCCGGCAACGACGTCCGCTACATGAAGGCGCTGCTGGCGATCTGGCATGCCGGCTGTGTCGCCGTGCCGATCAACTCCAAGCTGCATGGCGCCGAGATCGGCTGGATCCTCGGCAATTCCGGCGCCCGCCTCGCCATCGTGTCGGACGCGCTGGCGCCCGAGGTGGGAGCCCACGCGCCGAGCACCCTCGAGGGCATGATCGTGCTGGCCGGGCCCGACTGGGGCCGGCTCGCGGCTCACGATGCAATTCCCGTCGAGGAGCGCGCCCCCGCCGATCCCGCCTGGATCTTCTACACGTCCGGAACGACCGGGCGGCCGAAGGGCGCGGTGCTGACGCACGGCGTTCTGGCGGCGATGTCGCAGGCCTATGCGCTCGAGGTCGATCCCATCGCGCCGGGAGACTCGCTGCTGCACGCCGCGCCGATGAGCCATGGCTCCGGCCTCTACATGATGGCGACCGTGCTGAGGCTCGGCGTCAACGTCGTGCCGGAGAGCGGCGGCTTCGACGCCGAGGAGGTGCTCGGCCTGATCGGCGCCCGGCCCGGCACGTCGCTGTTCGCCGCGCCGACCATGGTGAAGCGCCTCGTTGCGGCCCGCACGGACTGCGATCCCGCCGCGATCCGGACCATCATCTGGGGCGGAGCGCCGATGTATGTCGAGGACGCGGTGAAGGCCATCGACCGCTTCGGCCCCCGCTTCGCCCAGATCTACGGCCAGGGCGAGAGCCCCATGACGATCACCATGCTGCCGAAGGAGGAAATCGCCGACCGCGATCACCCCCTCTGGTTGCATCGCCTGGGCACGGCCGGTCGTCCCTACGGCTGCGTCGAGGTGCGTGTCGCGGACGCGGCCGACGCACCGCTCCCCGTGGGCGAGACCGGCGAGATCCTGTGCCGCGGGCCGACCGTCATGCCCGGCTACTGGATGAACGAGGAGGCCAATGCCCGCACCCTCGCCGGCGGCTGGCTGCACACGGGCGACGTCGGCGCGCTGGACGAGCACGGCTATCTCACGCTGAAGGACCGCTCCAAGGACGTCATCATCTCGGGCGGCTCGAACATCTATCCGCGCGAGGTGGAGGAGGTTCTCCTGCGCCACCCCGGCGTCCGCGAGGTTTCGGTGATCGGCCGTCCCGATGACGAATGGGGCGAGGTCGTCGTCGCCTATGTCGTCGGCGAAGCCGACCGGGCCGAACTCGACGCGCTGTGTCTCGCCTCCATCGCGCGGTTCAAGCGGCCGAAGGACTACGTGATCATCGACGCGCTGCCGAAGAACAACTACGGCAAGATCCTCAAGACGGAACTGCGCGAGAAGGACAAGGCGGTGAGGCCGGCCTCGTGAACGGCCTCACGCGCGCCGCCATGCGGCGGCATCGACAGGGGAGGGTGCCGTGGCGGATCGCCTGAAGGACAAGGTGGCGCTGGTTCTGGGAGCGGGGTCGTCCGGGCCCGGATGGGGCAACGGAAAGGCGACGGCGGTGGCGTTCGCCCGCGAGGGTGCGCGCGTGGCCTGCGTCGACATCAACGCGGCCGCCGCGCGGGAGACAGCCGGCATCATCCATGCCGAGGGCGGCGAGGCCATTGCCCTCACGGCCGACGTCTCGAAATCCGCCGACGTGGAAGCGGCCGTCGCGGCCACGCTGGGCGCGTTCGGCCGCATCGACGTGCTCGACAACAATGTCGGCATCGCCACGGTGGGCGGCGTCGTCGACCTCGCCGAGGAGGAGTGGGACCGCGTCTTCGCGATCAACCTCAAGAGCTGCTTCCTCGCGATGAAGCATTGCATCCCGGTGATGGAGCGGCAGGGCGGCGGCTCCATCATCAACATCTCGTCGATCGCTTCGATCCGCTGGACCGGCGTGCCCTACGCCACCTACTACACGACCAAGGCCGGCATGAACCATCTCACCCGCACCACGGCCGTCCAGTACGCTCCGCAGGGCATCCGGGTGAATGCCATCCTGCCGGGGCTCATGAAGACGCCGATGGTCGAGGTCTCCGCCGGCCTCGCGGCGGCCTATTCGGGCGGCGACGTCGAGGAGATGTGGCGCAAGCGCGACGCGCAGGTTCCGATGGGCCACATGGGCGACGCCTGGGACGTCGCCAACGCGGCGCTGTTCCTGGCCAGCGACGAGTCCCGCTATGTCACCGGCATCGAACTCGTCGTCGACGGCGGGATCACGCTGAAGCTGACCTGAGGCGGGCCGGACGGCGCGAGAGCCTTCGCCGCGCCGCGGGGCGGCCCCTCAGGAGCCGACCTCGGCCTTCGTGCGTTCGAGGGTTTCGAGGGCCTGGTCGACCTCGCGCTGGCGGTTCCACAGCGCCGCATAGACGCCGCCGGCCTCCAGCAGGGCCGAATGCGTGCCGCGCTCCACGATCACGCCCTTGTCGAGCACGATGATCTCGTCGGCGTTGATCACCGTGGACAGCCGGTGCGCGATGACGAGCGTGGTCCGCCCGCGCGAGATCCGCTCCAGCGCGTCCTGGATGTCCTTCTCGGTGAAGCTGTCCAGCGCCGATGTCGCCTCGTCGAGAACGAGGATCGGCGGCCCCTTGAGGATCGTCCGGGCGATGGCGACCCGCTGCTTCTCTCCGCCGGAGAGCTTCAGTCCCCGCTCGCCGACGCTCGTCTCGTAGCCTTCCGGCAGCGACTTGACGAACCGGTCGATCTGCGCGAGCGCCGCCGCCTGCTCGACCTCCTCCGTGGAGGCTTCCCAGCGACCGTACTGGATGTTGTATCCGATGGTGTCGTTGAACAGCACGGTGTCCTGCGGGACCATGCCGATCGCGGCGCGCAGCGATGACTGCGTCACCTCGGCGATGTCCTGCCCGTCGATCAGGATGCGACCGCCCTGCGGTTCGTAGAAGCGGAAGAGCAGGCGCGAGATCGTCGACTTGCCGGCCCCCGAGGGTCCGACGATGGCCACCGTCTTGCCAGCCGGCACCTCGAACGACACGCCACGAAGGATGGGCCGCTCCGGCACGTAGTGGAAGCGCACGTCCTCGAAACGCACCGCGCCGGCCGGCACCGCCAGCGGCGGTGCTCCCGGCCGGTCGGCGATCTCCGGTTCGCGGTCGAGGATGCCGAACATCTGCTCGATGTCGACCGTGGCCTGCTTGATCTCGCGGTAGACCATGCCCATGAAGTTGAGGGGCTGGTAGAGCTGGATCAGCATCGCGTTGATCATCACGAGGTCGCCGACCGTGTGGACCCCGTCGCGGATGCCCTGGACCACCATCACCATGCCGGCCGTGAGTCCGACGGTGAAGAACACCGCCTGGCCGGCATTGAGGATGGCGAGCGAGGTGTACGCCTTCACGCTCG
>CAZJCW010000085.1:0-15875 GCA_964544365.1 uncultured Alsobacter sp.
AAGAACGGACCCAGCTTCGAGGGGTCCTCCATGTTGGCGAACATCTGCACCATGCCGAGCAGCGTGCCGATCATGCCCCAGGCCGGCGCGGCGTCGCCGACCGCCTTGAAGATCTTCGCGCCCTCCTCGAGGCGCATCAGGAAATTGGCGCGATCCCGCTCCATCGTGTCGCGGATGAAGTCGCGGTCGTAGCCGTCTGCGATGAAACGAATTCCCTGGGCGAGGAATTGATCGTCGACCTGCACGTGTTCCAGCGCCATCGGGCCGCTGCGGCGCACCGTGTCGGCGATCCTGGTGATCTCGTCGATCAGTTCGCGCGGATGCATGCTTCGCATCGTGAACGCGTAGCGGAAGCCGATCGGAAAGCCGTGGAGCAGCGCGCTGAACGGAAAGCGAATAATGGTTGCGGCCATGGTGCCGCCGCCGATAACGATCACGGCGTGGACATCGTAATAAAGCGCGAAGCTGCCGCCCATCAGAATGAGCGCGCAGATCACGATCACTCCGAGGATGAGGCCGACGGCTGTGGCGAAATCCATTCTAGAACCCTGGGGACCGAGTTTGTCCCGCCGCTTCTGCGGCACGACGCCTGGGGTCACCGTAGGAAAGCGGCCTCAAAGAACTGTTAAGTCGAGGTTCCCCGGCCGGTTCGACGGGCCGGGCCGGGTGATTGCGGGATACGGCAGATGAACTTGCTTCGGCTCTATCTCCGCGTCCTGAAACAGCTGGGTCCGGAAGTCCGCCTCGGCGGCCTGCTGGCCTTCGCCAACGTGCTGCTTGCCATCGCGCAATTCGCCGAACCCGTGCTGTTCGGTCGGATCGTCGACCTGCTGTCGAAGGCGCAGGCCACGGGCGTGGCGCCCCAGTGGAGCGACCTGTTCCCGCTCGCGGGCGCATGGGTCGGGTTCGGGCTCTTCACCATCAGCGGGGGTGTGCTCGTCGCGCTCCACGCGGACCGGCTGTCGCACCGCCGGCGCCTGGCGATCATGGCGTCATTCTTCGAGCACGTGCTGACGCTTCCGCTCTCCTTCCATGCCCAGACCCACTCCGGCCGCGTCCTCAAGGTGATGCTCGACGGGGCGTCCGGCATGCAGGGCCTGATGCTCTCGTTCTTCCGGGAGCATTTCGCCTCGTTCATCGCGCTGCTCGTTCTCCTGCCGCTCAGCCTGTTCATCAACTGGCAGCTCGGCCTGCTCCTGATCACCCTGCTGGCCATCTTCACGATCCTCACGGCGATCGTGCTGCGCCGAACCGAGACGCTGCAGGGCTCGGTCGAGCGCTATCACTCCACGCTGGCCGAGCACGCGTCCGACGCGCTGGGCAACGTGCCCGTCATCCAGAGCTTCACCCGGGTCGAACTCGAGGCGAGGGCCCTGCGGGGCGTGGCGGACAAGCTGCTCACGGCGCAGATCCCCGTCCTGTCGTGGTGGGCGCTCGCAGCCGTCGCGACCCGGGCGTCGGCGACGCTGACGATCCTCGGCATCTTCCTGCTCGGCACGTGGCTCAACCTCAACGGCAGGGCCACCGTCGGCGAGATCGTGGCATTCATGAGCCTCGCCACGATGCTGATCGGCCGCATGGAACAGGCGGTCGGCTTCATGAACGCGGTGCTGCTGCAGGCCCCCAAGCTGCGGGAGTTCTTCGACGTCATCGACACCATCCCGGCGGTGCGCGACATCCCGGGCGCGCCGGATCTGGGTCGCGTCAAGGGACTCATCCAGTTCGAGGACGTCAGCTTTTCCTACGACGGCAAGCGTGCGGCCGTCGCGGATGTCAGCTTCACCGTCAATCCGGGCGAGACGGTCGCGCTGGTCGGCGCAACCGGCTCCGGCAAGTCGACGACGCTCGGCCTCCTTCATCGGGCGTTCGACCCTCAGTCGGGCCGGATTCTCGTCGACGGGCGCGATATCCGCGAGGTGTCCCTGGCGTCGCTCCGGCGCAACATCGGCGTCGTGTTCCAGGAACCGATGCTGTTCGCCCGGGAGATCGAGGAGAATCTCAGGGTCGGTCGGCCCGAGGCGACCGACGAGGAGATGAGAAGCGCGCTGGATCGGGCCCAGGCGGCCGAGTTCATCGCCCGCATGCCGGACGGCCTGGATACCGTGGTGGGCGAGCGCGGCCGGTCGCTGTCGGGCGGCGAGCGGCAGCGACTGTCGATCGCCAGGGCCCTGCTCAAGGATCCGCCTATCCTCATCCTCGACGAGGCTACCTCGGCCCTCGACGCGGGGACGGAGGCCAAGCTCCAGCAGGCGCTCACGGAGGTGATGGCGGGCCGGACGACGCTCGTCATTGCCCACCGGCTCGCCACGATCCGCAACGCGGACCGGATCTTCGTCTTCCACGAGGGGCGAATCGTGGAGGCCGGCAGCTTCGACGACCTCGTCTCGAAGGGCGGGCGCTTCGCCGCCCTCGCCAAGGCGCAGTTCATGGATCAGGCCGCGAGGCCCGTTTCGGCGGGCATCGTCACCGGCTGACCGAGCGCCGGCAGCGCTAGCTGGCGGCGGGCGCCCGGTTCAGCGGCATGATCTTCAGGGCCGTGATGCGGTTGCGCGACTTGCGCAGCACCTGGAACCGGTAGCCGTGGAAGGTGAAGATCTGCCCGGTGTCGGGGATGGTCTGCGCCTCGTGGATGACGAGCCCGGCGATGGTGGTCGCGACCTCGTCGGGCAGGCTCCAGTCCATGGCCCGGTTCAGGTCGCGCACCGGCACGGAGCCGTCGACGTTGACCGATCCGTCCGGGAGCGGACGAACGCCCTGGACCGACAGGTCATGCTCGTCCTTGATGTCGCCCACGATCTCCTCGAGGATGTCCTCGAGCGTCACGAGCCCCATCACCTCGCCGTACTCGTCCACCACCATCGCGAAGTGCGTCTTGCGGCTCAGGAACGCCTTGAGCTGGTCGGCGAGCGACGTCGTGTCGGGCACGAACCAGGGATCGAGCGCGATGGCCTTGACGTCGAGTTGCGCGGCCTCGCCCTTCACGGCATCGAGGGCGCGCAGCAGGTCCTTGGCGTGCAGCACGCCGACGATGTTCTCCGGCGTGCCCGACCACAGGGGCAGGCGGGTGTAGGGGGACGACAGGACCTCCCGCACGATGTCCTCGGACGCCTGGTCGGCCGAGATCGTGCGCATCTTCGTGCGGTGGATCATGACGTCGGAGACTTCGAGGTCCTCGAGGTCGAGCAGGCCGCCGAACATCTTGCGGGCCTCGGTCTGCACGCCCCCCTCCTTGTGCAGGAGATCGACCGTGCCGCGCAGCTCGTCGCTGGCCGAAAGGACCGCCTGGTTGGCGTTGATGTCGACGCCGAACAGCCGCAATCCGTGGCGGACCGTCGCCTCGATCGCCAGGGTCAGGGGACCGAGCAGGGCGACGACCACGGCGACGGGCCGCGCCAGCGCCAGTGCGGTCTGGTCCGGCTTGTTGATCGCCACTGTCTTGGGCAGCACTTCGGAGAAGACGATCACGAGGATCGACATGACGATCGTCGCGTAGAGCACGCCTTCCGCGCCGAACAGGCCGACCAGGACGCTCGTCGTGAAGGCCGAGGCGCCGATGTTGACCACGTTGTTGCCGATCAGCATCGCCCCGATCAGCCGCTCGCGGGCCATCAGGAGCCTGTTCACGATGCGGGCCCGGCGGTCGCCGGTGCTCTCCAGCGCCAGCATGCGGGCGCGGGACGCGGCGGTCATGCCGGTTTCCGCGCCGGAGAAGAACGCCGACAGCGCGAGGCAGGCGATCACGATGATGAAGGCGAACCAGGGATTGGAGGTATCGAGCGTGTCCATGGGCCCTAAATCAGGGCAGGGCCAGCTCCGCGTCAAGGAACCCGGATACGTCTTGCCCCGGCACGTCCCGGGCGATGAAGCTCCGGCCGATGCCCCGCGCCAGGATGAATGTCAGCGCGCCGCGCCTCACCTTCTTGTCCTGGGCCATTGCGGCGAGGATCGCGTCCGCTCCGGCGTCCCAGCCCGGAATGTCCCGGATCCGCGTCGGCAGTCCGACGGTGCGCAGATGGCCCTCGACGCGACCGGCATCCTGTCCGCTCGCCAGCCCCAGCCGCGCAGAGAACCGGAAGGCGCAGCAAAGTCCGATCGACACCGCCTCGCCGTGCACGAGCCGTCGCCCGTCATAGGCGGTGATCCGCTCGAAGGCATGGGCGAATGTGTGGCCGAGGTTGAGCAGCGCCCGGTCGCCGTCCTCGCGTTCGTCGCGCACCACCACCGCGGCCTTGGCCGCGCAGCTGGTGCGGATGGCGTGGATCCGGTCCGGTCCGCCCTCGAAGACGCCGCGGTGATGGGCCTCGAGCCATGCGAAGAAGTCGGGATCGTCTATCAGCCCGTACTTGACGACTTCCGCGTATCCTGCCGCGAATTCTCGCGGCGAAAGCGTGTCCAGGACGTCGACGTCTGCCAGGACGAGGCTCGGCTGGTGGAAGGCGCCCACGAGGTTCTTGCCGTGGCTCGAGTTGATGCCCGTCTTGCCGCCGACGGACGAATCCACCTGTGCCAGCAACGATGTAGGGATCTGGACGAAGCGCATTCCACGACGCACCACCGCCGCCGCGAAGCCCGCCAGGTCCCCGATCACGCCCCCGCCCAGCGCCACCACGAGGTCCCCGCGCTCCAGCCGAGCCTCCAGAATGCCGTCGCAGACCCGCTGGAACCACGCATAGCTCTTCGTCGCCTCGCCCGGCGGAAGCACGATCGTCTCGTGCCGAATCCCGGCGGCGTCGAGGCTTGCGCGCAGCACCGGTGCATGGATCTCCCCGACAGTGGCATCCGTGACGATGCCGCATGCGGCTCCGGGCGCCAGGGCCGCGATCCGCTGTCCGGCAGAGGCCAGAAGTCCCGGCCCGATGACGATATCGTAGGCGCGACCGGGCAGGGGGACATGGACGATCTGGTCGGTAGCTGGGTTCATGTCATCCATGCTCGTCGTTTGCGGCGGGCAACTGCTTGTCCAGCGCGTCGATGATTTCCATCACCACCGTGTCGTGAGGCACGTCGCGGGACAGGATGGTCACGTCGGCCAGAGCATAGACCGGGTAGCGATCCTCGATCAGCTTTCGCAGCGTGGCCTCGGGATCGGCGGTCTTGAGGAGCGGGCGGTTCGATCGCTTTCGAACGCGCCGCATCAGGACATCGAACTCGGCCTTGAGCCAGATCGACAAGCCGGCTTCACCGATCCGCTCGCGCGTTTCCACGCTCATGAACGCGCCGCCGCCCGTTGCGATGACGGAGGGTCCCGAGGTGAGCAGTCTGGCGATCACGCGGCGCTCCCCGTCGCGAAACTCGGCCTCCCCGCGTGCGGCGAAGATCTCCGGGATCGTCATGCCTGCGGCACGCTCGATCTCCGTGTCCGCATCGAAGAACGGCAGGCCCAGTCGGTTTGCCAGGCGACGTCCGACGGAACTCTTTCCCGCCCCCATCATGCCGACAAGGACGATCGAGCGGCGCCCGAGTCTCGCGCGGATCAGGGGGTCGGCATCACATTGCCCGATCTTTTCCTCCGTCACGTCCACTGCAGGCGCCCCGTGCCGTCTCCTTGGTCCCGGCACTCCCTATCACGGGACTTGGCTGTGGGCACCCGTCTTGCCGCGGGTTGGACGCATGGTCGTCGTTCGCCACATCGACGCGAAGGGGATCTCTTGCAATGCCCGGGTGGCCGTGCTCGAAAGAGCATGCTTAACGGAAATGCGGCCGTGCCAGTCATCATCCGATTTTTTCTCGTGGTCGGCATCGTCGCCGGGTGCGCTTACGGCGGCATGCTCGCGCTTGCCACCTTCTACGAACCCGAGCAGCGCGAGATCACGGTCACGATCCCCGCCTCCCGGCTGGGCAAATGACGCGCCGGCCGACGCGCTCGCCAGGTGAGGCTGCCGTCGCGGCCTTTCTGGCGATGATGTCGGCGGAAAGGGGCGCGGCGCGCAACACGCTCGATGCCTATCGGCGTGATCTCGATCACTACGGCGACGCGCTCGCGTCTGCGGGGACCGATCCGATCCGGGTCGACACCGAAGGCGTTCGCGTCTATCTCGCAGGGCTCGAAGCGGAGGGCCTGAAGGCATCCACCGCCGCGCGCAAGCTGTCCGCGATTCGCCAACTTCATCGCTTTCTTTACGGGGAGCAGATCCGGCCGGACGACCCCTGCGTCGCCCTAACCGGCCCACGGCGCACCCGGCCGTTGCCCAAGGTTCTCTCCATTGCCGAAGTCGACATGTTGCTCTCGTCGGCGGCGGAAGGGATCGACGATCCGGCTCGGCCGATGCCGCAACGCCTGGCGGCGGCCCGTCTCTCCGCTTTGCTCGAGGGCCTCTACGCTTCGGGACTGCGGGTCTCCGAACTCGTATCCCTTCCTCTGTCGGCCGCGCGCGTCGCCGACGGACTGATCGTGGTGCGTGGCAAGGGGAAGAAGGAAAGACTGGTGCCCCTGAACGAAAGGGCCCGGACGGCGTTCCGTCGGTGGATCGATCTTCGCCAGGAGGCAGGCAGGCCCTTGCGCGGACCTTGGCTGTTCCCTGCGGAGAGTGCGACGGGGCACCTGCCACGCCAGGTCTTCGCGCGCGACCTCAAGATTGTCGCGGCCGCCGCCGGGCTACGGACGGACCTCGTCAGCCCGCACGTCCTGCGCCATGCCTTTGCCAGCCACCTCCTCCACAACGGCGCTGACCTGCGCATTGTCCAGCAACTGCTCGGGCATGCCGATATCGCGACGACGCAGATCTACACCCACGTCATTGATGAACGGCTCAAGGGAATGGTGCGGGACCTGCATCCGTTGGCAGACGGAGAATGAGTCCCCTGTGCCTCAAGGGCGTCGCGACAGAACGAACACCGCCTGTTCGCCGAACAGGTTCCAGACCCACCAGGGCAGGTTGAACTTCATCTGACCGCCGCCGGCATTGAGAGCGACGCCGCGCTCGATCCGGGCGTCGATGATGCCGACGAGATCCACGAAGTCGCGGATCGTGCAGAAGTGGATGTTCGGCGTTTCGTACCAAGAGACGGGAAGATTTTCCGTCACTGGCATGCGGCCGCCGAAGAGAAGCCGGGTTCGGACCGCCCAATGGCCGAAATTCGGGAACGACACGATGGCGCGCCGGCCAATGCGCAGCATGTGTTCGAGCACGACCTTGGGGCGGTGCGTTGCCTGCAGCGTCTGCGACAGGATCACATAGTCGAAACTGTCGTCCGGATACGCCGCGAGGTCGGTGTCGGCGTCGCCCTGGATGACGGAAAGGCCGCGCGCGACGCAGGCGTTCACACCGGCCTGCGACAACTCGATGCCGCGAGCGTCCACACCGCGCCCGTCCTGCAGCATTCGAAGCAGCGTGCCGTCGCCGCAGCCGACGTCGAGGACCCGCGAACCCGGCTCCACCATGCCGGCGACGAGAACAAGGTCGATTCGGGTGGCCGAGGCGCCGGTGGGAAAGAGAGCGTCGCCCATCGTCAGCGCTCCGCCGGGGTCTCGAGCCCGCGAGCCCGCGCGGCAGCATCGATGAAGCCGCGCGTCGTCGCGAAGAGCTCGGGCAGGTCCAGAAGAAAGGCGTCGTGGCCCTTGTCGGTCTCGATCTCGACGAACGAAACCGAAGCGCCCGCAGCGTTCAGGGCGTGGACGATCGCGCGGGTATCCGTCGTCGGAAAGAGCCAGTCGGAGGTGAAGGACACCGTGCAGAAGCGGGTCTTCGTGCCCCTGAAGGCCTGGGCCAACACGCCGCCATAGTCGGCGGCGAGATCGAAATAGTCCATCGCGCGGGTCAGGTAGAGGTAGGAGTTCGCGTCGAAGCGTTCAACGAAGCTCCGCCCCTGGTAGCGCAGGTAGCTCTCGATCTCGAAATCCGCATCGAACGAGAAGGTTGGTGCGTCCCGATCCTGGAACTTCCGCCCGAACTTCCGATGCAAGGCGCTTTCCGACAGGTATGTGATGTGGGCCGCCATGCGTGCGACGGCCAGGCCTTTCTCGGGCCTCCCGCCGGCCGCGAGGTAATGCCCGCCCTTCCACTCCGGGTCAGCCATCACCGCCTGCCTGCCGACCTCGTGAAAGGCGATGTTCTGTGCGGAATGCTTCGCGGCCGTGGCGATTGGCAGCGCGGAGAACACGCGGTCGGGATAGCTGGCGGCCCATTGCAGGACCTGCATCCCGCCCATGGATCCACCCGCGACGCAGAACAGGCTCTCGATCCCGAGATGGTCGATGAGCATGGCCTGCAACCGGACCATGTCGCGTACGGTGACGACGGGAAAATCAAGCGCGTAGGGCTCGCCCGTTCCAGGATTCCGCGACGCCGGACCCGTCGTGCCCATGCAGCCGCCGACGACGTTCGTGCAGATGACGAAGAACCGGTTGGTATCGATCGGCTTGCCGGGCCCGATCATCGTTTCCCACCATCCGTTCTTGCCGGTGACAGGATGGACGTTGGCCACATGCTGATCGCCTGTCAGCGCATGACAGATGAGCACCGCGTTCTTCTTCTGGGCGTCGAGCGTGCCGTAGGTCTGGTAGGCGACCGTCACGGGGGAGAGGGCAACCCCGCAATCGAGTTCCAGGGGCATGTCGGGCCCGAACTGCACGGACAGGCTCGAGGGCTGGTCGGCCTCGTGGGAGGTCACGGAGGACACTGTTTGGCTGCGGATGGTCACGTTCCGCTCTCAGTCCGGTTCGTTCGGAGTACAGAACGTTTTGGTTAGCGTCCATCCGTCCCGCCCGCAAGCCAATTCGCGCTCAGCGCTTGGTGGATCGATCATTGGCTCTGCCGCGGACTTTGCGTTCGTGCCGCTCAGCCACTATGACTGCGGGCCTTCTGCACCACGACGGGCACGCCATGGCCGAAGCGCCGAATCCCATCTCCCTCGCGGACCTGCGCCGAGAGATCGATCGCATCGACGAGGCCATGCATCGGCTTCTGATGGAGCGCGGGGCGATCATCGATACGTTGATTGCCGTCAAGAAGACGCAGGCCTCGGGGTCCGCATTCCGACCGGGCCGCGAAGCGTCGATGATGCGGGCCATGGCGGCCCGCCACGCCGGACTGCTGCCGTTCGATACGGTCGAAAGCATCTGGCGCGTCATCATCTCGACCTTCACCTTCGTCCAGGCGCCCTACAGCGTTCACGCCGACATGTCGGGCGGCGATGCTCCGATGAGAGACACCGCGAGGTTCCATTTCGGCTTCACGGTTCCCTTCGTGCCGCACCCGAACGCTTCGGCGGTCATCGATGCCGTTGCGCAATCGGTCGGCGACCTCGGCGTCTTTCGCGCCGAACCGGGCCGCGGCGCCGGTGCATGGTGGACCGCCCTGGCTGGCGAGGGACGTCCGAAGATCATTGCGCGGCTGCCCTTCGTCGAGCGGCCGTCCCACCCGGCCGGTCTTCCGGTCTATGTCGTCTCCAAGCCCATCGAGGACGCGGCGGTGCGGGATGTCGTGCTTTTTGCACTCGGCGTCGAGCGCTGGCGCGAAGGCCTTCAGCAGGCTCTCGCTCGTCTTGGCGCTGCAGTGGAGAGTTCGGCTGGCGACCAGGGGGGTCTCAGCCTGCTGATATCGACGCCCGGCACAGTGACCCTCGATACGTTCTACGGCGTCATGTCCGGCCTCGATGTCGGGGTTTTCGACATCCAGGAGATCGGCAGCCACGCCAGTCGCTTCCGCCTCGAACCGTCCGCCGCATCTTCGGAACAGCAGCCATGACAGCCGCCACCGTCCCCCCGTCCGCTCGCCCCACCCCGCGCCCGGGCGTCCTGTCCATCGACCCCTATGTCCCCGGCAAGAGTGCGGCCCCCGCCGGCGTGAGCCGGGTCTTCAAGCTGTCATCCAACGAAACGCCGCTTGGTCCATCGCCGCGGGCGCGGGCCGCCTACGCCAAGGCGGCCGACAAGCTGGAACTCTACCCTGACGGCGGCGCCGTGGCGTTGCGGGAGGCCATCGGCGCGCGCTACGGGCTCGACCCTGCTCGCATCGTCTGCGGCTCCGGTTCAGACGAGATCCTCTCGCTCCTGACGTCGGCCTATATCGGTCCAGGCGATGAAGGGCTGTATTCGCAGTACGGCTTTCTCGTCTACAAGCTCGCCATCCTGGCGGCCGGCGGGACGCCGGTCGTCGTGCCGGAGCGTCGGTTCACCGCGGACGTCGATGCCATCCTCGCCGCCGTGACCCCGCGCACCAAGATCGTCTTCCTCGCGAACCCGAACAATCCAACCGGCACGTACCTCCCCTTCGAGGAGGTCAAGCGGCTTCACGCCGGGCTTCCGCCGCACGTGCTGCTCGTCCTCGATGCGGCCTATGCGGAGTACGTTCGTCGCAACGATTACTCGGCTGGCATCGAACTGGTTGCGACGTCCGACAATGTCGTGATGACGCGGACATTCTCCAAGATCCACGGTCTGGCGCTGGTCCGGCTTGGCTGGTGCTATGGCCCCGCCCACGTCGTCGATGCTCTCAACCGGATCAGGGGACCGTTCAATGTCAACGGGCCGGCCATCGAGGCCGGGATCGCGGCCCTTTCGGACGAAGGCCACGTGGCTGCCGCCATTGCTCACAACGAGCACTGGCTGCCGTGGCTGACGCGTGAAATTCAGGCCCTCGGGCTGGACGTCACGCCGAGTGTCGGCAACTTCCTGTTGATCCATTTCCCGAAGGCCGCGGGACGTACGGCGCGCGATGCGGACGCCTTTCTGTCAGGGCGAGGGATCATCCTGCGGGCCGTCGGCGCTTACGGCCTGCCCGACGCGCTGCGTCTGACCGTCGGGACGGAGGAGGCCAACAGGCTCGTTGTCGAAGGCCTCAAGGCCTTCATGGCGGGAGGTGCATCGTGACGGATCGCCTCGGATCCCCGCTGTCCGAGCCGCTTTTCGACCGCATTCTCATCGTCGGTCTGGGGCTCATTGGTTCGTCGATGGCCCGGGCCGTGCGGCGCATGAACCTTGCGCGCGTCATTGTTGCTGCGGACGCGTCGGCGGTCGTGCGGGCCCGGGTGGCCGAGTTGGACCTTGCAGACGTCGTCGAGGATCTGGCAACGGCCGCGAGGGACGCGGATCTCGTCGTCCTCTGCGTTCCGGTCGGCGCGTGCGGCTCCGTGGCCGCGGAGATCGCGCCGGAGCTGAAAGCGGGTGCGATCGTCTCGGACGTGGGTTCGGTGAAGGGCGCCGTCGTCGCGCAGGTCCAGCCCCTCCTCCCCGAGCATGTGCACTTCGTTCCTGCCCATCCCGTGGCCGGCACGGAGCAATCCGGTCCCGACGCGGGATTCGCCACGCTGTTTCAGGGGCGTTGGTCCATCCTGACCCCGCCGGAGGGAACAGACCCGGCGGCCGTGGAGCGTGTCCGCGGGTTCTGGGAGGGACTCGGCTCCAACGTCGAGGTGATGACGCCGACGCACCACGATCTCGTGCTCGCCATTACCAGCCACGTTCCGCACCTGATCGCCTACAACATCGTGGGGACAGCCGCAGACCTCGAGCAGGTCACGCAATCCGAGGTGATCAAGTTTTCAGCGGGCGGCTTCCGTGACTTCACCCGGATCGCCGCCTCCGACCCGACGATGTGGCGCGACGTGTTCCTCAACAACAAGGATGCGGTGCTCGAGATGCTCGGCCGCTTCAACGAGGATCTGTCGGCGCTCCAGCGGGCCATCCGATGGGGCGACGGCGAGACGCTGTTCAATCTCTTCGCGCGAACCCGCACGATACGTCGCGGCATCATCGATCTCGGGCAGGAAACCGCCGAGCCGGACTTCGGGCGACGCAAGCCGACGGAATCCTGACGCCCGCTAGTACAACGGAGCGAGCGTCGCCACCGGTATCGGCCCGAGAAGGACGCGTCCGCCATCCATCCGCAGGGGCAGGACAACACCTTTCGGAGCTTGCGGGCCGCCCTGACCCGGCGCTTGCGCGGCCTGCGCGCCGCCGGCGCGGCCTCCGAGAACGCCGGCGATCAGCCCGCCGATCGCGCTGCTGCGGCCACCAAGGCCAAAGCGCGCCAGAAGGTCGTCCAATCCCGAGACGGTGACGTCGAGCCTGCCCTGTGGCCGGTGCGCGTCGTCAAGGCCGACGTCTCCGGAGGCGTCGACGCGGCGCGTCCCGTGCGAGACCATCGCCGTCGACACCTGCATTCGGCCGCCGCTGGTTCGCCAGCGCTCCAGTTCGGCCGGGAGGCCACGACCGGCCAGCGGCTCGGCCCGGGTGATCGTCGCGACAAGGTCTGCTTGCAGCGGCGCGGTGGCTCCGATCAAGGCGTCCAGCGGGGGCACGGCGCCGCGCGTGATGCGGGACGCCACATCGAAGGCACCGTCCTCGGCCGGCCGATTGGGTGCGCGCCGGATGTGGAAGTCGGCAAGTCCGGCCGTGAAAGTCGCGGAGCCGCGACCAGACGACACGGTCAGACGGGGCTCAGTCAACTCGGCGGAAAAGCGGTCCAGTCCGGCCCCCGGCTTTCCCTGGATGCTGGCCCGGCCGAGCTGCCAGTCAAACTCCAAACGCTCTCCGGCGCCTGTCTCGAGCACCAGCGGGCTCTCCGCTTCGATGATCACGTGTCCTGGATTGTAGATCTGCGCGACCGTGTGCACCTTGGCGAGCTTGCCCTGGACCGTCCGCCCCTCGGCGATGCCGGTGAAGGTGGGGTTGGTGCAGGTGACCTCGATCCGGAACGGGAATCCGGCGATCGCGCGGTCGGGGCAGGACCAGCTGCGGCCGAGGTCCGCCTCGCGCTGGAGCCATGCGTCCAGCTCCTCTGCGGCGCGCCAGGACAGGAACGCCCAGACGACGGCGACGCCGGCCATGACGAGCAGCAGGCCCAGCGTCGGCATGAAGATCCGCAGGCGGGCCGATCTGCGCACTGGAGGAGGTGACGACGTGGGGCGTGTGACGAGGGCCATGCGGCCGATCCTCTCGTTGCGTGCTGTCGTCCTAACTGCTAGCCGCTGGTCCGCCAAGCGGGAGCGACATCACCGATGACAGCGGATCGGGGCGATATCTGGGTGTTCGGCTATGGATCGCTGATGTGGAACCCCGGCTTCTCCCATGTCGAGCGCGTCCAGGCCGTGCTGCACGGGTTCCACCGCTCGCTTTGCGTCTACTCGCACGTGCATCGTGGCACGCCGGAACGACCCGGCCTCGTGCTCGGTCTCGACCGGGGCGGGTCCTGCCGCGGCATTGCGTTCCGTGTGCCTGCCGACGAAGCCGCCGCGGCCCATGCCTATCTCCGGGCGCGCGAGCAGGTGACGCTCGTCTATCGCGAAATCTGGCGCCGCGTCCGCCTGCTCGACGGACGGGTGGTGGACGCGCTGACCTACGCGGTCGACAGGCGGCACCGGCAATATGCCAGTGGCCTTCCTCCCGAGGAGCTGCTGCGGCACGTCCGGCAAGGCGTCGGCGTATCCGGCCGCAACCCGGAGTACATTCAGGCCACGCACGCGCAGCTCTCGAGCCTCGGCATCCACGACCCGGTCCTGGACTGGCTCGTCCGGCATCTGCCCCAGCAGGATGTCGAGGACGTGTCCCTCTAGCGACGCAGGCACGCGCGGCCGGCGATCGCGCCTTCCCGGCGGGCTATGGTCCTTTGCCGGCTGCCCGCTCGGACCGGGCCGGCTTCGCCGACCCCCCGAGATCGGCCACGACACGATCCCGCGCCGCGTCGTCCTCCGCCAGAAGATGAACATCGACGGCGTCGGCCGTCCTGAACCGGGAATCACGCACAACCGCGGCCGGATCGCCCGCCGTCACGGCGGAGAGCCTCAGGCGGCCGGCCTCGTCGCGAGCGGACGCGACGAAGACCGCGGGCCCGATCTCGCCGAGACGCTCCACCGCGACCGACGACACGACATACCGCCTCCCCGACAGGCCGCGCCACGCGCCGAACCGTCCTTCCAGTCCGAGGGCCCTCGCGGCCGACAGCACTTCACGCGAGGGCTCCGCGCCTGAACACGTCGCCCGGCCGCAGTCGATGTCGTGCATGAATGACGTTCCCCGATGGAGGGAACAGAAAGAGAACAGATCGCCTGCCCGACGTCAAGCGGCCGTCGATGCCCGGGCCCGGCCCTCCAGCTCCGCGCGCCCCTCGCGCAGGATGACCTCCATCTCGGTCTCGATGGTCTCCTTCAGCCTCTCGAAGAAGACGTCGCGGGGCAGTCCGGCCGGAATGACCGGCATGATCGAAACGATGATGGTGCCTTGCCTGTGCGCCAGGCTGCGCCGGGGCCAGTAGAGGCCCGAATTCAGCGCCACCGGCAGGCACGGCACGCCGAGGTTCTCGTAGACGTGCGAGACGCCCTGGCGATAGGCCGGCGGTGCGCCGGCGGCACGCCGCGTTCCCTCGGGGAAGAAGAGGATCTGCCGTCCCTCGCCGTTGCGAACTTCCTCGCGCGCGCGCTGGTTGAGCTTGGTCATCACGCCGCTGCCACCGCGGCGATCCACGGGCAGCATGCGCGCCTTCAGGGCGTACCATCCGAACAGCGGGATCCACGTCAGCTCGTGCTTCAGGATGAAGCACGGGTCGTCGAAGAGGCCGATCAGGGCGAAGGTCTCCCAGATCGACTGGTGCTTGCTGGCCACGAGCAGCGGTCCGCTCTGGATATGCTCCCGCCCGCGAACCTCGAGGCCGATCCCGCCGACGACGCGGCACAGCCAGACGAAGTACCGTCCCCAGCCGCGGACATAGGCCCGGATCGCCGACCGGGGCAGGAAAAGGGCCGGTATCGCGGCGATCATGATCGCGACGAGACTGAGGTAGAGGCAGGCATTGAGCGCCAGGGAACGCGGCGAGGGCATGGGAGCTCCGCAACTGGGGCCCTTCCCTTGGCGCAGACTCACATCCGGCGCAAGTCCGCTGCGTTCCTGGCCGAAGCGGTATCGGTACCCGCGTCGCGATAGCCGAACTGGATCCGGGCCATCGCCGCGACGAATTTCACGTATTCGACGGCCAGCAGCTTGGCGAGGTACGGCTCGCGCCACCACCCGTCGATGTCCATCGATTCCGGCACGACGGAGTGGGCGTAAAGCCGGACCCCGGGCAGGACGTGCCCGATCTCGGCGAGCGTCCTTGGCATGTGATAGCTCGACGTGACGATCAGGAGCGACCGGAAGCCATGCTGGGTCGCCCACAGGCGGGTCTGCTCGGCATTGCCGATCGTGTTCAACGCCTGGTAGTCGAGGTCGACACAGCAGGCGAAGGCTGCTCGCGCATCGGGGTGAACGCGGGACAGTTCCTCGCGGGTGGTCTTCTCGTGCACGCCGGTGATCAGCAGGCGCGAGCCGCGCCCGCGCATCAGCAGGTCGACGGCGTCGTTGATGCGCTCGGCGCCGCCCGTGAGCGCGACAATCCCGTCAACCGGCTCCCGGACCACGCTCTCGGAGCGGTCCAGGGCGTCGACGAACAGCCAGAAGCCTGCAGCAAGCACCAGGCTTGCCACGATCGCCCCTGTCAGGACGAGATTTCTGGCCAGGCGAACCATCGCGACCATGACAACCGACTTGCTCCCTCCCGGGGGCGGCTCCCCCCAAACCAGCAACCGCGCAGGAAGGGATCATAGTTCTCATTGCGGCAAGGGGTTGGCGCAGGATAGCAGACCCGCCGCAAACGACTAGCCAAGCTCGAGCAGGGTTCGCCGGACCGTGAGGCGCGAGACGACCGCCGTCAGGGCGGCGACCACCCCGGCGATGGCCGCGATGGCCAGATAGCCGCCTTTTCCCAGATCGATCGAACCGAACAGCGCCTGGATCTGGGTGCCGCCGGGCGTCGCCACGACGGTCGCCGCGAGGAGCCCCGCGACGAGAAAGAAGATCGCGGCGCAGGTTCCGCCGATGGCGCCGCCGCGCAGGCCAAGCCGCAGAAAATGCTTCTGGAACTCGCGCGCGATGTAGTCGTCGCTCGCGCCGACGAAATGCAGGA
>CAZJCW010000086.1:0-15671 GCA_964544365.1 uncultured Alsobacter sp.
CGCGATGGCTGGCGAGAAGCACCAGCTCGAACCGGTTGTCGACCTTGTCGATGCAGTCTTCGACGGTGACGCGGGCCATGCGGACTCCGGGGTGATGAGGAGTTGGGATCGGAAAACGGATTGCGGGCGGTACACCATCGCAGGCCCGGAATCAAGCGGCCGGTCCCGGAAAGGCTCCGCTCCAGCTTGACAACGCGAGACGCGGAGTCCTTATGTCTTATCAACTTCCGGTTGCAAGAGTCGAACAGGTCAAGCTCGCTCTCGCAGGCTTAACATTGAATGTTTCGATCGACCCGCCCACGCGGGGACCGTTCAGGCTCCACGTTACGACATTGCCGAAAATTGCAGGATTGAGAAATGCAAACCACAGAAAGAACGGCCATTTTCATCGATGGCGCCAATCTCTACGCCACGGCCAAGGCACTCGGTTTCGACATTGATTACAAGAGGCTCCTCAAGGAGTTTCAGGGGCGCAGCAACCTTCTCCGGGCGTTCTACTACACCGCCCTGATCGAGGATCAGGAGTACTCCTCGATCCGCCCGCTGATCGACTGGCTCGACTACAACGGCTACCGCGTCGTCACCAAGCCGACGAAGGAATTCGTCGACTCGACGGGCCGCCGCAAGGTCAAGGGCAACATGGACATCGAGCTGGCGATCGACGCCCTCGAGCTCGCGCCCTTCATCAACCACATGGTGCTGTTCTCCGGCGACGGCGATTTCCGTTCGCTCGTCGAGGCCATGCAACGCCGCGGCGTGCGGGTGTCGGTCGTCTCGACGATCACCTCCCAGCCTCCGATGGTGGCCGACGAACTGCGCCGCCAGGCGGACGAGTTCATCGACATCGTGCAGCTGATCCCGCGCATCGGCCGCGACCCGTCGGAGCGTGCCGAGCGTCCGCCCCGGACCTTCGAGCGCCGCCCCGCCGGATCCCCCGGCGCGGAGCCGGGCGAAGACCAGCGCTGACGCCTGAATTGCGGGACGCGGCGACCCTCACGGGCTCTGGCGGGACACTCCCGACATGGGCTAAGAGGGCCGATGCCCTCGCTCGTCCCGCCCCCGTCGCAAGCCCCGCCGCCGGCCCGTGAGCCGTCGCGCGACTGTCCTGCCTGTCCGCGCCTCGTCGCGTTCCGCCACGAGGCGAAAAGCCGCCAGCCGGACTGGCACAACGCGCCCGTCCCCTCCTTCGGCGATCCCGGTGCCCGCCTGCTGATCGTCGGCCTCGCGCCCGGGCTGCGCGGGGCGAACCGGACCGGTCGTCCCTTTACCGGCGACTACGCCGGAGACCTGCTCTACGAGACCCTTTCGGCCTACGGTTTTTCGCGCGGCGTTTTCGCCGCCCGACCGGACGATGGCCTGTCGCTGGTCGACACGATGCTGACCAACGCGGTGCGCTGCGTGCCGCCGGAGAACAAGCCGACCGGCGGCGAGATCGCCACGTGCAGGCCGTTTCTCTCCGCCACGGTCGCCGCCCTGCCACGCCTGAAGGCGATCGTGGCACTCGGCCGGATCGCCCATGAATCGACGCTTCGGGCGCTGGGCCGGTCGCCGAACGGCTTTGCGTTCCGCCACGCCGCCCGCCATGACCTCGGCGGCCTCGCGCTGTACGACAGCTACCACTGCTCCCGCTACAACACGCAGACGCGCCGCCTGACGCCCGACATGTTCCGGGCGGTGTTCGCCGCGGTCCGCGCCGAACTCGACGCGGGCGGCTGACGACACGAAGGGGGCCGGGTGATGGCGCGGGGGCGATCCGGAGCCCTTGGCGGCTCCCATCGTCCGATGAAAACGCAGGCTCCGGCGGCCGGCTGACCGACCGCCGGGTTCGGATCCGCTAAGGCTTCACCACCGGCTTGACGAACGGAGCGGGCTGCCGGGAGAAGCGGCCGAAGACCATGTCCGGGGCGCTGGTGTTGTGGCGCGAGGCCACGACGCGGCCGGTCCAGACCTCGACGCTCTCGCCGCCCTTCCAGTCGAGGATCGGCGCCTCGCCCCATCCCTTGCCGCCCATGGTGCGCCAGGCGACGCGGGCGACGTCGGAGTTGAATTCCGTGGCGTACATCGAGCGCAGCGACGCGAACGGCAGACCGCCCGGCATCGGCCCGTCATAGGTCACGTCGATGGCCATGTGGTCCTGGTCCAGCACGGCCATGGTGAGCTTCGCCGAGCCGCCCTGCACGAAGGACAGGGTGAAGGTGGTGGTGTCCGGATCGAAGGCGATCTCCTTCAGCGCCACGATGGGACGCTCCTGGATCTCGACCGGGCCGACGAGGAAGGAGCTGCCATAGGCGCTCCAGCGCATGTGAGGCGGCGGCAGCGGGCGGGCGCGCCAGTAGCCGTCCGGCGGATAGAACACCAGCACCTCCTCCGCCCGCTCGCGGAAGCGCACCCAGAGCTGCACGACGTGGAAGCCCTGCTCCACCCGGTTGCCGACGCGCACCGGCACGGTGTTCGGCCGCCAGAACGAGGGGAAGGTATAGCCCGTCAGCCACATCTCCGGCGTCTCGAAGAAGGTGGAGCGGCGGGCCTGCGCGGCAAAGACGGGATCCGCCGTCATGTCGCAGCTGGTGAAGTCGGGCGCCCAGCGGTCGGCGACGATGGTGCCGATGAAGGACGGGTGCACCGCCTGGATGCGCAGCGAGCGCAACTGCTGCGAGGCGAAGGTGAGCTCGATGTTGTCCTTCTCGGCGCAGAGCACCGGCTCGCTGCGGTTGGCGACGGTGACGGCGAGATCGTCGGCGGCGCGCAGGGACGCGGGCAGCAGGGGCGCTGCGGCCCCGGCAAGCCCGCCCGCGATGAGGCCACGGCGTGTGAGGAGGGTCATGGAGCACTCCCGGATGAACCGCCCGCAGACGGCAGGATGGCATAGATGTCGCCGGAATTGGCCTCGTGCGGAAGCGCCTCGACGTAGGCGAGCATCGCCGCGCCGTCGACCGGTTCGGGAAAGGCCAGCTGCTGGCTTTCGCCCAGAGCGACGTTGAAGCGGTAGGGCCCGAGGGCCGAAGCCCGCGCGATGCAGCGGGCGGCCACGTCGCGGGCGATGGTGGTGAACTCGAAGGAGAGCGCCGGCACGGGCGTTCGCAGCCCTTCGAGGACGGAATCCTCGAAGCCCTCGACGTCGATCTTGATGAAGTCCGGCCGGCCATGCGCGGCCGCGAGCCCGTCGAGCGTCACGAGCGGGACCGTGATCTGCTCGTCCCAGACCTGGCCCTCCCAGCCGCCCGCCCCGTCCGCCGCAGCGACGAAGTCGCGCGACGCGGTGGAGACGGTGGGGTTGCGGCTGTTGACGTGCAGGACGATTTCGCCCTCCTTCGGACCGGCAGCCGCGCGCAGCAGCGTCACGCCGCGGTCGCGTCCGTGGATCAGCCGGATCACGGCGGCCGGTCCGGGCTGCGGCTCGAGCGCCACCACGCGGGCGCCGAGCCGGCGAAAGGACGAGACGCGGTCGCCCACATGGGCGCCGATGTCGAAGACGAGGCCGCCCCGCGGCACGAAGCGGCCGTAGAGCGCATCCATCGCCCGGTGATGCGCCCGGTCGAGATGGTAGACGCGGACCGAGCGCCACAGCGCCTTCAGCGTCGCGATGCGGCCCGCCAGGGTCATGCCGCCGCCCGGAAGGCGTCGGTGTCGTCGCCGCCCGCAAGGGCCAGGACCTCGGCCGGCGGGTCGATCTCTTCCGGGATGGCGCACAGCTTCCAGCGCGCCAGGGTGGCCCCCAGGGCGGGATCGGCGGTCAGCACGGCGAACGGGATGGCGAGCGGGAAGCCCGCCAGCAGCGGCAGGCCCCAGGCGAGCGCGGTCGGCGCGCCGATCGCCAGCAGCAGGATCACCGTCGACCCGAACAGCGTCTGCGGCCACAGCCCGGCCACCGCCGTCGCCCAGGAGAGCGCATGGGCGTCCCGCGCCTGGCCATTCCAGGTGACGGACTTGCCGAACAGCAGCCCGACCATGAACAGGCTGGTGCGCAGCGTCGTCACCGCGCCGACGAGGAAGGAAAAGACGAGTTCGGCCACGACGCCCGTGCCGAAGCGCAGGGTCCCGCCATAGCGCGCCGTGCCGCCCTTCGTGAGCAGGACGTCGAGGCTGCCGGCGAGCTTGGGGGCAAGGAACATCGCCAGGAAGGCGAGATAGACGAACAGCGCCGCGCCGGCCGGATATCCGGCCGCGAGGTCCGCCGTCTCGAACGGCTTCAGCGCCGCGAGCGCGAACATCAGCGTCCAGGCCGGGATGCCGATGAACATCAGGATCGCCCAGGCGAGCTGGAACCGGCTCATCGGGTAGAGGCCGGGCAGCGCCGTCAGCCGCCAGTACTGCATGTTGCCCTGGCACCAGCGCAGGTCGCGGCGGGTGAATTCGAGCACGGTCGGCGGGTTTTCCTCCCAGCTGCCGCACTCCTGGGGCAGCACGCGGACCTCGTAGCCGGCACGGCGCATCAGCGTCGCCTCGACCTGGTCGTGCGAGAGGATGGGCCCCCCCAGCGGCGGCTTGCCCGGCAGGATCGGCAGGTGGCACTCGTTGGCGAAGGGGGCGATGCGCACCATCGCGTTGTGGCCCCAGAAGGGGCCGCAATCGCCGGCCCACCACGCGCTGCCCATCGTGTAGGGCCGCATGCCCTGGCGCATGCCGAACTGGAACAGCCGCGCGAACGCGCTCTTCGACGGCAGGCCGACGACCAGGCTCTGCAGGATGCCGAGCTTCGGATAGGCCTGCATGATGCGCGCGAGCCGGACGACGGTCTCGCCGTCCATCAGGCTGTCGGCGTCGAGCGGCAGCATCAGCTCGTAGTCGGCGCCCCAGCGGTCGCAGAAGTCGCGGACGTTGCCGGCCTTGAAGCCCGTGTTGACCTCGCGCCGCCGGTAGGTGAGCCGGGCGGGATGGGCGTCGGCCGCCTTGAGCCCGGCGAAGGCGAGTTCCTCGGCGGCGGCCACGGTGGGGTCGTTCGTGTCGCTCAGCACGAAATAGGCGAAGCGCTCCCCTTCCCCGGTGCGCTCGATGCTGTCCTTGACGATGCGCAGCCGCGCCATGGCGCGCGCCGGATCCTCGTTGCGCAGGGTGAGGAGCACCGCGGTGCGGATGGTCAGCGGGTCGTCGTCCTCGAGCGCGGCGAGGAAGGGCGCCGTCTGCTTCCATGGATCGCGGGTGGCATGGAGCAGCCACAGCCCGATGACGGAGTTCCAGAAGCCCAGCACGCTCCACGGCGCCGCCAGCAGGAAGCACACCAGCATCAGCGCGTCGATGACCGTCCAGCCGCCCGCGCCGAGCACCCGCACCATCACCGCCGCCAGAGCGACGTAGGTCACGGCGTTCAGGGCCGCCACGATCAGGCGCCGTCGTGCAAGCTCGGCCGTTGACTGCAGGCCCGCCGGGGTGGTCGATGTCATGGGAGATACGCCAGGACTGGAAAAACCGCGCGCCGGACGGCACAACGGGAACGCAACCGTCGACGGAGATAGAGGGGAACAGTCCTTTGGGCAATGAGGGGACGCCGATCGAGGCGCCGGCGCCGGCGTTGACGCCGGACCGGGCTTCGGGACGGGCGCTGTGGTACGTCGCGCCGATGACGGCCGAACTGCGGGCCGAACCCGTGGCGGCGGGCCCCGATTCCGTGCTCGTCCGGGGCCTATGGAGCGGGATCAGCCGCGGAACGGAGCGCCTCGTCGCGTCCGGGCGGGTGCCGGCCGGCGAACACGCGCGGATGCGCGCGCCTCTGCAGGGCGGCGACTTCCCCTTCCCCGTCAAGTACGGCTACTGCGCCGTCGGTACCGTCGAGCAGGGCCCCGATCCGCTCGCCGGGCGCACCGTTTTCGTTCTCCACCCCCACCAGGACCGCTTCGCGGCCCCGGCGGCGATGGTCAACGTGATCCCCGCCGGCGTGCCCGCCCGCCGGGCGATCCTGGCGGCCAATGTCGAGACGGCGCTGAACGCGGTGTGGGACTCCGGCGCCGGGCCGGGCGACCGGATCGTCGTCGTGGGCGCCGGCGTCGTCGGCCTGCTGACGGGATGGATCTGCGCCCGGCTGCCGGGCGCCGAGGTGACGATCGTCGACGTCGCGCCTGCCCGCGCCGCCACCGCGCAATCGCTCGGGATGGCCTTCGCGGGCCCTGATACGGTCCCCGGCGACGCCGACATCGTGTTCCACACGAGTGCGTCCGCCGGCGGACTGGCGACCGCGATCGACGCCGCGGGCTTCGAGGCGACCGTCGTCGAGATGAGCTGGTACGGCGACGGCACGACACCCGCACCTCTGGGCGGGGCCTTCCACAGCCGTCGCCTGCGGCTGGTCTCGTCGCAGGTCGGCCACGTGTCGCCGGCGCGCCGGCCGCGCTGGAGCTACGCCCGCCGCATGGCGACTGCCCTGCGGATGCTCGACGACCCCCGCCTCGACGCGCTGATCACCGAGGAGATCGGTTTTTCAGATCTCCCGGCCGCCATTCCGCGTATCCTCGCTGCCCAGGCGCCGGGACTCGTCACCGCCGTCCGTTATCCCTGACCGGCACGACACCGTGCCCCGACCGAGGAGCCTGCCCATGTTCGCCGTCGAAGTGCGCGACCACATCATGATCGCGCACAGCTTCAAGGGGGACCTTTTCGGCCCCGCCCAGCGCCTGCACGGGGCGACCTTCGTCGTGGATGTCGCGTTCTTTCGCGAAACGATGACGTCCGACAACGTCGTCGTCGACATCGGCCGCGCGCATGACGCGCTGAAGGCCACGCTCGGCCCGCTGAACTACCGCAACCTCGACGAGGTGCCCGAGTTCGCCGGCCAGCAGACGACGACGGAATTCCTCTCGAAGCACATCTTCGACCGCATGGCCGCCGCCGCCCGCAACGGCGAGCTTGGGCCGGGCTCCGAGGGGATCGTCAAGATCCGCGTCATGCTGCACGAGTCGCACGTGGCCCGGGCCTGGTTCGAAGGGCCGGTCGTTGCCTGACGTCGTCTTCGCCATCCCGGGCGACCTCGCGACCCCGACCGGCGGCTATGCCTATGACCGGCGGCTCCTCGCGGAGTTGCCGGCCGCCGGCGTGCCCGTGCGTCACCTGGTCCTGCCGGGCGGGTTTCCGTTCGCGTCCGTTCCGGAGTTGGGCGAGGCGGGATACCTGCTGAAGCAGACCCCTCGGGACGCGGTGGTCATGGTCGACGGGCTCGCCTTCGGCGCGCTCACGGACCTCGTCCTGAAGGACATCGACCGCCGCTTCGTCGCGCTGGTGCATCACCCGCTGGCGCTCGAGACGGGGTTGAACGACCGCCAGCGGCGTGCGCTGGCCGCGAGCGAGACGAGCGCGCTGGCCCGCGCCGTCGCCGTCGTGGTCACGAGTCCGCTCACCGCCGACATCCTCGCCGCCGACTACGGCGTTCCGCGGTCCCGCATCGCCGTGGCGGAACCGGGCACCGATCCCGCCCCCCGCGCCGGCGGATCCGGCGGGCCCGTGCCCAGCCTGATAGCCGTGGGGTCGATTTCCCCGCGCAAGGCCTATGGCGTCCTCGTCGAGGCCATGGCCGGCCTTGCAGACCGCGCCTGGACGCTGCGCATCGTCGGCCCGGACGACCGCGATCCCGCCGAAGCGGCGCGCGTGAGGGCCCTCGTCGCGGAGCGTGGCCTGTCGGACCGCATCACGATCGAAGGCGCTCTCGACGGCCCGGCCCTCGACGCGGCCTATGCGGGCGCGGACCTGTTCGTCATGTCCTCGCTGTTCGAGGGCTACGGAATGGTGCTGGCGGAAGCGCTGGCGCGCGGCCTGCCCGTCGTCTGCACCACCGGGGGCGCGGCGGCGCAAACGGTGCCGGACGGCGCCGGTCTCAAGGTGCCGCCGGGCGACGCGGCGGCCCTGCGCGACGCGATAGCCGGCCTTCTCGACGATCCGGCCCGCCGCGCGGCGCTGGCCGAGGCGTCCTGGACGGCGGGCCGGTCCCTGCCGCGCTGGCCGCGGACGGCCGCCATCGTCGCCGACGTTCTCAAGACAGCCGGAGCCTGAACGGATGAGCGGCTTTTCCCCCGATTGGCTCGCCCTGCGCGAGCCCGCCGACCACGCGGCCCGCGACAGGCGCCTCGCCGCCGCCCTCGCCGCACGGTTCGCGGGACATGAGGCCGTGCGGGTCGTCGACCTCGGCTGCGGCGCCGGATCGAACCTGCGCGCCCTGCTGCCGATCCTTCCCGACCGGCAGACCTGGACGCTGGTGGACTGGGATCCCGCCCTGCTGGCGGTCGCGCGGGAGCGCCTCGCCGCCTGGGCCGACACGGCTTCGAGCGAGGGCGACGCGCTCGTGATCGGGAAGGCGGGGCGCACGGCGCAGGTCATCTTCCGCCAGGCGGACCTGACCCGCGACCTGGCCACATGCCTCGACCCGGCTCCGGATCTCGTCACCGCCGCGGCACTGTTCGATCTCGTCTCCGCCGGCTGGATCGCCGGTTTCGCCGGAGACCTCGCGGCCCAGAGCCTGCCGCTCTACACCGTGCTCACCTATGACGGCACCGAGCGCTGGAGCCCGCCGCATCCCCTCGACGACGCTGTCCTGGCCGCTTTCCACGCGCACCAGGGCCGCGACAAGGGTTTCGGCCCGGCCGCGGGACCGCGGGCCGCGGCCGAACTCGAACGGGCCTTCGCCGCCGCGGGCTACACGGTGGAGTCGGCCTCCAGCCCCTGGCGCCTCGGCGAGGGGAGCCGTGCCCTCCTCGGCGAACTCGCCTCCGGCATCGCCGCTGCGGCTGCCGAGGCCGGCGGCGTCACGCCGACGCAGGCACAGGAGTGGGCGAAGGCCCGGGCCTCGGCGTCCGCCATCGTCGGCCATGTCGACATCCTCGCCTGGCCGCCGGCCTGACCGCCCCGTCATTGCCCCATCCGCACTCACGGCTCGACGACGTCGCGCCCGGCCGTCACCCCTCGCTGCGCGCCTTCTTCACTGGGTGGAGAAGGATGGGTGCGGCGCCAGCGGGACAGTGCCGTGACCGTGCAGGAAGGCACGATCAAGGGCGCGGTGAATTCCAAGGGGCCCGTACGCCGTCGTTGAGGGTGTTGCCGCATCGGGCGACCCGGCGATGGCCGGGACCGGGCCTTGGTTCCCCTCGCGGCGGGCTTGCGCGCGCCTCCAGCGCGGCCCAACTGCCCCTGCGGGAAGCGGACAGGCGATAGGGCGACGGCCCGATCAGCCTCGGATGGGCCACATCCGCGCGAGCACGCCGTCACGCTTGATCATGGCGTGGTTCACGACGCCGGCCATGTGCAGGATGAACAGCCCGATGAGCACGTAACTCGCCATGGAATGCATCCAGAGGATCGACTTCACGGTCGCCTCGCTGCCGGAGAACTGGATCGGTACCGGAACGGTCCAGAAGAGGTTCACGGGCGAGCAGCACATCGAGACGCCGACATAGCCTGAAATCGGCATGGCGAGCAGGAGCACGTAGAGCGCCACGTGCACCGCCTTCGAAAGAAACAGCTCCACGGCTGACAATCCCGGCGCGGGCGGCGGCGCGCCGCGGACGAGGCGGAAGGCGGCACGGGCCAGCATCACGACGAAGATCAGGATGCCGAAGGACTTGTGCAGCTCGTAGAGCGCGTTGGTCAGGGGCCCCTGCCCCGTCCGCGTCATGGCGAGTCCGACCGGCACGAGGATCGCGACGAACAAGGCCGCGGTCCAGTGCAGGACGCGCGCGGCCGTCGAGTATCCCCGGATGGACGCGTCCGCTGGGTTGGTTGTCGCCGCACTCGCCATCGCCGCCTCCCCTCGCATGGCCGGGGCCTCAGGCCGCCGACCTCAGATCGCAGTCGAACAGGACGTCGCCGTCCTCGAGGACGGTCACGGTCGTCTTCGGCCGGAGCGCCCGCGTCAGCGTGTCGATCGGAGACAGGTCGAGCCCGGTCTTGCCCGAACCGATGATCATCGGCGCCACGAGGACATGCAGCCTGTCGACGCAGCCCGCGTCGATGAATCTCGAAATGGTGTTCGCGCCGCCTTCGACAAGGATGCGCGTCAGGCCGCGCGCGACGAGCGCCTCGAGGATCGCCCCCGGCGCGATGCCGTGGGGCCCGGACGGCAGGACGATCTCCTCGACCCCCGCTCCGGCCGCGGGCCCCGGCGCGCCGCGAACAACGAGCCGGCGCGTCTCGCAGGCGTCCATGCAGGCCATCCCGGGCGGCAGCCGCCCGGACGGATCGATCACGACCCGCGCAGGATGACGCCCCTCGACCCGGCGGACATTCAACTGCGGGTTGTCCGCCACGACGGTACCCACGCCGACCATCACCGCATCGACATGCGCCCGCAGCCGGTGCAGGTGATCGAGGGCTGCATCCCGGTTGATCCAGCGCGACTCGCCCGTCGGGGTCGCGATCCGTCCGTCCAGCGATTGCCCCAATTGCGCGATAACGAAAGCTCCTGGCCCCCGATGTGAAACAATCGGCCCGAACGGACCGACTTCATCAACGGACTTGCCTTTTCCGCGACGTGCGTGTGAATGAAGCAAAAGGGGAACCTAGTTGGTCGCGCTAAGGTTGAACAGCATCGGGTGATACTGACGCTCTTGAAGGCGGAAACCTAGGCCCTATCGTTAAGCCGTCAATTCCAATGACCAAGCCGGTGACGACTGACCGGCACGAGGAAACAATGCTGCGTCCCGAGCGTACGATTGGACTGATGGCGGATGGTGACCACACCGCCGCCGAGCGCGCCGTTTCCGAATTCCGCGCGGGCCGCCCGGTCTTGATCCTGAACGAGGGCCACGCCGCCTTCGTGATCGGCGTCGAAGCGATCGACGACAAGGCCGCGGACGAACTCGACGAGGTCGCTGCCGGCCGTGCGCGCCTCGTCCTTCCCTCCGCGCGGCTTCGCCGGCTCGGCCTCGACCGGACGCTGCCCGGCTCCCTCGCCTTTCCCGATGTCGACCGCCAGCGCATCGAAGCGCTTGCCCTGAAGATCGACGCCCGGGCAGACGCGCCGGTCGCCGCCGCCTCGGCCATCGACCTGATGGCGCTGGAACTGGCCACCCTGTCGCTCGTGCTGCCCGCCGTTCTCGTGATCCCGGTCGACCCGGCGAGCGTTGCAAGCGAGGTCATGCGCGTCGAGGGCGAGGCGCTGCGCAGCTACCGGCTCGCCGCCGCCCAGTCCGTGCGCCTCATCAGCCGCGCCCCCGTTCCGCTCGAGGGGGCCCAGGACACCGAATTCGTCGTGTTCCGCGGCGGCGAGGGCCTGCGCGACCAGGTCGCGATCGTCGTCGGCAAGCCGGACCTCTCGGGGCCGATCCCGGTGCGCCTGCACTCGGCTTGCCTCACCGGCGACTTGTTCGGCAGCCTGAAGTGCGACTGCGGCGACCAGCTGCGCGGCACCGTGCGCTTCATGACCGAGAACGGCGGCGGCATACTGCTGTATCTCGACCAGGAAGGCCGCGGCAACGGCATCGCCAACAAGATCCGCGCCTACAAGCTGCAGAGCCAGGGCTACGACACCTACGACGCCGACGAGATGCTCGGCTTCGACCTGGACCAGCGTCGCTTCGACTTCGCCGCCGAGATGCTGAAGCAGCTCGGCGTGATGCAGGTCGAGATCATGACCAACAACCCCGTCAAGATCGCCGCCCTCAAGCGCGCCGGCCTCGACGTCGTGGAGGAGCGCCGCGTGCACGGTCGCCCCACCACGGAGAACGTCCTGTATCTCGCGTCGAAGCGCGACCGGGCCGGCCACTTCATCGACCTCGAGGAACTCGTCGCCCACCGCCCGCTCGACGACTGACGGGACCGCGCCGTCATGACCGGCGCCGCTCCACCGGGCCCCTGGCCGCTGGGTCGCGCGGTCCTTCTGGTGGCGCTGGGATGGGCGGCGCTCGCGTCGCCCTGGCTGTCGGGACGGGTGACCGTGCCGTGGGACGCCAAGGCGCATTTTCAGCCGCAGCTCCAGTTCCTCGCTGACAGCCTCCATCGCGGCGAAAGTCCCTTCTGGAATCCCTTCGTCTTCGCCGGATCGCCGCACGTCGCCGACCCGCAATCGCTGGTCTTCTCGCCGGCCCACCTCGCAGTGGCCGCGCTCGATCCCTCGCCGGGGCTCGTCGCGGCCGACGCCGTCGCCTTCGCCATGCTGCTGGCGGGAGCCCTCGGGCTTGTCCTGCTGTTTCGCGACCGCGGATGGCACTGGAGCGGAGCGGTCGTCGCCGCGCTCGCCTTCGCCTTCGGCGGATCGGCGGCCTGGCGCATCCAGCACACGGGACAGATCCTCAGTCTTGGCTGGTTTCCGCTCGCGTTCTGGGCCCTGGAGCGGGCGCTTGCACGCGGTTCGGCGCGCTGGGGCCTCGCCGCCGGCGTCATCGCCGGGGTCATGGTCATCAACCGCGACCAGGTGGCGATGCTGGGAGCCTACGTCCTCGCCGCCCGCGTCGTGACGCACCTGATCGGCGGCCCGGACCCCGGCGGCCGGGCCATCGCGGCGTTGAGGCCCCTGCTGGCGGCGACGGCGGCGGGACTGGCCGTGACCGTGGTGCCGCTGGTCCTGACCGTCCTGCTGGCGGAACAGACGAGCCGCGCCAGCATCATCGACCTCGCCGGCGCCGAACGCGGGTCGCTGCATCCCGCGTCCCTGCTGACAGCCTTCGTCGCCAATCTCTACGGAACCGACGGCCCGCTTGCCGACTTCTGGGGCCAGCCCAGCCCGCACTGGGGCCCGGTCGACCTCTTCCTCGCCCGCAACATGAGCAACGTCTACATGGGCGCGCTGCCGCTCGTCGCGCTCCTTGAACTCGGCGTCGCACGAGGCGCGATGTCGTCGCGGGAGGTGAGGTTCTTCGTCGCAGTGCTGATGTCGTTGGCTGTCTACGCGCTGGGGCGCTACACGCCGGGCTTCGCGCTGATGTTCCACCTGCCCGGCGTCGGGCTGTGGCGACGGCCGGCCGACGCGACCTTCCTGATCGGCGCCGTCGGCGCGATCCTCGCGGGCTACTGCGTCCATCGGCACATGACGCGGTCCCTGCCCGCCTGGACCGGGCCCCGGCTGCTGCTCGCCGTCCTGCTGGTGGCGTCCGGCTTCGCTGCGTGCGTGGCGGTGGCGGCGTGGAAGGACCGGTTGGGGCAGGCCACCCTGCCGATCTTGACAGGCCTCGCCTTCGTCGCGCTGTCCGTCGTCGCCCTGTGGGCCGCGCCTCGCCTGGCCGGACGGGGCATGCCGACGGTGTCGGCGGCGGCATTGGCGGCGGTCCTTGTGCTCGACCTCGGCTGGAACAACGGGCCGAACGAGTCGACCGCCCTGCCACCGGGGACCTACGACGTGCTGCGCGCCGACACGGCCAATCCGACGATCGCGCTGATCCGGCAGCGGCTTGCGACCGGCACGGCGCCCGACAGGCGCGACCGGGTGGAACTCGCCGGCATCGATTTCCACTGGCCCAACGCGACGATGGTGCATCGCTTCGACCACACGCTGGGCTACAATCCGGTCCATCTCGACGCCTACACCCGCGCCACGGGCGCGCAGGACCATGTGGCCCTGCCGAGCCAGCGGACCTTCGCGCCGCTCTTCCCTTCCTACCGTTCGCTGCTGGCCGACATGCTGGGTCTGCGCATCCTCGCCACCCGCATCCCTGTGGAGGAGATGGATCCCGCGCTGAGACCCGGGGATCTCGTGCCTCTCGGCCGCACCGCCGACGCCTTCCTGTACGAAAACCCCCGCGCCCTGCCCCGCGTGCTGTTCGCGACGCGGGCGGAAGGCGCGGATTTCGAGGAGATCATCGCCTCGGGCCGCTGGCCGGCGGGCTTCGACCCGCGCCGGACGGTGCTCCTGGACGGATTGCCGGGGCTCGTCGGACCCGGCGCGGTCGCGCGTCCCGGGACAGCAGCCCTCACCCGCTACACGACGACCGCGATCGACGTCGACGTGGAGTCGCCCGACGGCGGCTGGGTCGTCCTGAACGACGTCTGGCACCCGTGGTGGGAGGCGCGCGTGGATGGCGAACCGGCCCGGATGCTTCGGGCAAACGTCCTGTTCCGCGCCGTCGCCGTGCCGCCGGGCAAGCACCGCGTCAGCTTCACCTTCCATCCCTTCCGCGGCGCGATCCGGCAGATTGCGCAACGCACCGGGTTCGCCGGATCGGGGCCATGACGCGAACGCTTGCGACCGTCGCGCTCGTGGTTCGCGACTATGACGAGGCCATTGCCTTCTTCGTCGGCGTCCTCGGTTTCGCTCTCACGGAGGACACGCCGCTCGGCGACGGGAAACGGTGGGTGAGGGTGTCGCCCGGCGGCTCCGGCGCCTCTCTGCTCCTCGCCAGGGCCGGCGACGGCGAGCAGGCGGCCGCCATCGGGCGGCAGGCCGGCGGCCGGGTCGGCTTCTTTGTCGAGACGGATGACATCGCGCGCGACCACGCACGATGGAGCGCCGGCGGCGTCCGCTTCGAGGAGGAGCCGAGGCATGAGGTCTATGGCCGCGTCGCGGTCTTTCGCGACCTTTATGGCAACAGGTGGGACCTGATCGAACCGGCGGACGGAGCCGGCCGACCTGAATCAAGTCCGGAGCAGAACGCCCCAAGCCCTTGATGCGACTCGCCGACCGGATGTCGGGCGGGCCATGGCGCGCGGATTGGTCTTCGTGCGAACCGGGCGCGCAGGCGGGATGGCGGGACGAGCCTGAAATCGTGGTGACGAGGCGAGGACGCGGGGTCGCTCAGCCCTTGTCGCGCAGGAGGCGACCCTTCTCGCGGCTCCAGTCGCGCTCCTTCTCGGTCTCGCGCTTGTCATGGAGCTTCTTGCCGCGCGCGAGCGCGATCTCGACCTTCGCCCGGCCCCGGTCGTTGAAATAGATCTTCAGCGGGACAATCGTCAGGCCCTCGCGCTGCACCGCGCCGATGAGCTTGTTGACCTGGCTCTTGTGGAGCAGCAGCTTTCGTGGCCGCTTCGTCTCATGATTGAACTGGTTGGCCTGGAGGTATTCGGGGATGTAGGCATTGACGAGGAAGATCTCGCCGTTCTTCTCCCCGGCGTAGCTCTCCGAGATCGTCGCCTTGCCGCCGCGCAGCGACTTCACCTCCGTGCCGCTGAGCATGATCCCGGCCTCGAAGGTCTCGCCGATCTCGTAGTTGAACCGGGCCTTCCGGTTCTCGGCCGCCACCTTGTAGTTCGGGTCGTTCTTCCCCTTGATCGCCACCGTGCTTGCCCGCTCCGCCCTCAGCCGTTCAGCAGGCCGGCATGGACCATGGCCGAACGAATGACCGCGCGGGTCGGTTCCGTCGCCGCCACCATCGGCAGGCGCACCTCGTCGGACATGCGGCCCAGCGCCGACAGGGCGTACTTCGGCCCCGCCGGGTTCGTCTCGATGAAAAGAGCCGTGTGCAGCGGCATCAGGCGATCCTGGTAGCCGATCGCCTTGGCGTAGTCGCCGGCCAGCATCGCTTCCTGGAACTCGGCGCACAGGCGCGGGGCGACGTTCGACGTGACGGAGATGCAGCCATGCCCGCCATGGGCGTTGAAGCCGATGGCGCTGGCATCCTCGCCCGACAACTGGACGAAGTCCGGCCCCATTGCCTGCCGCTGCAGGCTGGCGCGCACGACATTGCCGGTCGCATCCTTCACGCCGGCGATGTTCTTCAGCTCATAGAGCCGCTTCATCGTGTCGACCGACATGTCGATGACCGACCGCGGCGGAATGTTGTAGATGATGATCGGAATGCCGATGGCGTCGTTGATCGCCTTGAAGTGAC
>CAZJCW010000087.1:0-15510 GCA_964544365.1 uncultured Alsobacter sp.
AGCTGATTAAAAGTCAGCTGCTCTACCACTGAGCTACCCGCCCGGCCGTCGGCCGCTGCCTCCCTAACCGCGGTGGCGCGTGGGGTCAATAGAAGCGGGTGTCGCGCGGGCGCGTCACTCGGCCGCCAGCGCGGCCTCGCGACGCGGCAGGCCGGCGGCGAGGCCGATCAGCAGGCGATCGTGCAGCACGACGGAGATCTCCTTGCCGTGCAGCCACCCGATGAGTTCCTCGATGTTGTCGGCTTCGCGCACCTTGGCCTCCGCGACCACGCGGTCCCGGTCGATGTCGCCGCGCTTGGGGCGCTCGGGCGGGGGAAGCATCGCCTCGTGGCGCGCGCGCAGCTGCGGGTCGCCGTGCAGCGCCAGCAGCGCATTCGCGTCGTCGAAGCCCGACTTCGACAGGTCCGTCATCAGCCCGTTGGCGCGCAGGGCGATCGGCGGGGGCGTGGTTTCCTCCGGCGTCAGCAGCAGGCCGGCCCGCTTCAGCGCCAGGCCGAGCGACAGCTGGCCCGAGGCGGCCGAGATCGGGATCGCCAGCACGAGGCCGACGATCGTGGGGGACATCCAGCCGAACAGCGACGGCGCGATCATGAAGGCCGAGACGCCGGCGAAAAGCCCGAACGCCGAGTGCAGCCGGTGCCGGCGCACGATGTCCCGGAAGGGGATCGAGCCGTCGTCGCGCCGCTGCGGGTTCCAGCCCGTGTCGCGCCCCGCCATGCACTGGAACCCCGCGCCCGACGGGATGCGCATCCGGATCGGCGCCAGCTGCGCCGACTTGATCACCTCGATCTGCGCCGAGGCGACGAGGCGCGGGCCGCCTCCCGACCCTTCGCGCAGGCCGCGCCGGATCAGCGCCAGCAGCAGGCCGAACAGCTTGGGCGCCAGCAGGATCGCCATGGTGATCAGGAACAGCTGCAGCGCGCGCTCGGCGTCGAAGCGCGGCCAGCTGGGAAACAGCGAGAACTCCCGCGTGAAGTATTCCGGCCGCACGTAGCGCGTCTGCAGCACCAGCACGATGCCGACGACCAGCTGGGCGAGCCAGAGGGGCGAGGCGAGGTAGCTCATGATGCCGGTGGCGAAGTGCTGCCGGGTCGGCCAGGTCAGGCCGGCCGCGCCGATCACGCGCGAATGCTGCAGGTTGCCCTGGCACCACCGCCTGTCGCGGGTGGCGAGGTCGATGAGGGAGGGCGGGCTTTCCTCGTAGCTGCCCTCGAGGTCGGGCAGCATGTAGACCGTCCATCCGGCCCGGCGGATGAGCGCCGCCTCGACGAAGTCGTGGCTCAGGATGTGGCCGCCGAACGGCGGCTTGCCCGACAGTGTCGGCATGCCGCAATGGGCGGCGAAGGCCCGCGTGCGGATGATCGCGTTGTGGCCCCAGTAGTTGCCCTCGCGGCCCGACCACACGGCAAGGCCCGTGGCGATCACCGGCCCGTAGATCTTGGCGGCGAACTGCTGGAGCCTTGCGAACAGCGTGTTGCGGTTGATGATCAGCGGGAGCGACTGGATGATGCCGCTGTCCGGGTCGGCTTCCATCGCCGCCGCGAGGCGCACGATGCAGGATCCGGTCATCAGGCTGTCGGCGTCGAGGACCAGCATGTGGTCGTAGGCGCCGCCCCAGCGGGTGACGAAGTCCTCGATGTTGCCGGCCTTGCGGCCGATGTTGCGCTTGCGGTGCCGGTAGAAGATCCGGGCATGCGGCAGGCGCTCGCGCAGGGCGTAGAACGCGCGCTCCTCGGCGATCCAGGCGTCCGCCTGCGTGGAGTCCGACAGGATGAAGAAGTCGAAGGAGGCCAGCAGCCCCGTGCGTTCCAGGTCCTCGATCATCGCCTGCAGCGAGGCGAAGACCCGGGCGGTGGCCTCGTTGTAGACGGGCGTCACGACGGCCGTTCGCGTCTCCAGCCGCGTCGGCAGCGGCGTCACGCGCGGCTTGCGCAGCAGGACGAGGAAACCGACGATCGCGCTCGTGAAGGCGAGGGCGATCCACGAGAAGTTCACGGTGAAGAGCGCCACGAGCGCCCACTGGAGGGCGGTGACGTTGGAGATCGACACGACGCCGTACATCTCCGCGGCGCCCCAGGCGGTCAGCGACAGCGCGCCGGCGAACACGAACAGCCGGGCCAGCCACGGGGTCGCGCGGTGGCGGGCGGGCTTGCGGCGCTGCTCGGCCGGGAACGTCCGCAGCGACTGCACCGGCATCGCGAGGGGATGCTCGTGCGGCAGCGCCGGGAGGTCGACGCCGTCGACAGGCAGGCCCGCGCGGCCTCCCTCTATGGCGTCCAACGATACAGCCATGTCTCGCTCACCGGCTTTCCACCCGCCTCGAGGACGAGGCGCAATTCACTCAGCGTGTCGCTGCCGAACTCCAGATCGAATCCAATACGGACGAGTTTTCGTTCAGGGTAAGGCCACATCCTGACGTTTGCGATCGTCCCGGGTGAAGCCGACAGCATCGGCTTCAGTTCCGTGAGCGTCGGCGCCGAGCGCAGCATCTCGCCGGAGAAGTCGACGACGAAGCGCCGCTGCGTCGGCGCGCGCACGCGCCCGACCCGCGTGCCCGTCACCTGCGCGAGCGCGGGCCGCTCGGGCGGCTGCCAGCACCAGAACTGCCGGTAGGCGAAGAAGGCCTCTCCCCCCGCCACCAGCGGCTGGCGCGGGCGCCAGTAGGCCAGCACGTTGTCGTTGATCTCGGAGTCGGTCGGGATCTCGATCAGCTGGACCAGTCCGGGCGACCAGTCGCCGATCGGCTCGATCCAGAGGCTGGGCCGCCGCTCGAAGTTCTGGTCGTCGTCGAGGAAGCCGGCATAGTCGCGCTCGCGCTGGAGCAGCCCGAAACCGCGCGGCGAGGGATCGACGAACGCCGAGATCTGCAGCGTCTCCGGGTTGTTCAGCGGGCGCCAGATCCATTCGCCGTTGCCGTTGTGGATCTGCAGGCCGGAGCTTTCATGCACGGCGGGGCGAACGTCGTCGACGCCGCGGCGGTCGTTGGCGCCGAAATAATACGTCGTCGTCATGCCGGCGATGCCGTAGTTCTCGACGGCGGCGCGCGGGAACAGCGTCACTTCCGTGTCGATGATCGACACCTCGCCGCTGCGCAGCATGAAGCGGTAGGCGCCCACGACGCTCTCGGAGTCGAGCAGCGCGTGGATCACGAGCGCATCGCTGCGCGAGGAGGGGCGTTCGATCCAGTAGGCGCGGAACTGGGGAAATTCCTCGCCCTTCGGGTCGCCGGCCTTCAGGGTAAGGCCGCGCGCCATGACGCCCAGGTTCTGGCCGCGCGCCGACGAGCGGAAGAAGGTCGCCCCCTGGAAGATGGCGACCTCGCGCTGGCGTCCCGCCTGCGCGTCGCCGAAGATCCGGAAGCCCGAGAAGCCGAGGTCCGGCACGGTGGCGGGAACGTTCAGGCGGCCGTATTCGAACTTGCTGCGGTCGTAGCTCACGCGGCGGACGATGCCGTCCTCGACCACGTAGAGGCTCACGGCGCTCATGAACGCGTAGCCGCGATGCAGCGGCTCGATGGTGAAGCCGCGGTTCTCGAGGTTCCAGAGCGTCGTCTCGGGCTTCGCCCGGATGCCGATATACTGCTCGTAGTTCAGGTTGCCGAACGGATCGGGCAGGTCGGCCGGCGGCGGATTGTAGGCCTTCCGCGACAGGATCCGCGCCAGTTCGACCAGGGTGGCGGCGCTGAACGACTGCCCTTCGCCGAGCGACGCCTGGATGGCGGTCTGCGCGAAGGTCTGCGCGGCGGCCGGACCCGCGGCGAGCGACCCGGCCAGGGCGGCGGCCCCGGCAACAAAGCTCCGCCTGTCGAGGCGCGCCTCGCCGGCGAGTGGGAAGGAGGCGGGAATCGGGGCCATGAACGCGATACGCGGCTTTCGACGCTGAACTCGACATGAACACCGTTTCGCACATGCGAAGGTGCGGCGGTCGGGCAGCGAAAGGGCCGGTTTCCCGGCCATCCGCGCCTGCCTCCGCCGCTCAGCCTTCCCAATGCAAGGAACCGGCGTTCGTTTCGTCAGGGCATCGATTCGCGCGCGGGTCGTGGTGCCCTCGCGAAGGCGGCGCTGGGCGCCCCCTCCGTCCACGGCAACGCTCGCGTCCGAAACCCCTGACGCCACTAGCACATTTTTGAGGCAAAAACAGAGGAATTGGAAGGGCTCGCGACGCCGGACGCGCATGGCAGAAGGTCGAGGTCTGCATCACACCGGAGGCGGGGCCGGAACCTCTTCCAGATCCTTCACGGCGCAGGCGATGTCGTGGGCCCGCAGGCGGCCGCACAGGCTCGCCGCCTCGGCGGCATTCCGGAAGCGCCCGGCCATGAGCTCGAACCGCTGCGGCGACGTCGAACCCGGCGCGGGCCGCACCGCCGTCGCCACCCCGTCGAAGACCCCCGGGAACCGCGCCTTCAGCTCGCTCCAGTGCGTCCAGAGCATGTCCGCGCTTTCGCCGCCGGCGAGCCGCACGCCGAACAGCCGAAGCGCCGGCGGGGGCTGAAGCACGGCCGGCCGGGCGATCGCGCCGGTGACCAGCACGTCGGCATCGGTCGCCGTCGCGGCGGACGCCTTGGCGGGCGCGGTCGCGCGCGGCGCCGGCTGGACGGACGACACCGCCGCGGCCCGCTCGGCGGCGAGCCGCTGGGGAACCGCCATCAGCGAGGGGACGGCGAGGGCGATGGCGCACACGGACGCCGCCGCCCAGGGCCACAGGCCCGGTCCCTCGCTCCGGCCGGCCGGCGCGTCAGGCGTCGGCGACCTCGGTTTTGCCGGGGTGAAGGTGGGTTCTGTGCGCTGGACGGTCGACGACATCGCGATGGCCGGTTATGAGGCACTGCGACTCGATGATGCGTGCATCATGGTAAAGGAATTGCAACCGCTTGGGGGATGACCGGGGTCCATGACACACTCGACGTCCGATCGCCGATGCCTCGCCGTGATCCTTGCCGCCGGCGAGGGCACCCGCATGAAGTCCGCGACCCCCAAGGTGCTCCATCCGGTCGCCGGGCGGCCGATGGTCTCGCACGTGATCGACGCCGTGTCCCGCGCGGGGGCGGACCGGGTCGTCGTCGTCGTGGGGCCCGGCCGGGACGACGTCGCCCGCGAGGCGCGGCGCGTGCGGGCGGATGCCGTCGTGGCGGTGCAGGCCGAGCGGCTGGGAACGGGGCATGCCGTCCTGGCGGCGCGCGACGTCATCGCCGAGGGTTATGACGACGTCGTCGTGGTCTTCGGCGACACGCCGCTGGTGGAGCCGGACACGCTGGCCCGGATGCGGGCGGGCCTGTCGGGCGGCGCCGCGGTCGTGGCCCTTGGCTTCGAGGCCGCCGACCCCACCGGCTATGGCCGCTTCATCATGGACGGCAGCGACCTGACGGCCATCCGCGAGCACAAGGACGCCAGCCCGGCCGAACGGGCCGTCCGGCTCTGCAATGCCGGGCTGATGGCGCTCGACGGACGCGTCGCCCTCGCCATCCTCGGCGCCATCGGCAACGACAACGCCGCCCGGGAATACTACCTCACCGACGCCGTGTCCGTGGCGGTCGCGACAGGCCGTCGCGCGGCGGCGATGACCGCGCCCGAGACCGAGGTGATGGGCATCAACGACCGGGTGCAGCTCGCCCAGGCCGAGCGGATCATGCAGGACCGGCTGCGCGAGCGGGCGATGCGCGGCGGCGTCACCATGATCGCCCCCGATACCGTGTTCATGAGCACCGACACGGTGTTGGGGCAGGACGTCGTCGTCGAGCCCCATGTCGTGTTCGGCCCGGGCGTGACGGTCGAAGGCCCCGCGGTGATCCACGCCTACAGCCACCTCGAGGGCGCGCGCGTCGCGCCGGGCGCGTCCGTCGGTCCCTTCGCCCGCCTGCGGCCGGGGGCCGTGCTCGGTCCGCAGGCCAAGGTGGGCAACTTCGTCGAGATCAAGAACGCCGACCTCGGCGCGGGCGCCAAGGTCAGCCACCTGACCTATGTCGGCGACGCCACCGTCGGGGCCGGCGCCAATCTCGGCGCGGGCACCATCACCTGCAACTATGACGGCTTCGGCAAGTACCGCACGGTGATCGGCGCGAATGCCTTCGTCGGCTCCAATTCCGCCCTGGTCGCCCCGGTCACCATCGGCGACGGGGCGTTTGTCGGGTCCGGGTCCGTCGTGACGAAGGACGTCCCGGCCGACGCCCTGGCCGTGGCGCGCGGACGACAGGTCAACATCGCCAACTGGGCCGTCACGTTCCGGGCTTCGAAGTCAAAGCCCGGCAAGGCGTGAGGCCGTACAAGGCAGCGAAGTCGATTCCATGCCGGGCCCGGAACGGCGCAAGCCTCTGCGCCGGGTTGTTACGGCTTGTCACGAGACTTGATTTGGCGCGTCGTCGCGCTTGGCTTACCTCTTGCCTGCCTCGGGGCAGACGGGACTTGCGGAGGACATCCGGAGCATGTGTGGCATTGTCGGTATACTGGGAACCTCGCCCGTCGCGTCGTCGATCGTCGATGCTCTGAAGAGGCTCGAATATCGCGGCTACGACAGCGCGGGCGTCGCGACGCTCGAAGGCGGGCACCTGGAGCGCCGGCGGGCGGAAGGCAAGCTCCGCAACCTTGAGGCGCGGCTGCGCGAGCAGCCCCTCGACGGCCTGGTCGGGATCGGCCACACCCGCTGGGCGACCCATGGCCGCGCGACCGAGCGCAATGCCCATCCGCACGCCACCGACCGGCTGGCGGTCGTCCACAACGGGATCATCGAGAACTTCCGCGAGCTGCGCGAGATGCTCGAGGCCGACGGCGTCCGGTTCGAATCCGAGACGGACACCGAGGTCGTCGCCCAGCTCGTGTCGCGCGAGCTGCGGCGCACCAACGATCCGGCCCGCGCCGTGGGCGACACCCTCGGCCAGCTGCGCGGCGCCTTCGCGCTCGCCTTCCTCTTCGACGGCGAGGACAACCTGCTCATCGGCGCACGGCAGGGCGCGCCCCTTGCGGTCGGCTGGGGCGACGGCGAGATGTATCTGGGGTCGGACGCGCTCGCGCTCGCGCCCTTCACCGACATGATCACCTATCTCGAGGACGGCGACTGGGTGGAGCTGCCCCGCGCCGGCGCGACCTTCCACGACGCGTCGGGCGCCGTGGTCCAGCGCAAAAAGCAGAAGACGGCGGCGGGCGCCTACACCATCGACAAGGGCAACCACCGCCACTTCATGGCCAAGGAGATCCACGAGCAGCCGGAGGTGGTCGGCCGCACCCTGGCCCACTATCTCGACATGGCGACGGGATCGGTGCGCCTGCCGTTCGAGCCGCCCTTCGACTGGACGGCGCTGGACCGCATCACGATCTCGGCCTGCGGCACGGCCTACATCGCCGGGCTCGTGTCCAAGTACTGGTTCGAGCGCTTCGCGCGCCTGCCGGTGGACATCGACATCGCCTCCGAGTTCCGCTACCGCGAGGCGCCGTTGCCGGCCAAGGGCCTCGCCATCTTCATCTCCCAGTCGGGCGAGACGGCCGACACCCTGGCCGGCCTGCGCTACGCGAAGGACCAGGGCCAGCACATCCTCTCCGTGGTCAACGTGCCGACCTCCTCCATCGCCCGCGAGAGCCACGTCGTGGCGCCGACGCTCGCCGGGCCGGAGATCGGCGTGGCGTCGACCAAGGCGTTCACGTGCCAGCTCACCGTGCTCGCCAGCCTCGCCATCGCGGCCGGGCTGGCGCGCGGCACGCTCAGCGCCGCCGAAGGCGCGGCGCTCGCCGCCGAACTGATCGCCGTGCCCGGTCTGATGGCGGAAGCCCTGAAGCACGAGGGCGGCGTGGAGGCGGTGTCCCGCGAGCTGTCGAAGGTCACCGACGTGCTCTACCTGGGCCGTGGCACGAGCTATCCGATGGCCCTGGAAGGCGCGCTGAAACTCAAGGAAATCAGCTACATCCACGCCGAAGCCTACGCGGCGGGCGAACTCAAGCACGGCCCGATCGCGCTCATCGACGAGACGATGCCGGTGATCGTCATCGCGCCGCACGACGCCATCTTCGAGAAGACCGTCTCGAACATGCAGGAGGTGGCGGCCCGCGGCGGCCGGATCATCCTGCTGTCGGACGCGGCCGGGGCGGCGTCGACCGGGATCGCGGGCATCGAGACGATCGTGCTGCCGGCGATGGCGCCGTCCTTCGCCCCCATCGTCTACGCGGTCCCGATCCAGCTGCTCGCCTATCACACGGCCGTCGTGCTCGGGAAGGACGTCGACCAGCCGCGCAATCTCGCCAAATCGGTCACGGTGGAATAAGCATTCGGGGCCGGCGCCGCGCGCGTCTCCTGAATGACCCTTGCACGCCCCTTGCATCACGCCATCTTGGGAGAGCGGGGCGGCCGGGAGCGGGCGTCCGTTCGGCAGGTCTCGATACGGGCGGTGGCATGAGCGGGACGACACAGGATCCAGGCGAACAGGGCTCCGGCGCGGGGCTGCCGAATCCTGCCGCCTTCATCGCGCCCGAGCCGGTCCGCCGTTCGGCCGGGCACCGGCTGCGCGCCTATTTCCTGACCGGCATCGTGGTCGCCGGGCCTCTCGCCGTGACGGCCTCGGTGACATGGTGGTTCATCACCCTGGTCGACGGCTGGGTGAAGCCGGTGATCCCGGCGCGCTACCTGCCCGAGACCTATCTGCAGGTCACGATCCCCGGCTTCGGCCTCATCGTGGCGCTGATCGGCCTCACGCTGCTCGGTTTCCTGACGGCGAACCTCGTCGGCCGCTCGCTGCTCGATTTCGGCGAGACGCTGCTCGGGCGGATGCCGGTCGTGCGCGGCCTCTACAAGAGCGTGAAGCAGATCTTCGAGACGGTGTTCTCGCAGTCCGGCACGTCGTTCCGCACGGTCGGGCTGGTCCAGTTCCCGGCCAAGGGAATGTGGTCGATCGTCTTCATGTCGACGCCGCCGCAGGGCGAGATGGCCGATCGCCTGCCGGGCCCGGACGAGCACGTCGCGGTGTTCCTGCCCTGCACGCCGAACCCGACGACGGGGTTCTTCTTCTACCTGCCGCGCCGGGAGGTCATCGAGCTGTCGATCAGCGTCGACGAGGGCGCGAAGCTGATCATGTCGGCCGGCCTGATCCAGCCCGAGGGCCAGAAGAAGCTGGCCGCGCTGGCCGCCGAGGCCCGCAGCGCGGCCTAGGGCTTCGTCCCGCCGGGCGGTGACCGGTTGGCGGAAGGCGACGTTGCGAAAGCCATGGCGGCCTATCCGGCCTGCAGCAGCCGCACCGCCTCGTCCCGCTCGAACAGGTACAGCAGCACCCGCAACGCCTCGCCGCGCGGGGTGGCGAGCCCGGGGTCGCGCGCAAGCGCCAGCTTGGCGTCGTCGCGGGCGACGGCGAGAAGGTCTCCCTGCAGTTCGGGAATGGCGAGGCGGAAGCCGGGAAGGCCGGACTGCCGCGTGCCGAGGACGTCGCCCTCGCCGCGCAATTTGAGGTCCTCCTCGGCGATCTCGAAGCCGTCCTCGGTCCGGCGCAGCGTCTCGATGCGGGCGCGCGCCGTCTCGCCGAGGCCGGACTTGTAGAGCAGGAGGCAGGTGGAGCGTCCGGTCCCGCGCCCGACGCGCCCGCGCAGCTGGTGCAGCTGCGCGAGGCCGAAGCGTTCGGCGTGCTCGATGACCATCACCGTCGCCTCGGGCACGTCGACGCCCACCTCGATGACGGTCGTGGCGACGAGGATGGCGGTCTCGCCGCGGGCGAAGGCGCCCATGGCGGCGTCCTTGTCCCGGCCGGGCATCTTCCCGTGGACGAGGCCGACGCGGTCGCCGAACACCTGCCGCAGCGTCTCGTGGCGCTCGCTGGCGGCGGCGACGTCGAGGTCCTCGGATTCGTCGACCAGCGGACACACCCAGTACACCCGCGCGCCGCCGGCGACGGCGCGCCCGACCGCTCCCACGACCTCGTCGAGCCGGTCGAGCGACACGGCGCGCGTGTCGATGGGCTGGCGGCCGGCGGGCTTGTCGCGCAGCGCCGAGACGTCCATGTCGCCGAAATAGGACAGCACGAGCGTGCGCGGGATCGGCGTCGCGGTCATGACGAGGACGTCCACCGCGTCGCCCTTGCGCGACAGGGCGAGGCGCTGGTGCACGCCGAAGCGGTGCTGTTCGTCGACCACGGCGAGCCCGAGGTCGCGGAAGCGCACGTCGTCCTGGAACAGCGCGTGGGTGCCGAAGGCGATGTCGATCGTGCCGGCCTCCAGCGCGGCCAGCGTCTTCTGCCGCGCCGCGCCCTTGTCCCGGCCGGTCAGCAGTCCGACGCGCAGGCCCGCGGCCTCGGCGATGGGTCGCAGGCGCTCGAAATGCTGGCGGGCCAGGATCTCCGTCGGCGCCATCAGCGCCGCCTGCGTCCCCGCCTCGACCGCGACGGCCATGGCGAGCAGGGCGACGATGGTCTTGCCGGCGCCGACATCGCCCTGCAGCAGCCGGAGCATGCGTTCGGGCGCGGCGAGGTCGCGGCGGATGTCCTCCACGGCGGCCGTCTGCGCGCCGGTCAGCGCGTAGGGCAGGGCGGAGAGGATCGCCCCGGTGATGCGCCCCGTCCCCTGCAGGGCGCGGCCGGCCGCCTTCTTCATCGACTGGCGCACGAGCAGCAGCGCGAGCTGGCTGGCCAGCACCTCGTCATAGGCGAGGCGCTGCCTGGCGAGCGACGTCGGCGCGATGTCGGCCTCGGCCTTCGGCCGGTGCAGCGCGGCCAGCGCGTCCGCGAAGGCCGGCCATCGGCGGGCCTCCAGATGCGCCCGGTCCTGCCATTCGGGCAGGGCCGGAACCCGCTCCAGCGCCGCCGTGGCGGCACGGGCGATGACGGAGGGATAGAGGCCCTCCGTGGCGCCGTAGACGGGCTCGAACGGCGGCAATCGCGCCAACCCGGCCGCATCGAGGATCCGGTCGGGGTGCACCATCTGGCGGCGGCCGTCCCACAGCTCGATCCGCCCCGAGACCCACCGCGTCTCGCCGACCGGCAGGAGCTTCTGCATCCGCTGCGCGCTGGCGTTGAAGAACACCAGGGTGACGTCGCCGGTGTCGTCGGCCACGAGCACGCGGTAGGGCGTGCGCGAGCGGCCGGGCGGCGAGGCCTTGTGCTGCTCGACGGTCACCTCGAGCGTCACCATGGCGTCGACCGGGGCGTCGGCGATGCGCGGGCGGGTGCTCCGGTCGATCACGGCATGGGGCAGGTGGAACAGCACGTCGACGACGCGCGCGGGACGGCCGGTTTCGCCGAGGAGCCGGTCGAACAGCGGCGCAAGCTTCGGGCCGACCCCGGGCAGCGCGGTCACGGCGGCGAACAGGGGATTGAGAAGGCTCGGGCGCATCGTCTCGGCGACTCGTGGCTGCGGCGCCATGTTACGCCGGAAGCGCCGGCCGCGCCGCTCCCGCGGCTGTGGCGCGACTGCAACAAGCAGGTCGAATTGCTGTGGGCCCTTCGGCCGGTCTCCACCTTGCCGCGATCCCGCCACAAACGCGGCCCACCGTCGGAGCATCGACAAGATCCTGAAATACAATGGTTATCGGGTGGGAGTTGTGGCGACCTGAGGCGGTCGTCGGCTTCCTGCCGCGTTCATGGTGCGTCAACCGTGCCATGGCCTTGCTTCGGGAGCGCGGCGATGGATGTGGCGAGGCTGTGGGTTCACGAGGTGATGGTGGCCATGCGGGTTGAGCGACGTCACGATTGCGCTGCCGGCGGCTTGGCCCCGGCGTCGGCCGATTGTGGCGACCGACCGGCATCGCTGCCGCAAAAGCGGCTCGAAATCGGTCCGCTCTCACTGCACCACCGGCCCATTGATTGCCCATTCTCCGCGTTGAACGGGTCGGTGTTGGGCGATGGAAGTGAAGCGCATGTCTGATTGGATGATCCGGCCCTTCGTCGCGCTCGTTGCGGCCGGTTGCCTGCTGGCGGTGGAACCCGCCGCCGCGCTTGATGCCAAGCCGCAGGTGGCGCCGTCCGTGCCGCTGCCGGAGAAGGCCATCAAGCCGGGTGTGGAAGGGGCCGGCGTCGCCGTGGGGCGGGCTCCCGCCGACAAGGGCGGTCCGCTGAAGTCGCTCGAATTCGCGGCCAGCCAGGGCAGCGCCGTGGCGATGATGAAGCTCGGCCAGATGTATGCCGACGGCGAAGGCGTCCCGCGCGACGACGTGCGCGCGTTCGAGCACTACAAGTCGATCTACGACAAGTTCTCCGACGAGTCCGAGGATTCCCCCAACGCGCCCGCCGTCGCCAAGGCCTATGTGGCGCTGGGGTCGTATCTCGTCGCCGGCATCCCCAACAGCTATGTCCGGCCCAATCCGGGCCGCGCCCGCGAGCTGTTCGACTACGCCGCGACGATCTTCGGCGACCCGAACGCCCAGTACAATCTGGCGATGCTCCAGTTCGACGGCGTGGGCGGCCCCAAGGAGCCGCGCAAGGCGGTCCGCTGGCTGAACCTCGCCGCGCAGAAGGGACACGTGCAGGCGCAGGCCGTGCTCGGCAACGTCCTGTTCTTCGGCGAGAGCGCCAAGACCCAGCGGGCGCGCGGCCTGATGTGGCTCATGCTGGCCAGCGACGGGGCCGACCAGCAGCGCGACAAGTGGATCCTCGATCTGCTCGCCAAGGCGACGTCGCAGGCGACGGACGCGGACCGCGCGCGCGCGCTGGACATGCTCGAGCAGCAGTTCCGCCGCCGGTCCTGATCCCCGGCTGAGCGTCCCGGCGCCCTAGAGCCGCAGGTCGGCCACGACGGGAACGTGGTCCGAGGGCTTCTCCCAGCTGCGCACATGCTTGTCGATGCGGCAGCTCGCGAGCCGGTCCGCCGCCTCCGGCGACAGCAGCAGATGGTCGATGCGGATGCCGTTGTTCTTCTGCCAGGCGCCGGCCTGGTAGTCCCAGAAGGTGTACTGGCCGTCCCGGATGTCGCAGGCGCGGAAGGCATCGGTCAGGCCCAGCGCGACGAGTTCCGTGAATTTCGCGCGGGTCTGCGGCAGGAACAGCGCGTCTCCGGCCCAGACTTGCGGATCGTGGACGTCGCGGGGGGTGGGGATGACGTTGTAGTCGCCGGCGAGCACCAGCGGTTCCTCCAGCGCCAGAAGTCCCGCCGCGTGGCGGATCAGGCGGTCCATCCAGCCCAGCTTGTAGGGGTACTTCTCCGTGTCGGGCGGATTGCCGTTGGGCAGGTAGATCGAGGCGACGCGGACCACGCCGGAATCCGTCGAGATGACGGCCTCGATGTAGCGGGCCTGCAGGTCGCCGTCATCGCCGGGCAGGCCCCGGCGCACCTCGTCGAAGGGCCGCTTCGACAGCAGCGCCACGCCGTTGAAGGTCTTCTGTCCGTGGGTGGCGACATTGTAGCCCAGCGCCTCGATCTCGGAGGCGGGGAAGGCTTCGTCGACGCACTTGATCTCCTGCAGGCACACGACGTCCGGCTGCGCCTCGGCGAGCCAGGTCGCGAGGTGGTCGATCCGCTGCTTGACCGAGTTCACGTTCCAGGTGGCGATGCGCATGGGATCCTCGGCGGCGGGGACGGCGGTTCGTACGGGACGGGCGGGGCAAAATCGGCGGGCGCAGCCTCCGCGCCAAGGGGAGTGCGCGCCGGCCCATCCGGTTCGCGCGCTCCGGCCTGTTGGCTGCGGGCCGGGCCGCCCTTAAGGTCCGCCCGCACCGGGCTGGCGGACCGTCGCCGGGCAGGGCCGGGGAAAGTGACGAGCGTCTCGATCATGCAGACTCGATGGATCATCGCCGGCTTCGCCATCGTCTCGGCCGACGACCGGATCGCCGACGCGGCCGGGGCGATGCCCGACGCGCTGAAGAACGAGGCCGACTGGGTGCGCTTCCAGGCCGAGCTCGACGCCAGCGCCGTGACGGTGCTCGGCCGGCTCGGCCATCAGGCGCACGGCAATCCGCGCGGGCGCCTGCGGATGGTGGTGTCCTCCTCCGTCGCCACCCTCGAGCGCAGGGCGGACGGCTGGTGGTGGAACCCGGCGGGGCTGCCCTGGGACGCCGCGATCGCGCGGGTCGTCCCGGGCGGCGGGCGGGTCGCGGTGCCGGGAGGGCAGGGCGTCTTCGACCTGTTCCACCGGATCGGCTATGACGAGTTCCACCTCACCCGCGCCGCGACCGCGCGCGTGCCCGGTGGTCGCGGGCTGTTCGCTGCCGTCGAGCACGGCGCCGACGCGGCCACGCTCCTCGCCGCCGGCGGGCTTCGCCCGGCGCAGGACGTGCCGGTCGACCCGGCCGCGGGCGTCAGCCTGACGGTGTGGCGGCGCGGCGGCTGAGCCGCCTCAGAGCGGGCGGGGCAGCTTGCAGGCGTCGACCGCCTTCAGCGCCTTCTCGCGGCCGGAATCGTCGAAGTAGCTCTTTTCCTGGAAGTGGGCGAACTCGGCCTTGTTCAGCCGGTCGACCGTGCGGTTCGCGTAGCAGGTGCAGGCGGACGACAGCTGGCCGGCCTCGAGGCCGCTCGATTTCGCCCACTGCTTGCTGCAGCCCTCCGCGACGTAGACCTTGGCCTGCGCCCGGCTCATCGACTTCGTGTCGGGGTCGGGCTGGGGCGGGAAGTTGGACGAGGACGCGCCGGCGAAGGCGGAACCCGTCGCGAGCAGGAGGGCGAAGGCGGCAGGCAGGAGGGCGCGCATCTCGTAGTCCCCGTTCGATTCGACACGGCATGTCGAAAGCCGAGGTTTCGACCGCCGATGGCGACCCGTCAAGGCCGACTCGCCAGCGCGCGCTCACCAGCGCGTCATCGCGACGCTTTCCGGGCCCCGGCGGCCTCAGGATGGGGGCCGAACGGGCCGGATCCGGGCGCGGTTGTCGTGGAAGGCGGCGCCGCCGAAGGGCGCGGGCGAATCCGCCCCGGTCAGGTGGTTGATGCCGCGCCCGTCCTCGTAGGCGTCGTCCGGCCAGATCGATTCGGCGATCAGCACGCCCCGCCGCACCGCCGTCGAGACGCGGGCCGCGATGGAGATCGCGCCGCGGGCCGTCTCGAGGCTGACCCGGTCGCCGTCGGCGATGCCGAGGTCGGCCGCATCCTGCGGGTGGACCATCACGGACGGCTTCTCTTCCCGCGCCCGCGACGTCGGCGTCTCGGTGAAGGTCGAGTTGAGGAAGTTCCGCGCCGGGCTCGTGGCCAGCCGGAAGGGAAACTCCGGCGTCGCCGCCTCGATCACGTCCCAGTGGTCCGGCAGCGCGGGCAGGGCGTCGAACGGCCCCATCGGCCCGGCATTGGCGAAGGGCACCTTCAGCCAGTCCGGCTTGAAGCGGAAGCGCTTGTCCGGCCACGCGAATCCCTTCGCGTAGTGGGCGTCGTCGAAGCCCGGCTGGCAATCGATGTAGCGCTTCTCCTCCAGCTCGGCGAGCGTGCCCCAGCCCGAGTTGCGCAGCGTCCAGTCGATCATCTCGCGCGGGTCCATGGAAAAGCCGCGGTGCTGCGCGCCGACCCGGTCGGCGATGGCGCAGATGACCTCGTGGTTCGAGCGGCACTCGCCCGGCGGGTCGATCAGCTTGAGGCCGAGCGCGATGTACTGGTGCCCGCCGCCGGCATAGATGTCGTCGTGCTCCATGAACATGGT
>CAZJCW010000088.1:0-15475 GCA_964544365.1 uncultured Alsobacter sp.
TTCACGGCGCCACGTATCCACAGACATGGTCGGGAGATCGAAATAGTCCCGCGTGCTTGCGTAACCCTGGCCGCCCATGCGTCCGACGGCATCGAGCGTTATTGGATCGACATGAAGATTGGAAACGTCGACGACGGCCGCGTTGAAGTGCGCGTAAAGCACCTCGCCCAGAATGATCTCGCGCGAGTTTCCGATGCCGAGTGTCGTATGCTGCCGGCATTCGAAAGCGGCCGGTGCTTCGGCGATCCACGGGCAGGCCACCTTGACGCCGGGGCGGGCCGTCAGGCCCGCTTCTACGAGTTCATTCACGCCGGGCTCGAATGGAACCGCGCAGACATTCATGGCTTCGAGGATCGCATCCGAGACGATGTTGACAGTGAAGCACAGCGTGTCGCGCACATTGCGGCCGGTATCCTTCTGCGGGCCAGTCATCCGGTACTCGACGCCGAGCGCCAGGATGGCCGGATCGGCAGACAGGCAGTTGAAGAAGCTGAAAGGTGCGGCGTTCGGAACGCCATCGCTGCCGATCGTCGTCACGAGGGCGATAGGGCGCGGCACGACAGCCCCAATGAGGAGCTTGTAGCGCTGTCGCGGCGACAGTGATGCGAAGTCGAAGGTGACCGTGTTGTCGGGCGCGGCTGGTTCGGGAGAATTGGTCATGCCTTCGTCAATCCTTCGTCGATGGCGTACGGCCCCAGCAGGTCGCGAATATCCTTGTCCGTGCGTGGTGCGATCAGCGCGCGTGAAACCACAGCCTGGAGGTGATGGTCCATCAGGTCGGCGGCACGCCGTGCGTCCCCCTGCAACAGGGCCTCGATCAACTGGCGATGCTCGGACACGGCGCACTCTGAAGAGTGCGGACGGCCATAGATGGCGAGGATCAGCGAACATCGGGAACTGACCTCCTGGACGTATCGCGCGAGGAGTGCATTTCCGGTCATTTCGGCGAGCTTGATGTGGAACTCGCCGGCAAGGCGAATGGACTCGCGGCCATCGCGGCCATGCGCAGCCTCTTCCTGCCGCACATGCGCTCCCAGCGCATCCGCCTGTGCACTGGTCAGCCGCCCTGCCAGCGTCTCGGCCACCAGTCTCTCAAGGCCGCGACGGACATCGAAGACATCCCGTGCTTCTTCCAGCGTCGGATACGCGACAGATGCGCCGCGATTTGGCTTGAGCTCGACGAGGCCCTCGAGCGCGAGTCGGCCCAACGCCTCGCGCACCAGGGTACGGCTGACCCCCAGGCGATCGCCGATCGCATCCTCGGGAAGCTTCATGCCGGGACTGAGGGCTTGCTCGAGGATCGCCTTCCGCAGTGCGCGGTACACGGAAAGAGCGCGCGCACCAGGCTTGGCGTTCTGCGACGCTTCGCCCGCCGAGGTGGCACCTTTCTGATGAGAAGAATGTCTTATCGCCACGTGCCGCCCGTCCGAAAGCATGCATCGCTTTTGGCATGCCCGGACGCGCAAGGAAACTCCATACGCAAACGGACTTGCCCCTCCGGATCGCATACAATACGATTATCAACGTGCATACAAAACGAGAGTATTTTGTGCACGACATGATTGTTGATTGGGCAGGATGTCGCTCAATCAGGCACCGACGGACACCGGCAACTGGGGGGTTGGCATGAATACGACTGCATTCACCGCGCGTGTGCCTCGGAACCGGGGCCTTGTGGCCGCGGCGATTTCGTTGGCCATGCTCGGCTTTGGCGTGTCGAGCGCGGCTGCTCAGCAGGGCAAGACGTTTCGCTGGGGCGCTGCGCGCGAGATCGCGTCTCTCGATCCTTACTCGTTCGGCGAGACGTTCACGCTCTCCGTTCTCAATCATGTCTATGAAGGGCTGGTGCGCTATACCGGCGACCTGAAAATCGAACCCGCGCTAGCGCAATCGTGGGAAACGGTCTCGCCGACGGTGTGGCGCTTCAAGCTGCGCCAGGGCGTGACCTTCCACAACGGCGCCCCGTTTACGGCCGACGACGTGCTTGCGTCGCTCGCTCGGGTCACACACGAGACTTCGCCGCTGAAAGGCAATCTCCCGGCCTACAAGTCGTCCCGCAAGATCGACGACTACACGGTCGAGATCGAGGTGAACGGGCCCTATCCGCTGCTGCTCAACGATCTCACCAACATCTACATCCTCGACAAGGAGTGGATGGAGGCGAACGGCGCCAGCCTGCCGACCGACTCGGGCAAGGGGATCAAGGGCTTTGCCACCGACAACGCGAACGGGACCGGTCCGTTCGTGGTGGAGAGCAGGCGCGCCGATGCGCGCACGGTCTTCGTCGCCAATTCCAAGTGGTGGGACAAGCCGCAGCACAACATCGCCCGCATCGACTTCATGCCGATCAGTTCGGCTGCGACGCGCGTCGCGGCGCTGCTGTCCGGCGAGATCGACTTCACCAATGTGGCGCCCCTTCAGGACCTTCAGCGGCTCGCCGCCTCGCCTGAGGTCAAGGTGCTCCAGACCAACGAACTGCGGACCGTGATCTTCGCCTTCAATCTCAAGGACAAGCTGTTCGAGAGCGATGTCACGGACAAGAACCCCCTGACCGACATCCGCGTGCGCGAGGCGATGTACCGCGCCATCGACATTGACGGAGTTCAGCGCCGCGCCATGCGGGGGCTGTCACGCAACACCGGCGCGATCGTCGCGCCTGCGATCCCTGGCTATACCGCGGAACAGGAGCCGCGCTTGCCCTTCGATCTGGAGGGGGCAAAGAAGCTGCTGGCCGACGCGGGCTATCCCAACGGGTTCTCGTTCAACTTCAACTGCCAGAGCGACGGCCTCGTCAATGAGGAGGAGTTCTGCCAGGCCGTTGCCGCCATGTGGTCGCGCGCGGGCCTGCGTCCGAACCTCAGCCTCGGGCCACGTTCGACGCAGACGCCCAAGCGCGTTCGCGGCGAGTTCGACGTGATCTCATTCGGTTGGGCGAACGAGCCGATGATCGATGCCTACTCGATCCTGGTCCAGGTGCTGCGTTCGAAGAGCGGGTCAGGCGGCGTCTTCAACTGGGGCGGCTGGGGCCGTCCCGACATCGACGCCCTGACCGACAAGGCCGGCGTGGAACTCGACAACGCAAAACGCGTCCCGATGATGGCCGAGGCTCTGATGATCGCCAAGCGCGAGCATTTGTTCATTCCCATGCACAACCAGCCGATGGCATGGGCGATGCGCAACACGGTCGCTGGTACTGTCCAGGCATCCGACAACAAGCCAAGGCTCTGGCTGACACAGATGCGCTGACGTCCCCTGCTTCGGAGGCGATCCGGGCATGCTGGTCTTCATTGCGAAGCGGCTTCTGAACGCGGTGGGCGTCATGCTCACCGTGGCCTTGATCGCCTTCGTGATCTTCCGCTTCGTCGGAGATCCCGTCGAACTGATGCTGAACGAACAGGCGAGCCAGGCCCAGCGAGACGAACTGCGCGAGCGGCTCGGCCTGAACCGGAACCTCGTTCTTCAGTTCGCGACGTTCGTCGGGAATGCGGTCCGGGGCGACTTCGGCATCTCTTATCGGAACCAGCAGGAAGTCTTCACGCTCATCGCAGAGCGTTTCCCCGCAACCTTCGAGCTTGTCCTCGTGGCGACGGTTCTGTCCCTGGCAGTGGGAATCCCGCTGGGTGTCTACACGGCGATCCGCCGCAACACGGTCATGGCGCGGGTATTGGAATTCGTGTCCGTGCTCGGCGTTTCGCTGCCGAGCTTTGCTCTCGGCATCCTCTTCATCTTGTTGTTTTCGGTGAATCTGAAGTGGTTGCCGGCGTTCGGGCGCGGTGAGGTGGTCGAGATCGGCGGCTGGACCACGGGCCTTCTCACGCCTTCGGGACGGCTCGCGCTGATCTTGCCCGGGGTCACGCTGTCGCTGTTTCAGATCACGCTCGTGATGCGTCTCGTGCGAGCAGAAATGCTGGAAACGATGCGCACCGAGTTCATCCGCTTCGCCCGCGCAAGGGGCCTCTCGGACCGTGCGATCCATTTCCGCTACGCTCTTCGCAATTGCCTCATGCCGGTCATCACCGTCACCGGCCTGCAGATAGGCAATCTCATCGCCTTCGCGCTTGTCACCGAAACCGTGTTCCAGTGGCCAGGCATGGGCCTTCTCTTCGTCCAGGCGGTCACATTCGTCGATATTCCGGTGATGGCGGCGTATCTGATGATGGTGTCCTTCATCTTCGTCGCCCTCAACATGGCCGTCGATCTTGCCTATGCCTATGTCGATCCGCGTTTGCGCGAAGACGCGCTGACAGGAGCCGCACATGGGAGTTGATGCCAGCACCAACCGTCTGGCCCGCGCTCTCGACAGCGACATCGGCTGGAGTTTTCGCCGCACGCCGGCGGCGTGGCTCTCGGCGCTTGTGCTCGCCCTGATCGTGGCGACGGCTTTCGCCGCGCCGCTGTTCGCCCCGCAGAATCCCTACGACCTGAAGCAGGTCTTCATCGACAAGGCCGAGTTGCCGCCGCTCTGGATGCGCGATGGTGAAGCGCCATTTCTGCTCGGCACCGACCCGCAAGGGCGCGACGTGTTGTCGACGATCCTCTACGGAACGCGGGTCTCGCTCATCATCGGTCTCGCCAGTGTGCTGATGTCCATGGCGATTGGCGTCGCCATCGGTCTCGTGGCGGGCTATCGCGGCGGCTGGATCGACAACCTCCTCATGCGTCTCGCCGATACGGTGCTTTCGATCCCGACGCTGCTGATGGCCATTCTGGTCAGCGCGATCTTCCGCGAGATGCTGCCCCCTGCCTTCCGGGAGCCGTTCGCCGCCGCCGTGATCGTGCTGTCGATCTCCTTGACCAACTGGGTTCAGTACGCCCGAACCGTCCGCGCCCTGACGATGGTCGAGCGCAAGAAGGAGTACGTGCTCGCCGCGCGCATCATCAAGGTGTCGCCCCTGCGCATCATGCGCCGCCACATCCTGCCGAACACGATGACGCCGGTTCTGGTCGCGGCCACGCTCAATCTTGGGCTCGCCATCCTGTCGGAGGCCACATTGTCCTTCCTTGGCGTCGGAATGCCGATAACGCAACCTTCGCTGGGAACGCTGATCCGCATTGGCAATCAGTACCTGTTCTCGGGCTCGTGGTGGTTGGTGGTGTTTCCGGCGGCGCAACTGGGACTCATCGTGCTCTCGGTCAATCTCCTGGGCGACTGGCTCCGCGATGCACTGAACCCCAAGCTCAGATGAAAGAAGACCTTCCATGACGAACGCCCTCTTCCTTCAGAACGTGCGTCCCATGGGCAACTCGTTGACCCATGTCCTCATCGACAATGGAAGAATCACCGCTACCGGTGCCGGGCTTTCGCCCCCGGCGGGTGCTGTGGTGGAAGAGGGCGAAGGCTGTCTCCTGCTGCCAGGACTCGTTGAAGCCCACACCCATCTCGACAAGAGCCTTTTGGGCCTTCCCTGGTATGTCAACGAAGTCGGCCCGCGACTGCTCGACAAGATCGACAACGAACGGCTCAACAAGCGCCGCCTGAACATGGACCCCTACGTCCAATCCTTCCGCCAGACGGTGCAAAGCTCGCGACTTGGCTCAACGCATATCCGCAGCCATATCGACGTCGACACCGATCATGGCCTTTGGGGCATCGAGGGCGTGATGAGGATGCGCGACGAATGTCGCGACATCATCGACGTCGAGATCGTTGCCTTCCCGCAATCCGGACTGTTGCGTCGGTCGGGTACGCTCGAACTGATGCATGAGGCCATGAAACATGGCGCCGAGGTCGTCGGCGGCCTCGATCCCTGCGCCATCGACCGCGACCCGAAGGGCCATCTCGATGCGGTGTTCGGACTCTGCCAGACCTACGGCAAGCCGCTCGACATCCACCTGCACGAGCCGGGCGAAATGGGAGCGTTTTCGTTGGACTTGATCATCGAGCGTACCCGTGCGCTCGGCATGCAGGGAAAGGTCACCGTCAGCCACGCCTTCTGCCTCGGTTCTCCCGACCGCGACCTTATCGATCCGCTGATCGACCAACTCGCCACGCTGGACATCGCGATCATGACGACGGGGCCTGCGGCGAGGCCCGCTCCGCCGATCAAGCGGTTGATGGCTGCCGGCATTCGCGTCTGCTCGGGTTCGGATGGCATCCGCGACACCTGGGGACCCTATGGCAATGGCGACATGCTGGAGCGCGCCATGTTCGTCGGCCTGCGGAACAACTGCCGGCGTGACGACGAGATGCGGTTGGCCTTCGAGGTTGTCACCAGCGAGGGCGCGAAGGTGATGGAACTCGAGGGTTATGGCGTGGCTGTCGGCTGCCGGGCCGATCTTCTGCTGGTCCCGGGCGCAACGATCGCCGACGCGATCGTCAGCCGCTCGCCCCATCGGCGCGTCATCAAGCGCGGCAAGATCGTTGCCCGCGATGGTGCCTCGATCCTGAACGCGCCCGGAACGCCCTCATGATGCCGCAGGCTGCCGACCGGCCGAAGGGCCGCACGCTCCTGACAGCGCACTGGGTGGTGGGTCATCTGGACGGTCACCACTGCCTGCTCGCGCATGGCGAGGTGGTTTTCGAGAATGACACCGTCATCTTCGTCGGCCACGACTTCCCGGGCGAGGTTGCGCGCCGCATCGACTACGGTCCGGCCCTGATCGGACCAGGCTTCATCGATCTCGACGCCCTGTCCGACCTGGACACGACGATCCTCGCTTTCGACAACCAGCCCGCCTGGAAAAAGGGCCGTGTCTGGCCGCGCACCTACATCGAAGCCGGCCCATACGAGATGTATAGCCGCGAAGAGCTTGCCTTCCAGAAGGCGCACGCATTTGCGACCCTGATCCGGAATGGCATCACCACGGCGCTGCCCATCGCCTCGCTGTTCTACCGCGCCTGGGGCGAAACGCCCGAGGAGTTCGCAGATGCCGCCGACGCTGCCGCACGGCTGGGACTGCGCGTCTATCTCGGCCCCGGGTACCGTACCGGAAATCAGATGGTCGAAGACGACGGCAGGGTGACAACGTACTACGACGAGTTGCGCGGGCTGGCGGAACTGGACGCCGCTATCCGCTTCTGTGAGCGGTTCGAAGGCTCGGCCGGCGGGTTGATCCGCACCATGCTCAGCCCTGACCGCATCGAAACCTGCACCCCGGAACTGCTGCGGCGAACGGCCGCCGCGGCGCGCGCTCTGGACGTGCCCGTCCGCCAGCACTGTTGCCAATCGAAGATCGAGTACGACCTCGTGCTCGAACAGCACGGCATGAGCCCGCCGGAATGGCTGGCAAGCCTGGATTTCTTCACGGACAAGACGCTGGTCCCGCACGGCACCGTCGTTTCCGGTAGCAGGCTTGTCTCGCGGCCTGGTCGTGATCTGGAGATCTTCCGCGACCATGGCGCCACGATCGTTCACTGCCCGCTGGTGTCAGGGCGCCACGGCAACGTCATCGATCACTTTGCCCGCTACCGCGCCATGGGTCTTCGTGTCGGGATGGGCACCGACACCAGCCCGCCTGACATGGTGCTGAACATGCAGGTCGGAATCATCCTCGCCCGCGTCGCCGCCGGTTCCGTCGGCGCAGTACGGAGCGAGGACTATTATGACGCCGCCACGATCCACGGCGCGGATGCGATTGGCCGGCCGGATCTGGGCCGCCTCCAGCCGGGCGCGAGGGCGGACATCACGGTGTTCAATCTCGATCGGCCCCATGTCGGGCAGGTGATCGACCCGATCCAGACCATGCTGCTGACCGGGCATGGACGCGATTTCTCCAGCGTTATCATCGATGGTCGCTTCGTGATGGAAGACCGCTGCATTCCCGGGGTCGACGAAGTCGCCGACAATGCTCGCGCACAGGCCCAGTTCGAAGGCCTGATGGCGCAGTATCCGAAGCGGACCGTCGGCCACCCGCCCGTGGGCGAGATCTTCTCGTCAAGCTATCCGGTCATCCGCGTGGATCGGGCTTGATGCGCAAGGGCGAGCCCATCCTGTCGGTCCGGGACCTCAAGGTCGTCTTCGATGGACGAAAGGGACCGTTGACGGCGCTGGACGGCGTGTCCTTCGATATTGCTCCTGGGGAAATCCTCGGTGTGGTGGGCGAGTCGGGCGCCGGAAAATCGCTCACCGGAACATCCGTGATCGGCCTGCTCGATCCGCCTGGGCGCATCTCCGGAGGATCGATTCATCTGGCGGGCGAACGGATCGACACTCTTCCGCCCGATGCCATGCGCGTGCTTCGCGGCCGTAGGATCGGCGCCATATTCCAGGATCCGTTGACCTCCCTCCATCCGCTGCTGAAGGTGGGCGACCAGATCGTCGAAACGATCCTGACTCACCTGCCCATGACGCGTGATCAGGCCCGCCGCCGCGCGCTGGATCTGCTGGAGCAGGTCGGCATACCGGCGGCCCCGACGCGCATAGACCACTACCCGCATCAGTTCTCCGGTGGCATGCGTCAGCGCGTGGTCATCGCGCTGGCCCTGTGCGCCGAGCCTGACCTCATCATCGCCGATGAGCCAACGACCGCACTCGATGTCTCCATCCAGGCCCAGATCACCTCCCTGCTCAAGCGCCTCTGCCGCGACAAGGGGACCGCGATCATGCTCGTGACCCACGACATGGGTGTGATCGCCGAGACCGCGGACCGCGTCGCCGTGATGTATGCGGGCCGGATCGCTGAAATCGGACCCGTCTCGGAGGTGACGCGGCGCCCGCGGCACCCCTACACGGCCGGGTTGATGGCCTCCATCCCGAGCGTCTTGCGCCGCAACGCCACGTTGCAGCAGATCGATGGCGTGATGCCGCGTCTCGGCGCAATTCCTCCCGGTTGCAGCTTTCATCCGCGCTGCTCGAGATCGAGTGCACACTGCAGCGCGACGCGGCCCATATTGGGTGCAGGGGTCCACGAAGCAGCATGCCATCACCCGATCGCGGAGATGGCGCATGACTGAGGCCGAGCCGATCCTCGTGGTGGAGGACGCCAGTTGCCGCTTCGACGTGTCGGCTCCACTGCTTCAAAGGCTTGCCTCGCGTGCCCCGCGTCGCATTCTCAAGGCCGTGGAGCAGGTGAGTTTCGCAGTGCCACGCGGTGCGACGTTCAGCATCGTCGGCGAGTCCGGCTGCGGGAAGACGACGCTGGCGCGCATGATCGTTGGCCTCCAGCAGCCGACCGAGGGTTCCGTCCGATTTGCTCCGATCAAGCGCGCCGATGGGTCCTTTGGCCCCCCGCGCGTCCAGATGATCTTCCAGGATCCCTTTGCCAGCCTCAATCCGCGCTGGCGCGTGCGGGACATCGTGGCCGAACCGATCCGCGAGTTGAAGTTGCGTGCCAGCGAGGCGGAGACCGCAGCACGGGTTACGGAACTCCTGCTCACGGTTGGCCTCTCGGCCGCAGATGCACTGCGCTATCCTCACGAGTTCTCCGGCGGCCAACGGCAGCGAATCTCGATCGCGCGGGCGCTCGCGACCGAAGCCGACATCCTGGTTTGCGACGAGCCGACATCCGCGCTGGATGTCTCCGTGCAGGCGCAGATCCTGAACCTGATGGTGCAACTGCAGCGTGAGTTCGCGCTGACCTATGTCCTGATCAGCCACAACTTGTCGGTGGTCCGCCATATGTCAGACCAGCTGGCGATCATGTATCTCGGACGCATCGTGGAGATCGGGGACGCCGACGCGATCTTCAACCGGCCCATGCACCCCTACACGCGGCTGCTGATGGACACGATACCCAACGTCAGCAGCCCCAACAGATCGCGTTCGCCAATGTCCGGCGAAGTGCCGAGCCCGATCCAACCGCCAACGGGTTGCGCTTTTCATCCGCGCTGCCCGTCGGTTCGCGCGGGTTGCAGTTCGTCGGCGCCCGGGCTGGAGGCAGTCAGCGGTCGAAGCGTTGCCTGCCCCGTCGTCGTTGAGGGATGAGCGCAGAAGTTGCAACCCCTGCACCTTGCGCGCTGCGAAGCGCCGCGCGGGGTCTGCAGAATGCGCGGCCTCTCCGCATGAAGTCCATTGCAAGTCGAGCCCGGACCGCAAGTCCACGGGAGAATTGCCAAGGCCACGACGACATGGCTTCGAGGTGAGGCCCGGGAGAGGTGCTGCTGGTCGATTCCAGGCTTCGGCGGACATCGGATCGAAGACCGGGATCAACTCCCGATAGCTTCAGCGGCATGAAGCAACGGCAGGTTCGACGTCTCCCGTCAGGCCGCCGTCAGCCCGCAAGAGCGCTCCTTCGGCCCGGCCGACGAGAACGCCACCGTCCGTGATGCCCAACGGCTGAAGATGCCGTCCTGGCCGCCCTGCGATGCGCAGCCCGATTGGCCGATAGAACATCGTCGCAACTCGACGTGTCATCGAAACGCGATAAGCTGGAAAAAACACATCGAGGAAACGCCTGTGAAGATATCAAAGGTCGACGCGTTCCAGCTCGAGTGGGGCGAGGCCGGAAAAGGCGCGCGCTCGGCTTTCGTAACCATCGAAACCGACGAGGGCCTTGTCGGGATGGGCGAGGCCTCGCCGATGGAAGGGGGCCTCGCATCGCTCGTCATCATCGCCAGGCATATGGCATCGTTCCTCGTCGGCAAGGATCCGCTGGATCACGCGGTGCTGCTCGATACGCTGTTCCACAAATGCGTGAAGCTCGGTCCCGACGGCGCAGTGACGGGCGCGCTGGCTGCGCTCGACATCGCCATGTGGGATCTCAAGGGCAAGCTCGCCGGGCTTCCCGTGCACAAGTTGCTGGGCGGAGCCTGGCGCACCAGCCTGACTTGCTACTCCTCGGTCGGCGGCAACGCCTGGCGGAGCGTCGACGAGGTGGTGAGGGTGGTGGAGCGGCGCGTCGCCAAGGAAAAGCCGGCGGCCGTGAAGATCCGCTGGGACGGCGACAGGACCCGCCAGGACGTCGACATTCCCGGCGACATCGCCAAGGCGAAGGCCGTCCGCAGGGCGCTGGGAGACGACTTCGTCCTCGGCTTCGACGCCAACAACGGCTACTCGGTCGGTGGCGCGATCAGGGTCGGGCGGGCCCTGGAAGATCTGGGATTCACGTGGTTCGAGGAGCCGGTCCAGCACTATCATGTCTCCGCGATGGGAGAGGTTGCACAGCGGCTCGACATCACCGTTTCGGCGGGGGAGCAGACCTACACGCTGCAGGGGTTGAAGGACCTGATCAACGCTGGCGTCCGCATGGTCCAGCCCGACATCGTCAAGATGGGCGGCATCACCGGCCTCATGCAGTGCGCAGCGCTCGCCCATGCCAACGGCGTCGAGTTGGTGCCCCACCAGACCCAGCCGACGATCGGCCATCTGGCCAATCTGCAGGTCCTGTCGACGATCATGCACCTGTCGAAGCCCGTCGAGCTCGCCGACAACTGGGAGCGGGCGAGCGTCGTCTTCCGGGTCAATCCTTCCGAGCCGAAGGATGGGCTGTTCCAGCTCCCCACTGCGCCGGGACTGGGTATCGCGTTTGACGAGCAAGCGTTCCGCGAGCGCGTGCGGCCTTTGAGCCTGTGAAGACGGCCAGCCTCGGCTGGATCCGGACTGGAAGACGGATGCCCACAAGAGGCGATCCGAAGCAATCGGGGGAGACGACCATGACGATATCTCGCAGGACATTCCTGGCGCAGACGACCGCCGCCGGCGCATCGGCATCGATGGGCGGAACGATGAGCCTGCCAGCCTTCGCGCAGGAGGCTTCCATCTCGATCGCGCTCGCGGCGAGATCCCCGACGGGCCTGAGCCCCCAGCAGACGGGACTGACCGGCGGGGACAGCTGGGCCATCCGGCAGATCTTCGACACCCTCGTGAAGGCCGACGACGGAACGTTCGGGGTTCGCCCGGAGGACTTCCGGCCCAGCCTCGCCCGTTCCTGGGAGAGTTCGCCGGATGCCAAGACATGGACCTATCGCCTTCGGGAAGGTGTCCAGTTTCACAAAGGCTACGGTGAGTTGACGTCGGACGACGTGCTGTTCACCTTTTCGCGCCATCTCGATCCAAAGACGGTCACGAACCAGAAGGCGCTCTATTCAATCATCGACCGCGTCGAGGCGCCCGACCGCTACACGGTGCGCTTCCTCCTCAAGCGTCCCGATCCCATCTTCAATGGCAGCGTCGTGACCACGCTCGGCGCGAACATCCTGAGCCGGAAGGCCTTCGAGGAGCGCGGTCCGAAGTTCAACATGGACCCGATCGGGACGGGCGCCTACCAGGTGGAGAGCGTCAGCGCGACCGAAGGCGTGTTGCTCAGTGCCTTCCCGCAGCACTTCGCCGGACCGGCGGTGACGAAGACGCTGCGCGTCGGCTTCATCGCCGACACGACAGCCCGCACACTCGCCTTTGCGTCGGGTCAGGTCGACATGATCGAGGGCGTGCGGGCGCCGGGCTGGATCCCGACAATGCGGCAGCGCTCGCCGCAGACCATTTTCGACGCGACAGCGCCCGGCAGCTTCAACAGCCTTCATATCAACCTGACCCGCCCGCCGCTCAATGACATCAAGGTGCGCCAGGCGATCCGCCTCGCCATCAACAACGAGCAGATTGCCGCAGCCTTCGCGGGAATGTCGGTGCCGATGGTCGGCATCATCGCGCCGCAATTCGCCGGTTCGGTGAAGAAGGACGCGCTGGCTCCGGAACTGCGCTACGAGCCTGACGTGAGGAAGGCCAAGGCCCTGCTGGCCGAAGCCGGATTCCCCAACGGCGTGACCATCCCGTGCTTCACCAGCCAGCGCGAGGACTATGCGGCGATCATGCTCATCATCCAGGAGCAGCTTCGCGCGGCCGGCATCAATCTCGACCTCAAGATCATCGACCACGCCACGATGCACGCGGAGAACCGCAAGGACCGCAACGCGATCACGCTCTACTCCTCGAGCTACCCGCCGGTGCCGACGCAGCCCTTCCTGCAGCAGCTCGCGGCCTCGGCCGAGGTCAAGGCCGACAGCACCGGCGGCGAGAACTACAGCCACTACGGCGTTGCGATGCCTGGCATCGATGCCCTCATCGAACGCGCCCAGGACGAGCCCGACTTCGAGAAGCGGACGGCTCTGATCCAGGAGGTGGAGAAGCAGGTCCTGCGCGACCTCCCTCTCATGGGGATCGTCACCCTGTCCTATGTCATCGCCCGCAATCCGCGGGTCGACATCGGCTACCCGGTCAAGTCAGGCTACGCCTACTGGCCGCTGAACCGGGCGAAGAAAGCCTGACGCCGCATGCTGCGCACCATCGGAGCGCGACTGGTCGATGCGGTGCCGACGGTTTTGTTGGTGCTGACCCTCGTCTTCGTCGCGCTTCGCCTGCTGCCGGGCGACCCGGCCCTTGTGGTCCTGGGCGAATATGCAACCCAGGATCAGCTGGCCCTGTTCCGTCGGCAGATGGGGCTGGATGTGCCTCTCTGGCAGCAGTACTTCGCCTTCCTGCGCAACATGCTGATGCTGGATTTCGGCACCTCCCTGGTCAATCAGACGCCCGTCATCCAGCTCATCCGCGAGAACCTTCCCTACACGATCGAACTCACGCTCGTCGCCACGGGCATGGGACTGGTGTTCGGGATCCCGCTCGGCGTTGCCGCCGCAGTCAACCGCAACCGCTGGCAGGACCGGAGCGCAAGGGTCTTCTCCCTCATCGGCTACGCCATTCCGGACTTCTATCTCGGCGCGCTCCTCCTCATCGTCTTCGCGCTGAACCTCGGCTGGTTCCCGATCAATGGAGGGGGGGCGGGATTCTGGGACCGGATGTACCACGTCTTCCTCCCCGCCCTGACGCTTGCCATGGTCAAGACGGCGTTTATCGGCCGGCTCACGCGGACATCCATGCTGGAAGTGCTCGGCCGCGACTATGTCCGGACGGCACGCGCCAAGGGGGCCCGAGAACCCCGTGTCATCTACCGTCACGGCCTTCGGAACGCGCTGCTGCCGGTCACCACCGGGCTCGGCCTGAGCCTGCTGGCCACCCTGTCCGGTTCGGTCGCCATCGAACTCGTCTTCAACCGGCCGGGGATCGGAGAGGTTCTCATCAGCGCGATCGCCAAGCGTGATTATCCGGTCATCCAGGCGGGCGTCGTCGTCTTCGCCTTCTTCGTGGTCGCGGTGAACCTGCTCGTCGATCTCGCCTATGCCGTCGTTGACCCGCGCATCCGGGTGAAGGCATGAGCGCACTGCCCGATGAATCGATAGCGCCAGCTCCGGAGCCTGGCTTCCAGATCCTCCGTCGATTGATCTCGCTGGAGCAGCCCGGCACGCTGCTGGCGATCGTCGTTGTCTGTGTCTTCGTCGTCATCGCCGTCCTGGCGCCCTGGATCGCTCCCTACGATCCCCTGGCGCAGAGCTATCTGCGCATCAACGCCTACCCCTCGTCGCAGCACTGGCTCGGCACGGACCAGTTCGGGCGCGATGTCCTGTCCCGGCTCATCTTCGGTGCGCGGAACTCGTTGATCTTCGGCCTCCTGGCTCCGACGATCGCGGCCATCGTGGGGACAACGCTCGGCGTCATTGCCGGTTATTTCGGCGGCTTCATCGACCGGGTCATCAGCCGCCTGATCGACCTGCTTCTCGCCTTTCCGGAACTGCTGCTCGCGATCATGATCTCGGCTGCGTTGGGCGGCGGCTTCTGGAACGTCATTCTCGTGCTGTCCATCGCCTTCATACCCGGCTTCGCCCGCGTCGCCCGTGCATCGACGCTGGCTGTGCGGCAGGAGCCATACATCGAGGCATCGGTCGCGGCCGGCCTTCGCACCCACACGATCATCCTGCGGCACGTGCTGCCCAACATCTCGGCGCCGGTCGTCGTGCTGATGACCCTCTGGGTCGCTTCGGCGATCCGGCTGGAGGCCTCGTTGAGCTTCCTGGGCATCGGAACCCGCCCGCCGGCCCCGAGTTGGGGCAACATCATCCGCGACGCTCTGGGCAACATCTTCGGATCGCCGTGGCCCATCCTCGGCGCCGGCTTCGCCATCACCGTCGTCGTGCTCGCGTTCAACGTCCTCGGCGATGCCCTGCGCGACGCCCTCGACCCGGATACGGCATGATGTCTGAGCCGTTGCTGAGCGTGGAGGGGCTGACCGTCGCCTTCGGTCCGGAAGGGGCGCAGGTGCGCGCCGTCGAGGATGTGTCGTTCGGCGTCCCTGCCGGAGGCGCCGTCGGCCTCGTCGGTGAGTCCGGCTCCGGAAAGTCGGTGACGTCGCTCTCGATCCTGCGTCTCCTCGCCCCTTCGGCGACGATCCTCGGCGGGAGAATCCTCTTCGACGGAGCCAATCTGCTTGGCCTCCCGGCAGACAAGATGCCGGACATCCGGGGCCGCGACATCGCCATGATCTTCCAGGAGCCGATGAGCTCGTTGAACCCGTTGATGACGGTGGGCGACCAGATCGGCGAAGCCATCCTTCTGCATGAGGCCGTCGGACGCGGCGAGCGCGGCCGGCGGGTGGTCGAGCTTCTCCGGCGGGTCGGTATTCCCGATGCCGAGGGACGGCGAGACGCCTATCCGCACCAGTTCTCCGGCGGCATGCGGCAACGCGTGATGATTGCAATGGCTCTGGCCTGCAA
>CAZJCW010000089.1:0-2595 GCA_964544365.1 uncultured Alsobacter sp.
CGGAAAAGGCCTGAGGAAGGGGCTTGCGCAGTACGGAGACGAGGGTTTCTCCCTCTTCCTCCGCAAGGCGTTCATCAAGGCGATGGGCTACTCCGACGACGCGCTCGCCCGGCCGATCATCGGGATCACCGACACCTACTCGGCCTACAACGCATGCCACAGGAACGTCCCCGAGATCGTCGATGCCATCAAGCGCGGCATCATGCTCGCAGGCGGGATGCCCATCGAGTTTCCGATCATCTCGATCCACGAATCGTTCTCCAGTCCGACCAGCATGTTCCTGCGCAATCTCATGGCGATGGATGCGGAGGAGATGATCCGCCGCCAGCCGATGGACGCGGTGGTGCTGATCGGCGGCTGCGACAAGACGGTACCGGCGCTGCTCATGGGCGCGGCGAGCGCCGACGTTCCAGCGATCATGGAAGTGACCGGACCGATGGTGACGGGGTCGCACAAGGGCGAGCGGCTCGGGGCCTGCACCGATTGCCGCCGCCTTTGGGGCGAGCATCGTGCCGGGAGGATCGACGAGGTCGAGATCGAGGCCATCAGTGCCAGGCTCGCGCCGGGACCGGGCACCTGCATGGTCATGGGGACCGCCAGCACGATGGCGCTCTGTACCGAGGCGCTCGGAATGATGCTGCCGGGCGGAGCCGCGATCCCTGCCGTCCACGCTGACCGGCTGCGCCACGCGGAGGCCACTGGAGCCCGCGCGGTCACGCTCGCCCGCGAAGGGGTCACGCCCTCGCAAATCATGACAACGGCAGCCTTCACCAACGCCCTCACGGTTCTCCAGGCCATCGGCGGCTCGACCAACGGGCTCATTCATCTGACGGCGATTGCAGGTCGGCTGGGCATTGAAATTGACCTTGCGGATTTCGACCGGCTGGGTCGCGAGACGCCGGTGCTCGTGGACCTCAAGCCGTCCGGCAAGCACTACATGGAGGATCTGGAGAAGGCGGGTGGGCTCGTGACGGTCCTGAGGGAAATCCGGGACAAGCTCGACGAGACCTGCCTGACCGTCGGCGGCCGGACACTGGGCGATGACATCGACGCCGCCCCGGCGCCTTGGCCGCAGGATGTTGTCCGGACGGTCGCCGACCCCATCCACCGCGGTGGCGGGCTGCGCGTCCTGCGCGGCAACCTCGCCCCGAACGGGGCCCTGATCAAGCAATCTGCTGCCACGCCCTCGCTGATGAAGCACGAAGGGCGGGCCGTGGTGTTCACGTCGCTCGCCGACATGGCGAACCGCATCGACTCGCCGGAACTCGACGTCCGCCCGGATGACATCCTCGTCCTGCAGAATGCCGGGCCGAAGGGTGCACCCGGCATGCCCGAGGCCGGCTACATCCCGATCCCGAAGAAGCTGGCGGCCGCCGGCGTGAAGGACATGGTGCGCATGTCCGACGCCCGCATGAGCGGCACGGCGTTTGGCAGCATCGTGCTGCACATCAGCCCGGAGAGCGCCGAAGGCGGCGCCCTGGGGCTGGTACGCGACGGGGACAGGATTCGGCTGGACGTCGAGGCAGGGACGCTGCAACTGCTCGTCGACGATGCAACGCTCGAAATGCGGAGGGCTTCGTTCACGCCACCGGAGATCCCGGAGCGCGGATATGCGCGGCTCTATTTCGAGGAAGTCCTTCAGGCCGAGCATGGCTGCGACTTCAACTTCCTCCGCAAGCATCCGCTGCCCGGCAGGCGACGGCCCATGGAAGACAGATGACATGCGCATCGCCATCATCGGATGCGGCTGGATTGGCTCGTCTGTTCGAGCCAATCCCTCAGACGACTTGCCGCCGCGCCAACGTCGATGCGGCCTCGCCCGTCAGGCCCTGCCTGGACGCCGTGCCAGCCAGATGACGTGGCGTGTCCCGCGCTTTCCACGGTCGGCCTTCACGACAGCCTCCTCCACGGAGAACCCGGCTTGCTTCAGTCGCTTCGAAAAGGAGCGATCGGGTGCGGACGACCAGACCGACAACAGTCCACCCGGCACGAGAGCTGCATAGCTGTCGGCTAGACCACGCGCGGCATAGATTGCGTCGTTCGCCGCACGCGTGAGTCCCTCCGGACCGTTGTCCACGTCCAGCAGGATCGCGTCGTAGGTTCTGGGCGAGGACCGGATGCGGTCCATCACGTCGTCCACGACGACCTCCACGCGCGGATCTGCCAGACAGTTGCCAAGGACCGGAGCCAGCGGCCCGCGCGCCCACGCAACCACGGCCGGTACGAGTTCGGCCACGCGGATCCGGGCAGCCGGTCCCACGGCTTGTTGCAAGGCTCGCAGCGTAAACCCCATCCCGAGCCCCCCGACGAGCACGTTCGGACTGTCGGCATTGGCCAACCGTTGGCACGTGAGCGTTGCCAAAGCCTCCTCCGATCCGCTGAGGCGGCTGTTCATCAGCTCGGTATGGCCAAGGCGGATGGCGTATTCCGTCCCCCGCCGGAAAAGGCGGAGCTGACCGCCGCCGCCGGGCATCTCGGCCGTATCGAGAAGTTCCCAGGGAATCATCCACGAGCCTCGCGGCCGCAAGAGTGCGACGGTGCTTCCATACAGGTGGCCATGGCCGATGGCCAAGCGTGTGGGGCCGCCCGTTTGTC
>CAZJCW010000089.1:2695-15472 GCA_964544365.1 uncultured Alsobacter sp.
GCGGCCAGATCGCCTCTATCCGTGTGCCGTGCGGCCAGTCGGAAGGTCTCCTTCGGGAGGAAGCATCCGGTCTTCGTCGAGTGCGGTCCGTCCATCGCTGCGCGAATTGTGCAGGTTGAGCCGGTCATGTAGCGTGACGTCATGGCGTGGTGATCCGCCTCGTGCAGGGAGAATGTTCATGAAAAAATTCAATGCGTTGAAGTTGGTTGCTGGCGTTGGCGTGGCGCTCGGGCTGGGCGTGGCCCTGTCGGCGCCGGCCCATGCTCAGGCGACGCTCGAGGCGGTCAAGAAGCGTGGCAAGGTGCTGTGCGGCGTTTCCCCCGTTTCGGCCGGATTCTCCTTCGCCGACGACAAGGGCGTTCGCCGCGGCTTCGACTCGGATGTTTGCCGCGCGATTTCGGCTGCAGTGTTCGGCGATCCGGAGAAGGTCGAGTCGGTCCCCCTCAGCACCAACGTGCGCTTCCAGGCCCTGCAATCGGGCGAGATCGACGTTCTGTCGCGTCAGACCACCTGGACCTTCTCGCGCGATAACTCGCTCGGGCTCGATTTCGGCCCGATCGTTTTCTACGACGGCCAGGGAATCATGGTGCCGGCCAAGCTGAACGTGAAGAGCGCCAGCGAACTCGCGAGCGCAGTGGTCTGCGTGCTGCCCGGCACGACGACCCAGCAGAACCTCGAAGACTACTTCCGGCCTCGCAACATCAAGTACGAGTCCGTCGTGTTCGAGAATTCGGACGAGTGGCGCAATGCCTATTTCACCGGCCGCTGCGACGCGATAACGACGGACCGCTCTGACCTTGCATCGGTCCGCTCGGTCGCTCCGGATCCCAAGGCGCACGTGATCCTGCCGGAGACGATCTCCAAGGAACCGCTGGCGCCGGTGGTGCGGCAGAACGATGCGAATTGGCGCGACATCGTCAGCTGGTCGGTCTTCGCGATGATCGCGGCCGAGGAACTGAAGATGACGCAGGCCAATGTCGATACATTCCTGACCAGCAAGGATCCGGAAGTGCAGCGCATGCTGGGCGTCACTGGCGATCTTGGAAAGATGCTCGGCCTCGAGCCGCGCTGGGCTCTCAACGTCATCAAGGGCGTCGGCAACTATGCCGAAGTGTTCAACCGCAACCTGGGGCCGGATACCCGCATCGGTCTTTCGCGCGGCCCCAACAAGCTCTGGACCGAAGGCGGCCTTCTGTACTCGCCGCCGTTCCGGTGAACTCACCGGTCCGCAATGACGTGACGATCCAATTCTGCGAGCAGGCGGTTCAAGGACCGCCTGCTCTCGCATTATCTTCCCGAACCTGACCAGCCGAGCGAGCAAGCCGCGATGACGCGACTGTTCTACGACCTGCGTGTGCGCGCCATCCTGTATCAGGTGCTGGCGGTCGCGGGCGTCATCGCCGCGGCCTGGTATCTGGCGACAAACGTCTCGCAGAAGCTGGCCGAGCAGAACATTGTCACCGGCTTCGGTTTTCTTGGCCGTGAGGCGGGCTTTGTCATCAGCCCCAGCTTCATCGACTACAAGCCGACCGACACCTTCGCCCGGGCGCTGCTGACCGGAGCTCTCAACACGATCTGGGTCTCGTCGCTCGCTGTCACCTTCGCCACGCTGATCGGCCTGGTCGTGGGTGTCGCCCGACTGTCGGGCAATCCCATGCTCAGGACGCTTGCGTTTCTGTATGTCGAGGCGCTGCGCAACGTGCCGCTGCTGCTCTACCTGTTCCTGTGGTACGGGCTTATCGTCTCGATGCTTCCGCCCGTGCGCGAAGCGATCGAGCTTATGCCGCACGTATTCATCTCGAACAGCGGCGTGACCATTCCCGCGATGAACTGGACGCCGGCTCACACCTACGTGCTTCTTGCCCTTGTCGCCGGTGTGGTTCTGGGCGTTGCCGTGCGCCAGCGAATGATTGCACAGCGCGTCGCCACGGGCGTCGTCCGCCGAATCTGGCCTTGGGTGCTCCTGGCCGTGGTCGGGCCGCCGCTTGTCGCGGTGCTCGTCTTTCAGCCGGAAATCACGATCGAGTATCCGCAGAAGGGCCGTTTTCGGCTCGCCGGCGGAGCACATCTCAAGCCCGAGTTCACCGCGCTTCTGATGGGTCTGACGCTCTCCGCATCCGCCGGTATCGCCGAGACAGTGCGCTCCGGCATCCTCGCGGTGAAGAAGGGACAATGGGATGCCGCACAGTCGCTTGGGCTCGATCGCAGCTTGTCGCTGCGGCTGGTGGTTCTGCCGCAGGCGATGCGCGTGATCATCCCACCGCTGACCAGCGCGTATCTCAGCCTCTTCAAGAATTCCTCGCTGGCGACCGCGATTGGTTATCCGGACCTGGTTCTTGTCACCAATACGACCATGAACCAGACAGGCCAGGCCATCGAAGGCATCGCCATCATGATGATGGTCTATCTCAGCCTGTCGATCATCATTTCGCTCTTCATGAACTGGTACAACGCCCGCGTGGCGCTGAAGGAGCGCTGAGCGATGGCGCAGACCGAACTGGCGGCGATGTCGCCGCCGCCCCAGCGCGGTTATCTGCAGCGCGTGGTCAAGCCACTCTTCGGCACGCCGCTCAATGCGCTGATTTCCCTCGTCTGCCTGTGGCTGTTCTGGATCATCATCAAGACCGCTTGGGGCTGGCTCGTGACCCGCGCGGTCACCGAGGGCGGTGCGGCCGCATGCCGGGCCGGCAGCGGGGTCTGCCTGCCGTTCCTGGCGGCCAAAGCCCGGTTCATGATCTTTGGTGTCTACCCGTACGAAGAGCATTGGCGTCCTGCCCTGTCGATGGCGCTGTTCTTTGGCGCGATTGGGATCTCCATGATGCCGCGCTTCTGGGGGCGTTGGCTTCTGGCGCTCTGGGCGGCCGTGGTGCTGGCCGGCATGGTCCTTATCGCCGGAGGCGTGCTGGGGCTGAGGCCGGTTCCCACGACGCTCTGGAGTGGCCTGCCGCTCTCCTTCATCCTGACTGCCGTAGGCTTGGCGCTGGGCTTTCCTCTGGGCGTCGTACTCGCGCTCGCGCGTGCTTCGAAACTGCCTGCGATCCGCGTCATTGCCGTCTTCTTCATCGAGGTCATTCGCGGCGTACCGCTGATCTCGATCCTGTTCATGGCCTCGGTGATGCTACCGCTCTTCATGCCCACCGGCGTCACGGTCGACAAACTGCTTCGCGCACAGATCGCGATCATCATCTTCGCGGGCGCCTATATCGCGGAAGCCGTACGCGGCGGATTGCAGGCCATCCCGCGCGGTCAGTACGAGGCCGCCAGCTCGTTGGGCCTGCACTACTGGCAGGCAATGCGCCTCATCGTGTTGCCGCCCGCGCTGAAGACCGTCATCCCGCCGCTGGTCAATATCTCGATCGGGTTCTTCCAGGATACGACGCTGGTGACGATCATCGGTCTGCTGGACTTCCTGTCGACGATCCGCGCCGCAATGCTCGACCCGGAATGGATCGGTGCAGCGGTACTGGAGGGTTATCTTTTCGCGGCCGTGGTCTACCTGGTGTTTTCGTACGGAATGGGCGCCTATAGCCGATATCTCGAGCGCAGGCTCAGAACCGGGCATGACTAGAGCGTCGCCAAACCATCCGGGCATCGGTGCGGTACGACCATGCATCGTGCGAAGCGCCGGAGCCCCGTGGCGCGAAATCCATGCGCCTCTGGATCAGCCAGCCCGCGCGGCGCGGAACTCCTTGACGAAATCCATCGCCTGATAGGTCCAGTAGGTCATTTGAGCGGTGGCGGTGCCGAACGGGCCGCCTGCCCAGTTCAGGCCGAAGGGTTCGTAGAGCTTGTAGCGGTCGCTCGTGCCCAGGATGCCTTCGGCGACCACCCGCCCGCCTATGGCGGTGGTATTGAGGCCGTGGCCGCCAAAGCCATAGCAATGCCAGACATTCGGATTCATCTGGCCGATCATGGGCATGAGGTGACGAGCATAGGACATAAGTCCTGACCATGCCACTTCAACGCCAATGCCGGCGAGCGACGGATACGTCGACACCATCGTCGCCTTCAGCATCTCCGCCAGCCGTGCCGGCTCGCTGGTGCGCGTCGTGATGCGGCCGCCCCACAGCAGCCTGCGACCGCCATCAACGAGACGGTAGTAGTCTCCGGCGCGCCGATTGTCGCTGATCGCGTAAGGAACCCGAATGACCTCGGCGATCCGCTCCGGGGCGGCTTCCGTCAGGAGCACATAGGTCGCGATCGGCAACATGGCGCGACGCAGTCTTGGCGTCACGTCGCCCGTGTAGCCACCGGTCGCAAACAGGATGTCGCGTGCCTGGACCTCCCCGCCCGCGGTGCGCAGCCGCTTGATCGGACCGGCAAGGTCTGAACCGGTGACGGGCGAGCCCTCGAAGATCTGCCCTCCCAGTTCTTCGATCCCGGTGGCCAGGCCGAGCGCATAGTTGAGCGGGTGGAAATGAAAGGCGCGAGGGTCGAACAGCGCCTCGTGGTACTTGGTCGAGCGCAGGACGCTGCGCACCTGCTCGCGGTCACGAAACTCCAGGGTATAGGCGAAGTCGCGCTCCATCTGCGCTTGCCGCGCCTTCAGCGCGGAGGCATCCGCGTAGCGCAGCACGCTCAGCTTGCCGTAGGTCGCGGTGGTCCCGGTCTGGCCAAGAACCTTCAGGTTGTCCTCGACGATGCGGACGCCTTCGATCGAGAGGCGAAAAAGCTCCTGCGCGGCCTCCCGTCCAGCCATCAGCGCGATATGCGCGAGGCTCGTGGCATAGCCGGGCCCCACGAAGCCGCCATTGCGCCCCGACGCGCCCCAACCGACGCGGTGTGATTCCAGGACGGCCACCGTGCGCCCGGAGCGCACGAGCTCCATAGCAGCGGTGAGACCCGCCAGCCCGCCGCCGACGATGGCCACGTCGACGTTGACGAGGCCGCCGAGGGCCGGCCGCGGCGCCGAGGCAACGCGTGTACGGGCGTAGTAGGAATCGGCGTAATCGCTCATTGCGTCACCATCGAAGACATCGGCCGCTCCGGCCAGGGACACGGCAGCGTGCCTCTCCGGGATGTCACATCGCTCAATAGCACGGCAAGATGCCACAGGAATGTCTGGCGGGGCTTCTCCGGACCGCTAAGCTCTCTGTCCCAGTCCTGTCGAATCTCAGAGTTCCCGATGAGCGAATCAGCCGGCGTCACCGTTTTCCGCAACTGCGACTGGCTGGTGGCATGGGACCGAGAGACCATGTCCCACGTCTACCTGCGCGGTGCGGATTTCGCTATTTCCGGCAAGGACATCGTCCATGTCGGCAAGGACTATCGCGGACCGGTGTCGCAGGCGATCGATGCCAGCGACCGGATGATCATTCCCGGCTTCATCGACATTCACAGCCATCCCGGCCACGAACCGGGTTGGAAGGGAATGCTGGAGGAACTGGGGTCGCCCAAGCTCGGTCAGAGCTCGCTCTACGAGTTCATGCCGGTGTTCCGCGTCGGCACGGAGTACACGCGGCCCTGTGTCCGTGTCGCCGTCTCCGAGTTGCTCAAGAGCGGCGTGACGACGATCTGCGATCTTGGGCGTCCTCGCGATACATGGGCCGACGAATATGCCGAAACCGGCATTCGTGCCGTGCTTTGGGGCATGTTCCGCTCTGGCCCCTGGAAGACCACCAACGGTCATTCGGTCGAGTACGATCTGGATTTCGCCGCTGGCGACAGGGCCCTGAAGGATGCGGTCGCGATTGCCGACAAGGCGTCACGACATCCCTCCGGCCGCATCACCGGCTTCATAGGCCCGGCGCAGATCGACACCTGCTCGGAAGGCCAGATACGCGATGCCCTGGCTGCAGCCCGCGAGCGCAACCAGCCGATTCAGATCCATGCTGCGCAGAGCATCGTCGAGTTTCAGGAGATCGTGCGCCGCTACGGGGCCACTCCGGTGGAATGGCTCGACCGCATTGGCGCACTGGGGCCGGACACGATCATCGGGCACTGCATCTTTCTCAACGATCATCCCTGGATCCACTATCCGCATGCCCGCGATTTCGAGCTGTTGCGCGATTCGGGCGCGATGGTGGCCCATTGCCCCGTCGTGTTCGCGCGGCGCGGCATCGCGCTCAATACGCTGTCACGCTATGTCAAGGCCGGCATCAGGTGTGGCATCGGCACGGACAGCTTCCCGCACAACATGCTCGATGAGATGCGCATGGCGTGTTACGCGGGACGGATCGTCGGCGGGAGCTTCACGGCCTCTACCACGCACGACGTCTTCATGGGCGCGACCGCAACCGGCGCCGACATGATCCGCCGGCCGGATCTGGGCCGGCTGGCTCCCGGCTGCAAGGCTGACTTCTCCGTCGTCGATATGCGCAACCCCTACATGCAGCCGGATTACGAACCGATCCGCAGCCTTGTCTACTCGGCCAACGATCGTGCAATCCGTGATGTCTATGTCGACGGACGGCAGGTCGTGAAGTCGGGCGAGATCGTCGACTTCGATATCACGGAGGATATCGAGTTGCTGCGTCGCGCCCAGGCCGAGGCCATCGCCGAGGCGCCCCGCAATGACTGGGCAGGCCGCAGGCTCGATCAGCTCAGCCCGCGCGTATTCCCGATCAGGGAGTAAGGGGCAACGACAAGGGGGACAATTGCGCCAGGGTGCGGCGCTGGGGATCGCTCTGCTCCGCCACTCGGCAGGCGCGCCTTTGCGCATCCTGCAATTGGCGAACCGCGCCGTCGACATCCAGCGTCAGCACGCGGTGATCGCGGACAACCTGCTGACCGTCGATGAACACGTCCCGCACTGCGCGCTCGGCTGCGCAGTGGATCAGGTTGCGCAGCGGATCGTGCACCGGCTGCATCGTCGGCTGGTCCAGATCGACGAGCACCAGGTCGGCCTTCGCGCCGACTGCGATGCGGCCGATATCATCTCGACCGAGCGCCCTGGCCCCGCTCGTGGTCGCGATATCGAACAGCGTTCCCGTATCCAGATCGAACACCGATCCTGCGGCGACGCGCGAGCAGATCAGTGCAACACGCATCTCTTCGAGCATGTTGAATGGGTAGCTGTCGGTGCCGAGCCCGACATTCACGCCCGAGCGGCGATAACCGCCCAGTGTCTGCAGCGTCATGCCCGAGCGCGCGAAGGTGACGGGGCAGTGCGCGACCGTCGCGCCCGACCGGGCAAGTCGGGCCAGGTCGTTGCGCGTGCGCTGACGCGTCCAGCTGTGATGATCGAGGAAGATGCAGTGTCCGATGATGAGATCGGGACCGAGAAGTCCCAGCCGCTCCATCATCTGCGGCGCTGTCTCACCGGTGCGGCGCAGCAACTCCTCGTGCTCCGCCATGGTCTGCGCGCCGTGGATGGTGATCCGCATGCCTCTGGCGCGTGCAGCCGAAGCGGCCTCCTGAAGCAGGTCCTCTGAACAGGTTTCGATCTGCGAGGGGGCAACGACACCCTCGATCCGACCCGAAGGATGCGCCCTGGCCATGTCGACGAAGGACAGCGCCTCCTGGTAGCGCTCGCGCCCTCGCTCCCTGTTCCATTCGAAGTCTAGCCGGTGGCTCCCTTCCATCCGCCAGGCCGCCTCGCGGAAGCCCGGCGCGAGCCAGCCTCGCATGCCGCTCTGCGCCGCGAGGGAAAGCCAGTGCGGGTGCACGCCCGCGATGTCGAGATAGCTCGACACGCCGGAGCGCATCAGATCGGCCAGCATCACGATCTGGCAAGCATCCTTCGCGTCGGGATCCGAGTCGATCAACGCCGAATACTCGTAAAGCGCATTGCCCCAGAGGGCGGCCGTCCCGACATCCTCGAAAAGGCCCTTGGCGATCGGTTCGTCGCCGGAATGGCAATGGATGTTGACGAGGCCCGGCATGACCATGACGCGCCGGCCGTCGATCACGACATCCGCCCGACCCGCATAGGCAGGCCCGACATGGGTGATCGCACCGTCGGTGAAGGCCACGTCGATGCCCTGCCGGTAGCTGTGTGCAGTCTCACCGTCGGCGCGGGTGACGGCCCAGGCGCAATTTCGGACGACAGTGACTGGAGCCGACATGGGGTTTCTCGTGCGATCGCGGGAGTGCCCGCGACTTTCGGCAGACGCGCGCATCCGAGTCAATTCAGGCGGTCGCAAGTCCCTCGAACCGCCGCCGGCCACCGATCGTGCTGCATCTCTTCGGCGGTGGAGCCATCCGGTCGCCATGACGGCTTCGTGCCAGCATCGTCCGGGCGCGTGCTGAGCATGATGGATGGAACCGGCTCCGGCCTGTCCGCGCGGCGAACCTCGCCGTGCCAGGCGACGTCCTTGCGAAGGCCGGGCTCAGTCCTTCCGGATCCAGTACAACATGACTGAATTGTCTGCGCGCAGCGCGACCTTCACCGATTTCGCGACGCCCCATGCCAGCGATTGCTGATGCAGGGGAATGAACCCGTAGTCATCCATGGCGATCTGGTAGGCTTGCTTGATCAGTCCATCGCGCGTCTTGGGATCCACCTCGAACAGGATCTTGTCGGTGAGGGCGTCGAGCGCCTTGTTGCAGTAGTTGCCGAGGTTCGACTCGCCACGAGACGACGCAGCGTCGTCCCGGCAGCCCATGATGTCGTACAGGACGTTGTGACTGTCGAGGGCGGCAGGGGTCCAGCCGAGCATGAAGAAGGACGTGCGATAGCCTCCCGATTTGAGCACCTTTGCGAAGTATTGCGCCTTCGGCTGCGCGTTCAGGGCAACGCGGACCCCGATGCGGGCGAGCATGCCGACGACGGCCTGGCAGATCTGCTCATCATTGACGTAGCGATCGTTGGGACAGTCCATGCCGACCTTGAAGCCGTTCGGATAGCCGGCTTCCGCGAGAAGCGTCTTCGCCTCCTCGAGATCGGGCTTGGGTCGCGTAAAGTCCTTGGAGAGCGGGAACAACTCCGGCGCGATCATCAGCGCGGACGGCGTCGACAGGCCGCGCATGATGCGGCTCCTGATCGCCTCGACGTCGATGGCCTTGTAGAACGCCTTGCGAACCCGCACGTCCTTGAAGGGGTTCTTTCCCTTCACGTCGGATTCGAGCAGTTCGTCCCGCGACTGGTCGAAGCCGAGAAAGATCGTCCGGAGTTCAGGGCCGGTCAGGACCTGCGCTTGCGGCGATGCGTTGACGCGCGGGATATCCTGGACCGGAACGGGCTCGATGATGTCGACTTCGCCCGACAGCAAGGCGGCGACGCGGGTCGCATCGGACCCGATTGGCGTGAAGATGACTTCCGTCAGGTTGTGCTCGGGTTTGCCCCACCAGTCCGCGCGCGGCTTGAAGACCGTCCTGACGCCGGGCTGGTGACTTTCGATCCGGAACGGGCCTGTGCCATTGGCGTTCAGCGCGGCGAATCCGGGCGTCGCAGCCGACGCGGGCGTGGGGGCGACGGCGTTGTTCGCCTCGGCCCACCTCTTGGACATGATGTACCACGTGTCCCACTGAGCGATCAGGATGGGATTGGGTGCCTTCAGGACGACGTCCACGGTGTGGTCGTCCACCTTCGCGAACGTCGCGTCATTGGGGATGCGCGTGCCGAAATTCGATCCGTCGGCGCGCACGCGGGCGGCAGAAAAGAGCACGTCGTCCGCGGTGAAGGCTTCGCCGTTTGCGAATGTCACGCCCTTGCGCAGGTGAAACCGCCAGCGCGTCGGCTCGAGGATCTCCCACCGTTCGGCGAGACCCGGAATGATCGCAAGGTTCTTGTCGCGCCGGGTCAGGCCCTCGTAGACGTTCCCCAGATGTGCGATCGCGGTGACTTCGGTCAGGGTGTACGGGTCGAGCGACTTGAGGTCGCCCTTGTTCGCATATCGCAGCGTCTTGGCGGAGGCCTCCGCGCCCAGGAGGGCGAGACCTGCCACGACGGCCCAGATCAGACGACGTAAAGCCATGGCACCATCCTCGAAGCAACCTGAATGACTCCGCAGGACTGACGAACCCGTTAATGGCGGGCGCTGGCGTCGGGCCGGTTCGCTGGGCACACCCGGGCTGGCCTGTCCCGCTCCGGATCGCGCGCGGCCCGTCCGTCCGGGCTGGTCGTCGACAAGGCCGGCGGCATCGGCCTCTGGACGGCGCTGGCGAGCACCGCGGCCTTCACCTTCCTCAACCCGCACGTCTACATCGACACCGTCATGCTGATGGGGGCCGTGGGGGCGAGCGTGTCGGAAGGCGAGCGCACGCCGTTCATCGTCGGCGCCGCCAGCGCCAGTTTCGTCTGGTTCGCTTCGCTGGGCTTCGGCGCGCGCTTCCTGGCTCCGATCCTTGCCAGACCGGCCGCGTGGCGCGTCCTCGATCTCGCGATCGGCATCATGATGCTGGCGCTCTCGGTGAGCGTGTTGCGCGACGCGATAGGGGCGCTTGGCCACTGACCTTCACGACAGGTCCCGCTGTCGCTCAGGCTGACGCCAGGCTCGCCCCCGTCAGAGTGCCCGCAACCGTGATCCTTTGCCGCGTTTCGTCGCCACTGAAGGTTACATTCCGGACCCTGCAAGGCCATCGGCACGGCGGGTTGGGCCGGTGGTTCCGCTCAGGACGAGGCGCCGAACGGGTCGTCGAGCGAGGCACATGGAGGCGTGAACCAGCGCGGTCCTTCCGCCGTCATGAAGACGTGGTCCTCGAGCCGCACGCCGAACGACCCATAGATGCAGATCATCGGCTCGATCGAGAAGGTCATGCCCTCCGCAAGCGGAGTGTCGTCGCCTCGCACGATGTAGGGTGCTTCGTGGACATCGAGGCCGATCCCATGCCCTGTCCGGTGCGGCAAGCCCGGCGTCGCGTAACCCGGCCCGAAACCGGCCGCCTCGATCACGGAGCGGGCTGCATCGTCGAGCGCGGCTGTCCGCGTTCCAAGCCGGGCTGCGGCGAATGCCGCGCTCTGGGCTGCCTTCTCCAGGTCCCACACGGCCCGCTGGCGAGCGGTGGGCTGGCCGAACACGTAGGTGCGGGTCAGGTCGGAGACATAGCCGTCGACAGGTGCCCCGACATCGACCAGCACCATGTCGCCGGCCTTCAAGGTCTGCGGATAGGGAACGCCGTGCGGATAGGCCGTCGCCTCGCCGAACAGGACGATGTTGAAGGCAGGCGGCCCCTCCGCGCCGAGCCGCTGGTGGGCGGCGACCATGAACTGCTGGACCTCCGTCGTGGTGATCCCCTCGCGCAGGATGCGGGCCGTCGCCTTCTGCGCGGCCAGGGTGATCGACATGGCGGTTTGCATCAGCGCGATTTCCGCCGGCGACTTGCGCAGTCGACAGGCGGTCGTCACCGGCCCGGCGCTGACCAGTTCGAAGCCTGGACCTGCCCGCCTGAAACGGTCGACCGTGGCGAAGGGCGTCGCCTCGTCGAGAGCGAGCAGGCCGCCCGGAATCCCTCGATCCGAAAGAGTGGCAACCACGAGGGCAGCGGGATCCTCATGCTCGTCCCATGCCGCGACCGGCCCGTCGATGCTCATCATGGTGCGCAGCTTCTCGACCTCGAAGGCCGGGCTGACATAGATCGGGTCGCTATCGGCCAGCAGGATCACGCCATGGAGTCGTTCACTGCGGTTGAGCCTGATGCCGGTGAAGTAGGTCAGGCTGGTCGAGACATCGAGCCACAGTGCGGGCAGCCCTTGCTCCCTCATCAGCCGACGGGCGTTCGCCAGGCGCTGGCGGCGTTCCTCGACGCTGATGGGCGGCGCATGGCCGCGCAGCGACGACATCGCGTTCAGCTCCGCCTCCGGTGTCGAACCGCCTACCCCGATCGCCATCGTCTCTCCTCGCGCCACTGTTTCGTCAGCCTAGCGGAGACGCCACCTTTGCCAAAGTCTATCGACTGGTTGTCTGGCCTCGCGAACCGGTCACGTCCTCCCGACTTCTCCGGTCGTGCAGGTCGTCTTGGATACGGCAGAGAGGGACGTCGAGATCCGGCCATCAAGCCGCATCCGGCCAAACTGCCGGCGCACTCCTCTTGACCCCAGCTTTTCGTAGCTCGGCATCACGGCGCCGGTGCTGCTTTTCCGAGGCCGGGTTCGCCTTGGGGAATCGACAAGCTATCGGCGAACCGGGACGCCGGATGCCATGGCTGCGGTCATGCGGAACAACGCGTCGTGAGCGCAGCCGTCGTCGGGCATGCCGCGATGGCCACCGAATGCCGCCACGATCGGGGTGATGTCGGGCAGCGCGCTGGCACCCTTCGCGTTGGGATCGAGCCGGAAGATCGTCCTGCCTTCCTTGATGGTCTCGGCGACCTTGATGTCGGCGATGGTGGTCGGCCTGACTGCCGTCGGATCCTTCGAGAGGATGGCGAAGTCGGCCAGCTTGCCGACCTCCAGGCTCCCCTTCGTCTTCTCCTCGAAGTGATGGTAGGCGGGCCAGAGCGTCATGGCCTTCAAGGCCGTGATCACGTCGACGCGATGATCGGGGCCGACGATGCGCCCAGAGCCGCGGGCGCGGCGGGTGACCGTGGCATCGAGGACACGCATCGAATCGGGAAAGGCGACCGGCGCATCGTGATGGCTGGAGAAGATCATTCCGCGCTTCAGGGCCCAACCCGTCGGCGAGATGTTTCGGCCGGCCTGCGGTCCGACCGTATGGTCGAGGTGCCAGTCACCCCAGTAGAAGGTGTGCATGGGGAAGAGCGAGGGGATCACACCCAACGACTTGTAGCTGTCGAGTTGGTCCTCGCGCAGGAACTGGCCATGGATCAGGACGTGGCGCAGGTCCTTCGCCTTCGGAAAGCGGGCCTGTGCCGCACGATGGGCTGCGATCAGCAGGTCTGATGCGCGCTCGCCGTTGGAGTGGGTGATGATCTGGATGTCGTTCTCCGACGCCCACT
>CAZJCW010000090.1:0-15406 GCA_964544365.1 uncultured Alsobacter sp.
CTGTCGCCCACGGTTCCGAGCGCCAGCGTCAGCGTGAAGACCTTCGAGATGCTCTGGATCGAGAACGGGACGTCGGCGTCCCCTCCCTCGGTGACCCTGCCCTGCGCATCCACGACGCACAGCCCGAAGGACCCGATGTCGACCTGCGCCAGCTCGGGGATGTAGCTGGCGACCGTGCCGCGGTCCCTGCGCCGCTTCATGTCGGCGCAGATGTCTTGGACGGTCTCTGCCAGGCGTAGCGTGTCGATGGTCATGGTCTGTCGTGGCCGTGCGGGAGGCGGAAGGATGCGGGCGGCTCGGTTTCGTCCTGTCGCCGTCCCGTCAGCCCGAGTTCCGCAATCCGGCCGCGATGCCGTTGATGGAGATGAGAATTCCGTGCTGCGCCTTGACGTCGACCTGCCCCGCGCGCCAGCGGCGCAGCAGCTCGACCTGAAGGTGGTTCAGCGGCGCGATATAGGCGAACCGATGCGCGATGGACCGCGCCAGCTGCGGATTGTCGGCCAGCCGCCGGCTTTCTCCCGTCAGCGCCTCGAACGCCCTCACCGTGCGGTCCCATTCGCCCTCGATCTCCCCGAAGATCGACTGTCCGAGGGCCTTGTCCGGAACAAGGTCCGCGTAGCGCCGCGCCATGGCCAGGTCTGCCTTGGCGAGGACCATGTCCATGTTCGACAGCAGGGCGCGAAAGAACGGCCATTCCCGCACCATCCGGCGCAGCAACGCCAGACGGGGCTCGGGATCGGCCGCGACAAAGGCTTCGACCGCCGCTCCGAACCCGAACCAGCCCGGCAGGGTCACCCGGCTCTGGCCCCATGAGAAGCCCCAGGGGATCGCGCGCAGGTCCTCGATCCGGCGCGACGCCTTCCGCGACGCCGGGCGCGAGCCGATGTTCAGCTCGGCAATCTCGGCGATCGGCGTAGCGGCGAAAAAATAGTCCGTGAATCCGGGGGTCTCGTAGACGAGCTTGCGATAGGCCGCCGTGCTCGCCGCAGACAGCGCCGCGGCAGCCTCCAGGAATTCCTCCGGCGGCGGCGTGCGCGTGGGGAGAAGGGTCGCCTCCAGCGTCGCCGCCATGAGGGTTTCGAGATTGCGGCGGCCGATGTCCGGATTGGAGTACTTCGCGGCGATCACCTCCCCCTGCTCGGTGAGCCGTATCTGCCCCTTCACCGTTCCGGGAGGCTGCGCCAGGATGGCCTGGTGGCTCGGCCCGCCGCCGCGCCCCACTGTGCCGCCGCGCCCATGGAAGAGCCGCAGCGTCAGGCCGGGCTTGGCCTGGAACAGCTTCGCCAGGGCGGTCGAGGCCCGGTACAGTTCCCAGTTCGACGTGAAGTAGCCGCCGTCCTTGTTGCTGTCGGAATAACCCAGCATCACGTCCTGCTCGGCGCCCGAGGCGCGGACCAGCGCCTCGATGCCCGGCAGGGCGTAGAAGGCCCGCATGATGCCTTCCGCCGCGCGCAGGTCTCCGATCGTCTCGAAAAGCGGCACGACGATGAGATCCACCTGCGCCCGCGAGGCCTCGGCGGGCGCCAGCGTGCCGCGCAGCAGCCCGCACTCCTTCTGCAGGACGAGCACCTCCAGCAGGTCGCTGACGCTCTGGGTGTGGCTGATGATGTAGTGGCGGATCGCGTCCGGCCCGAAGGCGGTGCGCAGCTCCCGCGCCGCCTCGAAGATGGCGAGTTCGCCGCGGGTCGATTCGGAGTATGTCGCCGTCCGCACGGCGAGGCCGCGGGGATCCTGCAGCAGGCGCATCAGCAGCGCCTGCTTCGCCTCCTCGGCCAGGGCCGCGTAGTCCGGCTCGATCCGGGCCGTCGCGAGCAGTTCGGCGACCACCGCCTCATGGCGGTCGGAACTCTGCCGCAGGTCGGTGGTGGCGAGATGGAAGCCGAACACCTGGACGGCGCGGATCAGGGGTCCGAGCCGCGGTGCGATCATGGCGGCGCCGTGGTTGCGGCGCAGCGAGTCCTCGACGGTCCGCAGGTCGCGCAACAGGTCGCCGGGCGTGTCGTAGGGCGCGGCCGGTGCCGCCGCGTGGCGCAGCGCTTCCGTTCCGGTCAGCGCCCGCAGAGTGCCCGCCAGCCGGGCATAGACGCCGATGAGGGCCCGCCGGTAGGGCTCGTCGCCGCGGTGCGGGTTGTCGTCGCCCGAAGCGTCGGCGAGCGCCTCGATATCGGGCGTGCAGGCAACCAGGGTCCTGGAAATCGAGAGTTCCGCACCCAGCTCGTGCACTTCCGTCAGGTAGTGGCGCAGCACGGTCTCGGATTGCCGCGCCAGGGCGGCGCGCAGCGTGCCGGCGTTGACGTTGGGGTTGCCGTCGCGGTCGCCGCCGATCCAGTTGCCCATCCGGAAGAAGGTGGCGACCGGCCGGCCGAGCTTCTCCTCCAGTTCGGCATAGAGCCGCGGGATCTCGCGCAGGAACGTCGAGCGGTAGTACCCGAGGACGTTCTCGATCTCGTCGAGCACGGTCAGCCGCGTGAAGCGCAGCACCCGGGTCTGCCACAGCTGCGAGATCCGGGCGCGCAGGAGCGCCTCGTTGGCACGCTTCTCGCGCGCCGTGCGCAGGCCCTCTCGCTGGTCCAGCAGGTCCGAGATGGCGCGTTCGGCGTCGAGGATGCTCTTGCGCTGCACCTCGGTGGGGTGGGCCGTCAGCACCGGCGAGATATAGGCCGACGACAGCGTGCGGGCGATGCGGTCGGCGTCGATCCCGGCCGCCGCCAGCATCTCGATGGCGCGCGCCAGGGAACCCGCCTCGCTCTCCTGCCCCTCGTCCTCTCCCGCCTGCTGCGACGCCCGGCGACGCACATGCGCACGGTCTTCGGCGAGGTTCGCCAGGTGGGAAAAGAAACTGAAGGCCCGGATGACCGACACCGTTTCGTTCGGGCTGAGGTGCTTCAGCAGCGTGTCGAGGTCCTGCCCCGCCTGCTCGTCCGCCTCGCGCTGGAAGGCGACGCTGAGGCGCCGGATGGCCTCGATCAGCTCGAAGGCGTTCTCCCCCTCCTGCTCGCGCACGGTTTCGCCCAGGATCTGGCCGAGGAGACGGGTGTCGCCGACCAGGTGCTCGTCCTGCTCGGCCGACCACCGGTGCTGTGCCGGAGGGGCGGGATGGTGGTTCATCGGGGACACGGGCCGGATGGTTGCAGACACCGATGGGTCAGGCAACGAGCGTGCCACGGCCTGTCCGGGCCGGCGCCGGGGGCCGGCCCGCCATGAGCCGGTCCCCTGCCGCGATGGGCCTTACTTTCCGGTCTTCACCCGCGTCCACAGCCGGGTGATCTGCTTCTGCAGCTTGTCGTCGGGCGACGTGTTGGTGAACAGCCGCTTGAGCACGGCGTCGTTCGGATAGATGCCCGGGTTGTTGATGATCTCCGGCTTGACCATCGCCCGCGCCGCCACGTTGCCGTTGGCATAGTTCACGAAATTCGTGTTCCGCGCCGCGATCTCGGGCCGCATCATGAAGTCGATGAAGGCGTAGGCATTGGCCTTGTTCGGCGCATCGACAGGGATCACCATCGAGTCGAACCACATCAGCGCGCCTTCCTTGGGGATGGCGTAGGCGACCTCGACGCCGTTCTTCGCCTCCTCGGCGCGCTTCTTCGCCTGCAGCACGTCGCCCGAATAGCCGATGACGAGGCACACGTCGCCGTTGGCGAGCGCGTTGATGTACTCGGAGGAGTGGAACTTGCGCACGGCCCCGCGCACCTTCATCAGCGCGTCGGCGGCCTTCTGGAAGTCGGCGCCGTTCTTGCTGTCCGGGTTGAGGCCGATGGCGCGCAGCACGCCGGGGAAGAGATCCTCCGGCGAGTCCAGCATCATCACGCCGCAGTCCTTGAACTTGTTGATGATCTCGGGCTTGAGGATGACCTCCCAGCTGTCCACCGGCCGGTCGCCGAGCCGTTCCCGGGCCTTGGCGACGTTGTAGCCGATGCCGGTCGTGCCCCACATGTAGTTCACGGCGTGGGCATTGCCGGGGTCGAACACCTTCAGCCGCTCGGCGATCTCCGGCCACTGGTTCTTCAGGTTCGGCAGCTTCGACTTGTCCAGCTTCTGGAAGACGCCGGCGGCCGCCATGCGCTGCAGGAAGGGACCCGACGGGATGACGATGTCGTAGCCGGACTTGCCGGCCATCATCTTCGTCTCGACGATCTCGTTGTTGTCGTAGGTGTCGTAGACGACCTTGATCCCCGTCTCCTTGGTGAACTCCTCGAGCACGGTCGGATCGATGTAGTCCGTCCAGTTGTAGACATTGACGACCTTGTCCTGCGCGTGGGCGTTTGCCGCGCCGAGGGCCAGCGCCAGAGTGAGCGCCAGAGCGGTGTGCTTCATCATGAACTCCGGATGAGGGTCAGGTTCGCGTCAGCAGGCCGGGGGCCGGCACTGCCGGCACGCTAAGCAAGCAGCGCGCCGGATGAAACCGGAAAAGTGGCGCGCCGCGTGCGATGGGGAAGAGGCGCGCCCGGTGTCAGCGACGCGCCACCGTCTCCAGTCGCGCCAGGGCGCCGTCGAGGACCGCGTCCCGCTTGGCGAAGCAGAAGCGGACCACGCTGCGGACGGCGTCCTGGGCGTAGAAGGCCGAGACGGGAATTGCGGCGACGCCATGCTCGCGCACCAGCCGCTCGCAGAAGGCGACGTCGTCGTGTTCGCCCAGCGGGGCGAGATCGACGGTGAGGAAATAGGTGCCGGCGCTCGGCAGGACCGCGAAGCCACGCTCGCGCAGCCCGTTCGTGAACCGGTCGCGGCTGCGCTGCAGGTCGGCCCGCATCCCGGCGAAATAGCCGTCGTCCTTGCCCAGTCCGAAGGCGACGGCCGCCTGCAGGTTCGGCGGGGTGGTGAAGGTGATGAACTGGTGTGCCTTGGCCAGCACCCGCATCAGCGCCGGCGCGGCGCAGACGAACCCGACCTTCCATCCGGTCAGCGAGAAGATCTTGCCGGCCGAGCCGATCTTCACGCAGCGCTCGCGCATCCCCGGCACGGCCAGCATCGACTGGTGCGCGTGCCCGTCGAAAACGACGTGCTCCCACACCTCGTCGCACAGCGCGATGGCGTCGAAGCGCTCGCAGAAGCGCGCGAGCAGGGCGAGGTCCTCGGGTGGCGCGACGCTGCCGGAAGGATTGAGCGGGTTGTTGAACAGCACGACCCGCGTGCGCTCCGTGAAGGCTTCCGCCAGCATCTCCTCGGTGAATCGCCAGGACGGCGGTTGCAGGCGCACCAGCTTCGGCACGCCACCGGCCCGCCGCACCAGCGGCAGGTAGGCATCGTACATCGGCTGGAACAGCACGACCTCGTCGCCCGGCTCCAGCAGCGCCATCAGCGCGCCTGCCAGTGCCTCCGTCGCGCCCGACGTCACCATCACCTCGCGGTCCCAGTCGAGGTCGAGTCCCTGGTGGCGCGCATAGTGGACGGCGATCGCCTCGCGCAGCTCGGGCAGCCCCATCATCGGCGGGTACTGGTTCCAGCCGTCGATCACCGCCTCCGCGGCCTTGCGCCGCACGTCCTCCGGGCCGGGATCGTCGGGGAAGCCCTGCCCGAGGTTGATGGCTCCGGTCTCGCGCGCCAGCCGCGACATCACCTCGAACACCGTGGTCGGCAAGTCGGCGAAGATCGGATTCATGAGGTCCTCCCGTGTGAGCGCTCCCTATCATGGCGAGGCCGGCCTGCCCAAGAGGGCGTCGAGGCCCCCGCCGCGGGCACCCGGTCGCGCAGAACGGTCTCGCCGAAAGGTGTGATCACTTGTAGTGTGATGAATATTGACATTCGTCACTCGTCGGGTTTCAGTGAGGCCTGATCCGTCACGGCCCCAGCGAGCACCGTCCCATGTCCGGCCCATCCCCCTCCCAAGGCTCCGTCCCGGAAACCCGCGTCCCGCGATCCCGCGCCCGCGCATTTGCAGCGGTCGCCCTCCTGCCGCTGGTTCTGGCCGCCTGCAACGAGGCGCGGACCGCGCCGCAGCCGCCGCAGGTCACGGCGGAGCGACCGGTTCTCGTCGTTCCCGTGAAGTTCGAGCCGGGCCGGTCCGAACGTACGTTCGTCGGCGTGATCCGCCCGCGCATCGAGACCGACCTCGGGTTCCGCGTCGGCGGCAAGGTGTCCCGGCGCCTCGTCCAGGCCGGCGAAACGGTGCGACAGGGCCAGCCCCTCGCCGAACTCGACGTCGCCGACCTCGTCATCCAGCGCGAGCATGCCGAGGCCGAGGTCCGCGCCGCCACCAGCGCTGCCGGCCAGGCTGCAGCCGAGGAGCGGCGCCTGAGCGACCTGCGGTCGCGCGGCTGGACCCCCGACGCCAGCTACGACCGGCAGAAGGCGGCCCTCGACGAGGCGCTCGGCCGACGCGACCGCGCACAGCGCGCCCTGTCGCTCGCCGAGAACGCCCTGTCCTACGCCACGCTCAAGGCCGACGCGGACGGAGTGGTCACGGCGGCGCTGGTCGAGCCCGGCCAGGTCGTTGCGGCGGGCCAGCCGGCCCTCCGCCTGGCCCATGACGGCGAGCGCGAGGCGCTCGTGGCGATCCCGGAGGCCGTGGTCGAGCGCGCCGCCGCCGCCCGCGCCCGGGTCGTGCTGTGGTCGGATGAAGGCCGCAGCTACGAGGCCGTGCTGCGCGAACTGTCTCCCGTGGCCGATCCCGCCACCCGTACCTATGCGGCACGGTTCACCCTCAAGGGCGAGGGGCCCGTTCCCAAGCTCGGCATGACGGCGTCGGTCACCCTGTCCGAGCCCGGCCAGGGCCCGCTGGCGCGGCTCCCGCTGTCCGCGCTGTTCAACCAGGGCGACGGTGCATCCCTGTGGGTCGTCGACAAGACCTCGCGCGCCGTGTCGCGCCGCCCCGTCACCGTCGCGGGCCACGACGGCCGGGATGTCCTCGTCGCCTCCGGCGTCGCGGAGGGGGATCTGGTCGTCGCGCTCGGCGTTCACAAGCTCGACCCCGGCGCGCAGGTGCGCGTCGTCCAGACGCTCGGCCTCTAGGGAGCGGCGCCATGCGCAGCGTGAATCTGTCTGCCTGGGCTGTCCGTCACCAGGCCCTCGTCCTGTTCCTGATGCTCGCCATCATCGTCGGAGGCGTGGTGTCCTATCGCGGTCTTGGCCGCGCCGAGGATCCGTCCTTCACCATCAAGGTCGCCATCGTCACGGCCGTCTGGCCGGGCGCCACCGCCCGCGAGATGCAGGAGCAGGTGGCCGACACCATCGAGAAGAAGCTTCAGGAACTGCCCTACTTCGAGCGCGTGCAGACCTATACCAAGCCGTCCTTCACCGCGATGCAGGTGGTCTTCCGCGACAACACGCCAGCCGGGCAGGTGCCCTATCTCTTCTACACGCTGCGCAAGAAGCTCACCGACATCCGGGGCCAGCTTCCCGCCGGCCTCATAGGCCCCAACGTCAACGACGAATACGGCGACGTCGACAGCATGCTCTACATGGTCAGCGCCCAGGGCGCCGACTATGCGCAGCTCAAGGCAGTGGCCGAGGCGATGCGCCAGGACCTCTTGAAGGTCCCCGACGTCATCAAGGTGAACCTCTACGGCGCGCAGGACGAAAGGATCTTCGTCGAATTCAGCCACGCCAAGCTGGCCACGCTCGGCATCGCCCCGCAGCAGGTGTTCGAGAGCCTCGCCCGCCAGAACGCCGTCACCGCCGCCGGCGTGGTCGAGACCGACGCGCAGCGCATCGCGCTCCGGGTCTCGGGTGCGCTTGACGGCGTGCGCGCCGTCTCGGAAACCCCGGTCGAGGCCGGTGGACGCGTGTTCCGGATGGGCGACATCGCCACCGTTTCGCGCGGCTTCCGGGATCCGCCCGAGTTCCTCGTCCGGCAGGAGGGCAAGCCGGCCATCGCGGTCGGCGTCGTGATGGCGAAGGGAGGCAACCTCACCGCGCTGGGCGAAGCCCTGCACGCCAGGCTCGAGGATTTCCGCGCCCGTCTACCGCAAGGCATCGAGATCGCGCAGGTCGCCGACCAGCCGCAGGTCGTCGAGAAGGCCGTCTCTGAATTCGCCAAGTCCTTCCTCGAGGCGCTGGCCATCGTGCTGTTCGTCAGCTTCCTGTCGCTGGGATGGCGCACGGGCATCGTCGTCGCGCTGTCCGTGCCGCTCGTCCTGGCGATGGTCTTCATCGTGATGAACGCGATGGGGCTGGACCTGCACCGCATCACGCTGGGCGCGCTCATCATCGCGCTCGGCCTTCTCGTCGACGACGCCATCATCGCCGTCGAGATGATGGTGGTGAAGATGGAGCAGGGCTACGACCGCATCCGCGCCGCGTCCTATGCCTGGGAGCACACCGCCTTTCCCATGCTCACCGGTACGCTCGTGACGGCGGCGGGTTTCCTTCCCGTGGGCTTCGCCGCCTCGTCGGTCGGCGAATACACCAACGGCATCTTCTGGGTCGTCGCGCTGGCCCTCGTCGCGTCGTGGATCGTCGCCGTGGTGTTCACGCCCTACATCGGCGTGAAGCTCCTCCCGGACCTGCGCAAGGGCGGCGCCCATGCCGATCCGCATGCCGTCTACCAGACCCGGATGTATCGCGGGCTGCGCCGCGTGATCGCCTGGTGCGTCGACCATCGTGTCACGGTTGTGGTGGTCACCGTCGGCATTACCGCCGGCGCCATCGGCGCCTTCGGGCGCGTCCAGCAGCAGTTCTTCCCGCTCTCCGAGCGGCCCGAGCTGTTCTTCCAGATGCGACTGCCCGAAGGCTCGTCCATCACCGCCACGACCGCGACGGCCAAGCAGGCCGAGGCACTGCTCGCCGGCGATGCCGATGCCGCAACCTGGACCACCTATATCGGCCAGGGCTCGCCCCGCTTCTGGCTCGGCCTCAACCCGCAGCTTCCAAACGAGGCCTTCGCCGAGATCGTCATCGTCGCCAGGGACGTCGAGGCGCGCGAGCGGATCAAGGCCCGCCTCGAGGCTGCCATTGCCGACGGGGCCCTGTCGGAAGCCCGCGTGCGCGTCGACCGCTTCAACTTCGGACCGCCTGTCGGCTTCCCCGTCCAGTTCCGCATCGTCGGCCCCGATCCCCGCGTCGTCCGCGAGCACGCCTACAAGGTGCGCGACCTGATGAAGACGGAGCCGCGTGTGCTGGACCCGCATCTCGACTGGAACGAGCTGACGCCGTCCATCCGGCTGGATCTCGACCAGGACCGAATCCGCGCCCTCGGCCTCACGCCGCAGGATGTCGCCCAGACCCTCCAGACCCTCATCTCGGGCGTGCCCGTCACCACCGTCCGCGACGGCACCGAGAAGGTCGAGGTCGTCGCCCGCGCCCGCCGGGAGGAGCGCATCGATCTCGGCCGCCTCGGCGACCTCACCATCCTGGCGCGCAACGGCGTGGCCGTGCCGCTGTCGCAGGTCGCGAAGGTGCGCTTCGAGCACGAGGAGCCGATCCTGTGGCGGCGCAGCCGCGACATGTCGATCACCATCCGCGCCGACGTGGTGGACCGTGTGCAGCCGCCGGACGTGACCAACGCCCTGTGGCCGCGCCTGCAGCCGATCCGCGATGCCCTGCCGGCCGGCTACCGCATGGAGATCGGCGGCGCCATCGAGGAATCGGTCAAGGCGAACGCCTCGATCTTCAAGCTCTTCCCGCTGATGCTCATCGTCATGCTGACGATCCTGATGATCCAGTTGCAGAGCTTCTCGCGGCTGGTCCTCGTGATCCTCACCGCGCCGCTCGGCATCGTCGGTGCGTCCCTCGCGCTGAACCTCGCCAACAAGCCTTTCGGCTTCGTGGCGCTGCTCGGCCTGATCGCGCTGGCAGGGATGATCATGCGGAACACGGTCATCCTGGTCGACCAGATCGAGTCCGACGTGGAGAGCGGCCTGTCGCGCCGGGAGGCCATCGTCGAGGCCACGGTCCGCCGTGCCCGGCCGGTGGTCCTCACCGCGCTGGCCGCGATCCTGGCGATGATCCCGCTGTCGACGTCGGCCTTCTGGGGTCCGATGGCGTACACGATCATGGGAGGGCTCTTCGTCGCGACCTTCCTGACGCTGCTGTTCCTGCCTGGTCTCTATGCGCTCTGGTTCCGCCGGTCGCTCGATCGCAGGCCGGACATCGCAGCCCGCGCCGTGTCTGCGGAGCCGCCGCAGCCCGTCGCCCACGTCCCGCCCCGCCTCGCGGCGGAGTAGGGCGTCGCGGAGCGGGCCTTCCCCTCCCGGGCCCGCTCCGCGCGTCATCTCGTCAGGACGCAGCCTCTGGTGGAACTCTTCGCCCGAGGGCGCTGGTGGTCGTTGAAGCCGGCGCGCCGGCATGGCATGTCCGGCCATGGCCACCCACGTTCCCGTTCTCAGCCTGCTCGTTCTCGGCGGCGCCCGTTCCGGCAAGTCGTCCTATGCGCGCCGACTGGCAGAGGGGACCGGTCTTCTGCCGGTTCTCGTGGCGACTGCGACGGCCGGCGACGCGGAGATGGCAGACCGTATCGCCCGCCACCGCGCCGACCGCGACCCCGCCCTCTGGCGCGTCATCGAGGAGCCGCTGGACCTTCCGGGCGTCCTGCGCGACACCGCCGGACCCGGGGTCGTCCTGGTGGTCGACTGCCTGACCCTGTGGCTCACCAACCTGATGTGCGGCGCCGACGATCCGGCGGCCGAGGCCCGGCTTTGCGACGCGCTGCGCGGCGCGGCCGGCCCTGTCGTCCTCGTTTCGAACGAACTCGGGCTGGGTCTCGTCCCGGAGACGCCGCTCGGCCGCGCCTTCCGGGACCGGCAGGGCCGGCTGAACCAGGAGGTCGCGGCCATATGCGACGCCGTGGTCTTCGTCGCCGCCGGACTTCCCATGCCGCTCAAGCCGGCCGGGACCCGTCCGACGCTGGTCGTCCAGACCCCGCTCTGAAGCGGAAGGGCCGGCCCCTAGCGGGGCGCGCGCTTGGCGAGGATGCGCTGCAGGGTCCGCCGATGCATCGCGAGGCGGCGCGCCGTCTCCGAGACATTGCGGCCGCACAGTTCGTACACGCGCTGGATGTGCTCCCAGCGCACGCGGTCGGCCGACATGGGGTTCTCCGGCGGCAACGGGCGCTTCTCGGTCGTCGCCTGCAACGCCGAGTCGATCTCGTCGGCGTCGGCCGGCTTGGCGAGATAGTCGTAGGCGCCCATTTTCACCGCGGTCACGGCCGTGGCGATGTTGCCATACCCTGTCAGGATGATGCCGCGCGCCTCTGGCCGCACCTCGTTGAGGCGCGCCAGCAGGTCGAGGCCGTTGCCGTCCGCCAGCCGCATGTCGATGACCGCGAACGCGGGCGGTGCCCGCTCGATGCAGGCAAGGCCGTCGTCGATGGTTTCGGCGGTCGCGACGACGTAGCCGCGTGCTTCCATCGCCCGGGCCAGCCGCGTGAGGAACGGTTTGTCGTCATCCACGATCAGCAGGCTGCGATCCATGGCGGCGTCGGTGTCCGCCGTGCTCATTTCAGGTGCAACGCTGTCCAGCATGACTCTGGTCCTCCGCTGCTCTTTACGCTCAGCTTGCGGTCCCGGTTCACATGGTCGTCGCGGTTACAGCTGAAAAGATGCCTCCAGCGAGCCGACCTGGGCAAAGCCACGCTCGAAACTGTGCCGGGGCCACGTCACCGTCACCTGCGCGCCGCCACCCGGCGCATTGCCGAACACCAGTGTCGCCCCCGACCGCTCCAGCAGCGACTTGGCGATGAACAGGCCGAGCCCCATGCCGCCCTCGCCGGCCTTGGCCCGCCGCACTCCCCGGCCCGACAGATAGGGCTCGCCGATGCGGCCGAGGATCTCGGCCGGGAAGCCCGGCCCGTCGTCGACGATCTCGACCCGCACGGACGCCGCATCCCACCATGCGGTGACAGCCACGCCGTTCAGCGCGAAGTCGACGGCGTTCTCGATCAGGTTGCCGAGGCCGTAGATCAGCCCGGGATTGCGCCGGCAGGTCGGTTCGGGATCCTTGCCCTTGGTCGTGACCGCGATGTCCACGTCGAACGGGCGATGCGGGCCGGCGACTTCTTCGATGAGGAGGCTCAAGGTCATCGTGCCGAGCGGCCCGGCTGGTTCGTTGCCGAGCGAGGTGAGCTTCCCGAGGATGCCGCGGCACCGCTCCACCTGCTGGCGGAGCAGGGCGATGTCTTCCGCGAGCAGGCCCTCCTTCGGCCCGTTGCGGTCAAGTTCCTTGGCCACCAGCGCGATCGTCGCCAGCGGCGTGCCGAGTTCGTGCGCTGCGGCGGCGGCCAATCCGTCCAGTTGCGAAAGATGCTGCTCGCGGGCCAGCACGAACTCCGTCGCGGTCAGGGCCTGCGCCAGTTCACGCGCCTCCTGCGTCACGCGCCACGCATAGACGCCCAGGAAAGTGACCCCCAGCAGGATCGCGAGCCAGACCCCGACGCGGTACGTGGCCGGCAGGGTCAGCGGATCGTCCGCGCCCCATGGCAGCGGCAGGGACCACAGCCCGAGCGCGGTCGCCGCGACAACGGCCAGCACCCCCAGCGCCACTGTGCGCCATGGCGGCAGCGCCGCGGCCGAGATCATCACCGGCGCGAGGAACATCATCGAGAACGGGTTCGCGAGACCTCCCGTAAGTCCCAGAAGGGCGGCCAGTTGCACGATGTCGAAGGCCAGCAGTGCCGTCGCCGCCCGGTCGCTGAGCCGCAGACCGACGGGAAACCAGAGGCCGAGCAAGGTGTTCAGGCCGGCCGAGCAGGCGATCACGACGAGGGATGCGACCAGCGGCAGGTCGAAGGACAGCCCGAAATGGACGACCAGCACGGCGGCCGTCTGTCCGGCGACGGCCATCCAGCGCAGGCGCACCAGCGTGCCGAGCCGGAGATAGCTCGTGTTTTCCCCGAAGGCGATGCGACCCGTCTCTGGCATGGGCGCGAAACTAGAGCATGTTGCCGGGAAAGGGATACGGGCCAGCTGCGGAAAAGAATCGTCTCTCGCAGTCGCATACGCCGGATTGCCCGCCAGGCGCTTGGCCGGCGCGGTCCATGCGCTCGATGAGACCTATTCCCATGACGCTGCTGTAAAAATAGGCATCATGATCGGCAATGGGGCGTTTACGTCACAGAATTGCAACATCTTTGGCTTTTCGAGGGGGTTCTTTCACCTTCGGCTGATTGTGTGGGGCATCTGAAACGCTAAGCTCCGGCATCCGTCGCCTTCGGCGGTGCCCGCCGAGGCTGGGAGTGAAGACATGCAGCTGCCCTATTACATGTGGTACGAAGCCGCGCACGCGCTGCTCGCCCCGGCCCGGGCCCTCGCCGACTCCACCCGCGTCTTCTACGCCAATCCGCTCAATCCTGTTTCCGCGACCTCGTTCGCCCGCTCCATGACGGCGGGTTGCGAGTTGTTCGAACGGGCGACGCGGCGCTACGGAAAGCCCGTGTTCGGGCTGCCGACGACACTCGTCGGCGGCGAGCGGGTCGATGTGATCGAGCGCAGCGTCTGGGAGCGCCCGTTCTGCAAGCTCGTCCATTTCGACCGCGCCCTCGGCGAGATGCGCGCGCGCCAGCCGAAGCTCCTCATCGTGGCGCCGATGTCCGGGCACTACGCCACCCTGCTGCGCGGGACGGTGGAAACCTTCCTGCCGACGCACGAGGTCTTCATCACGGACTGGGTGGACGCGCGGCTGGTCCCCGTCAGCGCCGGTCGTTTCGACCTCGACGACTACGTCGACTACGTCATCGCCATGCTGCGTTTCCTCGGGCCGGACGTCCATGTCATGGCCGTGTGCCAGCCTTCGGTGCCGGTGATCGCCGCCATCGCCCGGATGGAGGCCGAGGACGACCCCAAGGTGCCGCGCTCCATGACGCTGATGGGCGGGCCGATCGACACGCGCGAAAGCCCGACCCAGGTCAACGTGGTCGCCGAGAAGCGCGGGATCGACTGGTTCCGCCGCCACTGCATCGTCAAGGTGCCGCTGCCCAACCCGGGGTTCATGCGCGACGTCTACCCGGGCTTCCTGCAACTGGCCGGGTTCATGGCCATGAACATCGACCGGCATCTCGAGGCGCATGGCGAGATGTTCAAGCACCTCGTCGAGGGCGACGGCGACTCGGCCGAGAAGCACCGCGACTTCTATGACGAGTACCTGGCCGTCATGGACCTCACCGCCGAATTCTACCTGCAGACCGTCGAGACTGTCTTCGTCAAGCACCAGCTTCCGAAGGGGGAGATGATGCATCGCGGCAAGCCGGTGGATCTCACCGCGATCCGCCGCGTCGGCCTCATGACGGTCGAGGGCGAGAAGGACGACATCTCGGGCGTAGGCCAGACCGAGGCGGCCCACCGGCTCTGCCCGAACATCCCGGATTCGCGTCGCGCGCACTGGATGCAGCCGAAGGTCGGGCATTACGGCGTGTTCAATGGCTCCCGGTTCCGCGCCGAGATCGCCCCGCGCATCGCCGACTTCATCGCCAATTGCGAGAGCGACGCCCGGGCTGCCAGGCCGGCTGGGACCGATGCGCGATCCCCGAGCGGTGGGTCCGTGGTCCGCATCGGACGCAAGCTCGCGAGCAAGTCGTCCGACTGACCCCATCCCTCGCGGGAAGGCACGGCCCCCGCCGCCGGGCGGGGCGGAGGGCCTGCCTGGATCGTGAAGGATCTGCCGCGCGTCAGTGGTCGGCAGGCATCGACGTCTCGACCAGCCTGGCCCAGTAGCTCACGCCGACGGGAATCAGGCTGTCGTCGAAATCGTAGGCCGGGTGATGCAGCCCGGCGGTCGTGCCGTTGCCGACGAACACGAACGCGCCCGGGCGCGCCTCCAGCATGAAGGAGAAATCCTCCGCCCCCATCACCGGCGTCGCTTCGGTGTTGACGGCGTCCGCACCCGAGATCGAGGCGGCGACCTTGGCGGCGAAGGCCGTCTGGTCGGCATGGTTGAGCGTCGGCGGATAGCCGCGGACATAGGTGAGCTTCGCCGTGGCGCCATGCATCGTCGCGATGCCATGGGCGATCTCGCCCATCCGCCGTTCGATCATGTCCTGCACGGCGGGCTTGAAGGTACGCACCGTTCCGCGCAGTTCCGCCGTCTGCGGCAGCACGTTGAACGCGTCCCCGGCCCGGATCGCGGTGGTCGACAGCACGGCCGAGTCGAGCGGGTCGACATTGCGCGACACGATGACCTGCAGGGCCTGCACGAGCTGGCTGGCGATCATCACCGTGTCGATCGAGGAATGGGGATGCGCTGCATGGCCCCCGCGGCCCTCGATCTCGATGGTGAAGCGGTCGGCGGCCGCCATCAGCGGCCCCGTCCGGGTCGCGAAATGGCCCACCGGCAGGCCCGGCATGTTGTGCATGCCATAGACCTCCTGCACGCCGAAGCGGTCCATCAGCCCGTCCTCGACCATGGCCCGACCGCCACCGCCACCCTCTTCGGCCGGCTGGAAGATCACGACCGCCGTGCCGGCGAAGTTCCGCGTCTCCGTGAGGTAGCGCGCCGCTCCCAGCAACATGGCCGTGTGCCCGTCATGGCCGCAGGCGTG
>CAZJCW010000091.1:0-15348 GCA_964544365.1 uncultured Alsobacter sp.
CGCGACGTGATGCAGCGATACCACAGACCTCGCCCGTCTGACGCGCCGAACCCCAAGAGTAAGGTTTAGTTTAACATTAAAGATTGACCGACTTTTTAGCCCTTGCGACAAACGGTCCCATGGTTGTCCGTCCTGGACCCAACAGGTCGGGCTTTCCTTAGCCGAATCATGGTAATCGCCCCCCGATGACCGACCGCCGCCTCTCACCGGATCGATGGCTCAGTCGGACCATGACGACGATGCTCGTCATTGCGAGCCTTGTCGCCTGGCCGGCCGCCGCCCAACAGGCAGACGGTGAGGATTCGGAATCCGAAGTCGACACGGCGTTGACGGCCGGGCTGGTGGCGGCTTTCGCTGCCTGTGGCACCCGCTACATGGCGACGAAGGCGAGGGCGGAGCCTGACAAGGCGTTCGCCGCGATCGAACCCGGCGTGCGTGCCGCGTGCCGGCAGGAACTCATGGCCTATGGAAGAGCCGTGCTGGCGCCGGGCACGTCCGCCGCCGACACCAGCAAGGCATTCCGCGCGCTGCAGAACCAGCACCGCCGCCAGTTCAAGGGCACATACGATTCCGTAGCGGCGGCGGAAATCCGGCGACGCAAGACCGAGGTCGCCGCTGTTTCCGTTGGAAACCCTGCGCCCGAGGACGGCGCCGAAGACGGCGCTCCCGAGCGAGCGGGCGTACAGTCGGCAAGCCCGGCCGGACCCGTGTCGCCTCCGCAGGCGTTTCCCGCGCCAGCCGCGCCGCGTGTTCAGGCGCAGGCCTTCATACCTCTGCCGCCGCCCCGTCCACGCGATCTCGTCCCGCCTTCGTCCGTCAGCGCACCCGCTGCCTTGCCCGCCGCCAGTGCCGAAAGCGTTCCAGAATCCGAGTTGCCGTCGGAAGCCTCGCGCGATGTTAAGGCGTCGGCCAACCCGCCGCCCGGCACCCAGCCGACCGGGATCGTCCGCGCCGGGCCGGGTTCCGGGCCGGGCGAACTCCCGCCCTCTCCACCGACGGAGCCGCAGCTTACGGCGAGCATCGGTGCAGCCGCGACCGCCCCCCCGCAAGCTGGAGCGCGCATGCCCGCGGCGGTGCCTCAGACCGTACGCGCAGCACCGGCGCCCTTGCCCGCTCCGACGGAGACCGCGGGACCGGTGTCACCGGCTCCCCCGATAGTCGTTCAACCCGAGCCGGCCCAGCCGAAAGCCGATGCCGCAACGACCGGGACGATCGTTGCAGCGCTGCCGCCTTCGCATGCGCCTTCGCCCCCCGTGGAGGCTCCATCCTCCGAGTGGCATCGCGCCCCGGTGACGATCGGTGGGCTGGGGGCCATCGGTGGGACGGTGACCCCACCCCTGCCGGACAACGTGGAGACCGCGCAGGCGCGCTCGACTCCCGAGCCGCCGCCGCGCCCTGCGACCTCGATCGTCACGGCTGCGCCATTCTCGCCACTGCCCGCCGAGCTTGCGCCTCCGGCCGCCGACGGCGGGGACAGCCTGACGCGGATCGCACGGCGCGCGCCGCCGCCGGATCGCCTGCGCCTCCTCGATGCTGCGATCGGGTTGCATCGCGTCTGCCTGGCGCGGGCCGTTCTCTCGGTCTCGGCGTCTTCGCCGTCTCCCGAGACGCTTTCCCACGTGTTGCGCACATGTGCCGAGCAACAGGAAGCCAGGGTGGCGCGGGAAATCGATGTCGACGGGAGCACTACGCCGGACGTGGTCCAACGGGTCCGGCGCGACGTCGCCGAGGTCACGCGCATCGAGGCCGTGGAACTGATGGGTCTTCTGAGAGGCACAAGGCCTTAAGCCAACCCGTTCAATCCCATTTGCCGCAGCATCGCGGTGTGGAGCGGCGCACCGGGTCGCGCCAGGGCACCCGTGAGGATGTCGATGTGGTTGGCGCCCGCCACCACGTGGACCTGCGCGTCGTGGCTTGCCGCGGACCATGCGGCGGCGAAATCGAGCGACTGGTCGATGAACTCCTGGGTCTCCGCACCGCCGACGGCAACGATGAGGGGCGCCGCTTCCTGCGGAATCCGCCGCTGCGGGCTCCACAGGTCGGCTTCCTCGGCCGTGAAGCCAAGGGTGTCCTGCTGGGCGCTCAGGCGCAGCGGCTCGAGTTCGAACACGCCGGAGATCGACAGGCCGCCCCGGATGCAGCGCGGCGGCAGATCCGCTTCGCGCTGCCAGGCCTGATCGAGGCACAGGGCCGTGATGTGCCCGCCGGCCGAGTGGCCGGCGACGTGGATGCGCCGCGGATCGCCGCCATGCTCGCCGGCATTGCGGGCGAGCCATGTGACGGCCTGCCGGACATGAGCGACGATCTCGGCCATCCGGACCTGGGGGATGAGCGGATAGTCCAGCACCGCGACGAGTGCGCCACGCGGCGCGAAGGCCGCACCGACGAAGCTGAATGTCGCTGCGTCGAGCGAACGCCAGAAACCGCCGTGGATGAACACGAGGACCGGGGCCGGAGCGGCGGTCGGCGGTGGCAGGAAAAGGTCCATCGTCGCCTCGGGCCGGTCACCGTACGGCACCTTGAGCCGGTGGGGCACGGTGGAACGCGCCTGCGCGGACATGTCGAGGCGACGCTGCATCGTACCGGGAAGATCGGCGATGCCATCGAGGGTAAACTGGGCGTCGAGCGACGCCTTGTCGGGGTAATGACGCCAGAGCATGATTTCACCTTGCCAGCATGACGGCGCCAGTGCGAGTCCCTCTCACCTCGCCGTGACGGACGGGGTCGACCTCGCGGACCGTTGACGCGCGGCGACGAGGGACGTCACCTTGCCGCCATGACAGCGCAATCCGCCCCTCCCCTTTCCCATGTCGCGACGGCCCTGATCGAGGTGCCCGCGGAGGCCGCGTTCTCCTTTCTCATCGATCCGCTTGCCCTCGGCGAGTGGTCGCTGGGCTGCATGCGGACGCAGCCGACCGACAGGGCCGGTGTCTATACCGGCTGGTCGCTGTTCGACGGGTCGCAGGCCTTCTTCGAGATCGTCGCGGATGCCGACCGGTTGCTGATCGACTATCACGTCGGAACGCCTGAGAAGCGGGCGCCGCGCATCAGTGCCCGGGTCGTGCGAGGGCCCGTGTGCGGGCTGACGGAGGCACAATGCTACGCGTCGCTGGTCGCGTGGCGGCCGCAAGGCATGGCGGCCGATCGCTGGGCGCGACTGTGCAGCGCGCATGAGACGGAGATCTGGCTCATCAAGGAACAGATCGAGACGCGGCTCCGGCCGATCCCGTCATGATGGAGGGGCGGACTGGGCCCTAGCCCACGGGGAGCAGTGCCTTGACCGTCTGGACCAGGACCGGAAGCCGGCCGGAGCCGACGATCCATCCGACCCATACGGAAAAGGCCACGAGGGCGACAGAGGAGATGATGCCGATTCGCCGGCCTTGCCGGACAGCCGGCTGCGGCGTCGGAAAGCTCCGGCGGGTTCGAAAGTCGTCGCTCAGGGACGAGACGGTGCTCGGTCGCATGATCAATTGTCCTCAACTTTTAGTAGATTGCGCTTGAAGTTTTAAGGAGAGCCAACCGATTTCGTTACAATTTTAGTCACTTGCACGGATTCCTGGTTCTTTCTCATTCGTACAGAAGCCAGCGCGATGCCCTGGACGCGGACCATCACGAGAGAACACCTCGGCTTGACGAAACCCGGCCTCGTTCCCATCTCTCCCGTTACTCGGCCGGGCCCCTCTGGCGGGTGCGTTTACCGGCGCCCCGCGATGTCGGACGAGTTAGCGCGGACCGGTCCAGCGGAGCCTTCTTTTGGCTTTGTCATCCGACAGCCGATCCCTCGGGCCGGGATCCGGTAGCACCGAGGCCGACCCCATGGGCGCGTCCAGCGCCCCGGTCGGGTTTCGTCGTCGCGGCGTGATCGTGCGCAGCGTGATGGAACTGGCGGGGGAACTGCGACAGGAGCGCATCACGCGCGAGCGCGTGACGATGGGACAGGCGTTCGACCGGCTGGGCCAGGAAGGCCTGGGCCTCGCCTTGCTGGTCCTCACGCTCCCTGCCCTGATTCCCATACCGGGCCCGGTGGGCTTCACCTTCGGCACGCTGACTTTCTTCATCGGACTTCAGGTGCTGCTCGGCGCGCAGTCGCTCTGGTTGCCCGCCATCCTCAGACGACAAACCCTCCCCACGACAGCGATGCGTCGGGTCATCGCGGCATCCCTGCCCTGGCTGGTCAGGATCGAACGCCATCTGCAGGAACGGCGCTTGCCGAGGCTGGCCGGTCCCGAAGCCCGGGTCCTGCTCGCGGCACCGGTCATGGGCCTCGCCTTCATCATCGCGCTGCCGATTCCCTTCGGAAACATGGCTCCGGCCATCGCGCTGCTCGCCTTCGCCGTCGGCTTCCTCGCCCGCGACGGCCTGGCCATCCTCACCGCGATCGTGCTGTCGGCGCTGGCCTTCGGCTGGACCGCTGTCCTCATCGCCACCGGGGCGAACATCATCGACTGGATCTACGGCCTCGTCGGCTGGTGAACGGTTGAGGTCGGGTCCGGAATAGCCGGCCGAACGGCTGGTGAAACCGGTGTCCCGACCTGTCCAACGGCTTGCCCGGCCCCGAAAAAAGCCGTCATATGACGCTCTGTGACACGCAGGGAGGGAGCCTGGTCATGAAGCGTTTCGTTACGGGATTGCTGGCCGCCGCGGCCATGATGGTCGGCGCCGTCGCGCAGGCGGGCGAAATCACCGTCTATACGTCCTACGAGGAAGACGAGGTGAAGGCCTATCTGCAGGCGTTCAACAAGTCTCACCCCGACGTGAAGGTGAATGTCCTTCGCCTGTCCACCGGCGACCTCGGCGCCCGGATGCTGGCTGAAGCCTCCAATCCCAAGCATGACGTGATCTGGGGCTGGGCCGTGACCAACATGGTCGACCCGCGCATCCTCGATCTGACCGAGGGCTACGCGCCGAAGTCCGTCGACAAGATGAACGCCCGTTTCCGCGATCCGCAGAACCGGTGGGTCGCAACCACGGGATACATGGCCGCGTTCTGCGTCAATACCGACGTGCTGGCGAAGAAGAACCTTCCGATGCCGACGAGCTGGAAGGATCTGCTCAACCCGAAGTACAAGGGCGAGATCGTGATGCCGAACCCCGCCTCGAGCGGCACCGGCTATCTGCAGGTCGTCGCGCTGCTGCAGGGGATGGGTGAGCAGGCGGGGTGGAAGTACCTCAAGGATCTCGACGGCAACATCAGCCAGTACATCAAGTCCGGCTCACGGCCCTGCCGCATGGCGATCGCCGGCGAGGCGGCCATCGGGCTGTCCTACGAGTTCGTCGCGATCAAGGCGATTGCGGGAGGCGCTCCGATCAAGATGGTCATTCCGTCGGAAGGCGCCGGCTACGAGCTCGAGGCGAACGCGCTGATGAAGGCCTCGAAGAACAAGGCCGACGCGAAGACCTTCCTCGACTGGTCGATCACGCCCGAGGCCGTCGCGGCCTACAATGCCTACAAGGGGATCGTGACTGTGCCCGGAGGCAAGATCTCCGAGGAGGCGATGAAGGCCGGCCTGCCGGCCGATGTCAGCACCGTCCTCTTCAAGATGGATTTCGACGCGTCTGCCAAGAACCGCGACGCGATCCTCGACCGCTGGAAGAAGGAACTGGAGCGCTAGGCGCCTGCTCCATCATCCCCGCCGCTCACAAGCGGCGGGGATTTTCGCTGACGGCCGGATCCCGGCGCAAAGGGCCGCGTAGCCGGACGTTCCGGACCGGCGGGCCGATTGCGTCGTCCGATCCCATAGCAGCGTCGATCCGCGGTCGAACTGTCCCAGGCACCCGGCCGCGGACGCGCAACAGGGGCTGCATCGACCTGCGCGCCTCTCCCGAATTCCAGAGTGTCCCGTGCATCTCTCCGTCCGCAACATCACCAAGCGCTTCGGTCGCGTCACGGCCCTCGACAGCGTCGACGTCGACGTGCGCGACGGCGAGTTCGTGTGCCTTCTCGGCCCCTCCGGCTGCGGCAAGACCACGCTCCTGCGCATCGTGGCCGGGCTCGAGGATGCGACGGACGGAACGGTGACGCTGGACGGCGTCGACCTGACCCGCACGCCGGCCCGCCACCGCGGCTTCGGCATCGTCTTCCAGTCGTACTCGCTCTTTCCCAACCTGACGGCAGGGGAAAACATCGCCTACGGGCTGAAGCTCCGGCGCGTCCCAGCCGCCGACGCTGCGGCGCGGGTTCGTGAACTGCTCGATACGGTCGGTCTGCCGGGCATCGAGGAACGCCTGCCGCACCAGTTGTCCGGCGGACAGCAGCAGCGTGTCGCCGTTGCCCGCGCGCTCGCGGTCCAGCCCAAACTGCTGCTTCTGGACGAACCGCTTTCGGCGCTCGACGCGAAGGTTCGCCTCTCCCTGCGCGACCAGATCCGCGCTCTGCAGCGGCGCCTCGGCCTTCCCACCCTGATGGTGACCCACGACCAGGAGGAGGCGCTTGCCATCTCCGATCGCGTCATCTGCATGAACCATGGACGGATCGAGCAGGCCGACACGCCGGAAGGGCTCTACATGCGCCCGACCACGCGCTTCGTGGCCGAGTTCGTGGGTCACATGAACTTCCTTACCGGCGGGGACATCCAGCGGATCGGCACGATCCACCTCTCCGGTGGCATGGCGACGGGAGCCACCGTCCTGGGCATCCGCCCCGAGCACATTCGGCTTACGCCCGGAGGAGAAGGCCCCAACGTGTTCGCAGCGACCGTGGCGTCGCGGCAGTTCCTCGGCGCGACGACGCGGCTGGAGGTCGACGTGAACGGCGCCCGGATCGTCGTCGATGCACCGGGGGTCGCCGGCTTCGTCGATGGCGATGCCGTGACCGTGTCGCTTCCGCCCGAGCATGTTCGCGAGTTCCCGGCATGACGTCGCGGACGCTGCGGCTCGACGCCGACCGCGTCTTCATCGCCGCCATAGGGCTGGCGATCGTGGTTCTCCTCGTCGTGTTCGTCGCATGGCCGATGCTGATCATCGTCGGCAAGAGCCTGACGACGGCGAGCGGGCTCGGTCTGGACAACTACTGGAAGGTGTTCGGCGGGCGGAAGTTCGCGACGGTCACGTGGAACAGCTTCGCCGTCTCGATCACCGTGACCGTCATCACGGTCGCACTCGCCTTCGTCTACTCCTACGCCCTGACGCGGTCGGCAATGCCGCTCAAGGGCATGTTCCGGTTCCTCGCCACGCTGCCGGTGTTCGCCCCGTCGCTGGTGCAAGGCATCGGGCTGATCTTCCTGTTCGGCCGCAATGGGCTGATCAACACGACCTTCGGCCTGGAGATCAAGATCTACGGGTTCTGGGGGATCGTGATCGCCAACGTCCTGTATTCGCTGCCGCAGGCGGTGCTGCTGATTTCGACGGCCCTGGCCGTTGCCGATGCGCGGACCTACGAGGCCGCGACCGTCCTTGGCGCGGGACCCGTGCGGAAGTTCTTCGACATCACGTTGCCCAGCGTGAAGTTCGGCCTGCTCGCCGCGGCGTTTCTCGTCTTCACCATCGCGCTGACCGACTTCGGCAACCCGATGGTGATCGGCGGCGACTACACCGTGCTGGCGAACGACATCTACAACCAGGTGTCGGGCCAGATGAACTTCCAGCTCGGCTCCGTCGTCGCGATCGTGCTGCTGGCGCCGGCGCTGCTGGCGTTCCAGATCGAGCGGATTGCGAACAAGCGGCAGTTCGCGCTGGTCGGCGACCGGTCCGTACCGCTCGCGCCGAAGAAATCCCTGCCCTTCGACGCGGCCATGTTCGCCGCGGCCAGCCTCATCGTCCTGCCGATCGTGGCGGTCATCGGCATGGTCGTGTATGCGAGCTTCGTGAAGGGATGGCCGTACAACCTGACGCTGACGCTCGACAACTACCTGAACAACACGGCGCAGAACGGCTACGAACCGCTGGTCAACAGCGTCCTCGTTTCGCTGATCGCCGCGGTGATCGGCGTGGCGACCACCATGGCGGCGGCCTACGTGATCCGGCGCGACAAGGGGATTGTCGGACGAATGGTCAACGGCATCGGGCTCCTGCCCGCCGCGGTGCCCGGCATGGTCCTGGGGCTCGCCTATATCTTCGCCTTCAACAAGGCCACCGGGCCATTCTCGCTGATCTACGACACGCTGCTGATGCTCGCCCTGTGCAACGTGTTCCACTATTTCTCGCAGGGGATGCTGACGTCCTCGACGAGCCTGCGCCAGATATCCTCGAGCTTCGACGAGGCCTCGGCGTGCCTTGGCGGTCGAATCGTCGACACGTTGCGCCACGTCACCCTGCCGCTGGTGATGCCGACCTTGCTGGCGGTCGGGATCTTCTTCTTCATGCGCTCGATGGTGACCCTGTCTGGGATCATCTTCCTCGTTTCGCCGGGGACAAACCTCGCGGCGGTGACGGTGATGCTGCTCGACGACGCGGGAGCGACGACGCACGCCGCGGCCTATTCGACGCTGATCATGCTCGTCGTCATTGGATCGCTCGTGATTCTCAACCTCGTGTTGCGGCTGCTCGGAAAGGACGTGCCGCGCGCGGCCATGTAGCTCCGGTCCGCCTTCGGGCGGGGCCAGCATGAGGAATGCCGGGACCGTTGCCGCATCGCATGACAATCTTGCGACAGTGCGTCATCAAACTGTTGTCGGAAAGCGGGAAACAGAGGCAAGATCGACGCGGACGGCCAATGCCACCGCTGCCGACAAGGCGGGACGGGCCGCCGGGGCGGAAGGTTAAGTGTCACGCATCGACGTTTCATCCCTCGAGAAGCGCTTCGACGGCAAGGCCGTCGTTCGCGACGTGTCCTTTTCAGTGCCGCACGGTGACCTTTGCGTCCTGCTCGGTCCGTCCGGCTGCGGCAAGTCGACGACTCTTCGGCTGATTGCAGGGCTCGAGGATCCGACCGGGGGGCAGATCTCCATCGGCGGGGAAGACGTGACGCACCTCCCGGCGAAGGACCGCCGGATCGCGATGGTCTTCCAGTCCTATGCGCTGTTCCCGCACCTGAACGTGGCGGACAACATCCTCTTCGGCCTCCAGGTCCGCAAGGTTCCCAAGGACGAGCAGGCACGGCGCCTTTCCGGCGTCGCGACCTTGACGGGGCTGAGCGATTACCTCGCACGCAAGCCGGGACAGCTTTCGGGCGGCCAGAGGCAGCGGGTGGCGCTGGCGCGGGCCATCGTGAGCGAGCAGCCGGTCTGCCTCATGGACGAGCCGCTTTCCAATCTCGATGCCAAGCTGCGCAACGAGATGCGGCTCGAGATCCGTGCGCTGCAGCAGCGTCTGACGATGACGATGATCTACGTCACCCACGACCAGATCGAGGCCATGACCATGGCCGACCAGATCATCCTGATGAACGACGGCGCCATCGAGCAGGCGGGAACGCCCTCGGATCTCTACGAACGCCCGGCGAGCCTATTCGCCGCCCGCTTCATCGGAGCGCCGCCGATGAACATGTTCACCCCGGCCACGCGCGGCGGCCTGCCCGAGGGCGTCATCGTCGGTGTTCGCGCGGAACACCTGACCATCGAGCCGCCATTCGGCCGGCAGGACGACCATGTGGTGGCGAGTATCGAGTATCTGGGGGCGGACGCCATCGTGGCGCTGCGTCCGCTGGCCGATCCGGAGGGCGAGCAGGTTTTTGCCCGGGTTCCCGGATCACGCCGGCCGACGATCGGCGAACGCGTCACCCTGGCCTGGCTTGCCCAAGACGAACACCGCTTCGACGCCGCCACGGGGCTGCGGATCGAGCGGGCAACACCGACACTGGCCCCGATATCCGTTCAGAAAGGCTGACGCGATGATCCGCATGAACCGCCGTACAGCACTGGGAGGCGCGATGGCCGCCGCCCTCGCCCTCTCGGCCGCGCCGGCTTCGGCGCAGGACATGGAACTGCGTTTCTACTACCCGATCGCGGTTTCGGGCCCCATCACCAAGCTCATCGACGGCTACGCCGCCGAATTCGAGAAGCAGAACCCCGGCGTCAAGATCAAGCCGATCTATGCCGGCGACTATGTCCAGACGATCGGCAAGGCGCTGACCGCCATGAAGGGCGGCGACACGCCGGAGATGGCGATCCTGCTCGCCGCCGACATCATCACCCTCACCGACGAGAACGCCGTGGTCGCGATCGACGACCTGGCCAAGACGGCCGAAGACAAGGCCTGGCTCGGCGGCTTCTACCCGGGTTTCATGGAGAACGCCCGGCTCGGCGGCAAGACCTATGCGATCCCGTTCCAGCGCTCCACGCCGGTGCTCTACTGGAACAAGGATCTGTTCAAGGAGGCCGGGCTTGATCCGGAGAAGGGTCCTGCCAACTGGCAGGAGATGGCCGACTTCGCCAAGAAGCTGACCAAGAAGGATGCGTCCGGCAACGTGACGCAGTGGGGCGTCCAGATCCCGACCGATGGCAACACGTCCTGGCTCTTCACGGGCCTGACGACCGCCAACGGCGCGAGGCTCTTCACGCCGGATGGCAAGAAGACGAACTTCGCCGATCCCAAGGTCGTCGAGGCTCTGCAGTACCTGATCGACCTCTCCAAGTCCGGTGTCCAGCCCCCGGGCCTGACGTCCTGGGGCACGACCCCCAAGGACTTCCTGGAGAAGAAGCTCGCCATGATGTGGACGACGACGGGCAACCTCACCAACATCAAGAACAATGCGACCTTCCCGTTCGGCGTGGCAATGCTGCCGGCGAAGGTGAGCTTCGGCGCTCCGACGGGCGGCGGGAACTTCTACATCTTCAAGAACATCCCGCCGGCCAAGCAGGAGGCAGCGTTCAAGTTCGTCCGCTTCATGACCACGCCCGAACGCGCTGCCGAATGGTCCATCGCCACGGGCTATGTCGCCACCTCGCAGGCCGCCTACGACACGCCGGTTATGAAGCAGTACGTCACCGGCTTCCCGCAGGCCGGCGTTGCCCGCGACCAGCTGAAGTACGCGGTTCCGGAAATCACCGTGCATGAGGCCCAGCGCGTCATGAAGGTGTTCAACGACAACCTGCAGGCCGCGATCACGGGCGGCAAGACGGCCAAGGTCGCCATGGACGACGCCCAGCGCGAGGCCGAGCGCATCCTGCGCGACTACAAGTGAGCTGATCGGGGCGGCGTCTTCGCCGCCCCGCCCTCCTCCCGGCTCCGCCATGACCGCCACCTCCCTCGCTCCGACGACCACCCGTCCCCGCCCCGCGGGAAACCCGGGCGCGCGTCGGCGACGCTGGTGGCAGACGGTTGAGGCCTGGCTTCTGCTGCTGCCGTCCGTCGTCCTCTTCGCCACCTTCACTCACGTCCCGGTGGTGGTGACGATCATCGACAGCCTGTACTCGACGCCCCGCCCCCGCCGGCCCTCGCGCTTCGTCGGGCTGCAGAACTACCAGGACCTCGCTGCCGACCCGCTGTTCTGGAAGGTGCTGTGGAACAACACGATCTACGCATTCGCCACCATTCCGCTCTCGGTCGCGCTGGCGCTGTCCATGGCGCTGTTCGTGAACGGCCGGGTGGCCGGGCGGGGCTTCCTGCGGCTCGCCTATTTCACGCCCACCGTGCTGCCGATGATCGCGGTCGCGAACATCTGGCTCTTCTTCTACACGCCCGACTACGGCCTGCTCGACCAGGTTCTCAAGCTGTTCGGCTTCGGCGCGACCAACTGGCTCGGGCAGCAGGAGACGGCGCTCGGCGCGATCATCGCCGTGACGGTGTGGAAGGAGGCAGGGTTCTTCATGATCTTCTACCTGGCCGCGCTGCAGCAGATACCGCCCGACTTGCGCGAGGCGGCGGCGATCGAGGGTGCGTCACGGTGGACCTTCTTCCATCGCGTAACATGGCCGTTGCTGGCGCCGGTGACGCTGTTCATCCTCGTCAATGCGGTCATCAACGCGTTTCGCACGGTGGACCACATCTTCGTCATGACCCATGGCGGGCCTGACAACGCCACCAATGTCCTGCTGTTGATGATCTACGATACCGGCTTCAAGTTCTGGGACCAGGGTGCTGCGACCGCGCTGACGGTGGTGCTCCTGTCGGTGCTGTCGGCGCTCGCCCTGATGCAGTTCCTGTTCGCGCGGCGCCGGGTGCACTACCAATGAGCGCGATCGATCGGAAATCACCGTTCTGGCAAACGGTGGAGACCGTGGCCGCCTGGGTGCTCGGCCTGCTCTGGCTCGCCCCGCTGCTCTATGCGATCTGGACGGCCTTCCACCCCTCCGCCTATTCCACCCGCTTCGACCTGACAGCGCCGCTGACGCTGGAGAACTTCGCCCGCGCCTGGGATGCCGCGCCTTTCTCACGGTACTTCTTCAACACGATCGTCATCGTGACGATCATCGTCGTCTCGCAGTGCGTGCTGTGCACGCTGGCAGCCTTCGCCTTCGCGCGGTCGACCTTTCGCGGACGCGACGTGCTGTTCTCACTGATCCTGCTCCAACTCATGATCTCGCCGGACATCCTGGCCGTCGTGAACTACCGGACCATCCGCTCGCTGAGTGCCGTCGACACGCTGATCGGCGTCGCCCTGCCCTATCTCACGTCGGCTTTCGGCATCTTCCTGCTGCGGCAAGCCTTCCTGACGGTCCCGCGAGACCTCGAAGACGCGGCGCGGATCGAGGGATGCTCGACGCTCGGCGTGCTCTGGCGCGTCTATGTGCCTCTCGCGCGGCCCATCTACCTTGCCTACGGCCTCGTGCAGGTCAGCTTCCACTGGAACAACTTCCTCTGGCCGCTCATCATCACGAATTCGGTTGAAACCCGGCCGCTGACGGTCGGACTGTCCGTGTTCTCCTCTGTCGACCAGGGCATCGACTGGTCTGTCATCACCGCCGCGACCCTGATGACGTCCGGACCGCTCCTGATCGCCTTCCTCATCTTCCAGCGCCAGTTCGTGCAGAGTTTCATGCGAGCAGGCATCCGGTAGGGCAACAGGCATGAAGCTGCTGCAGTGGAACATCCAGTGGGGCCTCGGCGTCGACCAGCGCTGCGACCTGTCGCGCATCGCCGCCGAGATCCGGGACATGGGCGATCCGGATGTCATCTGCCTGCAAGAGCTCTCCGACGGCATGCCGGACCTGACGGACAATGACGGGTCCGACCAATTCGCTGCCATGGCGGCATTGTTCCCGGAGTTCACGGCCATCGACGGCGTCGCCGTCGATGTACCGGGACGGGAGCCCGGCGCGAGGCGGCGACGCTTCGGCAACATGCTGCTGTCACGCCTGCCTGTCGGCCAGGTGATGCGTTACATGCTGCCGTGGGAAGCCGACGCGACGCCGAACATGCCGCGGCTGATGATCGAAGCCGTCGTGATGGCCCGCCCGGGACCGATACGGGTGATGACGACCCACCTCGAATGGTCCTCCGCGAAGCTGCGCGCCGCGCAGGTGAACGGCATACGGCAGGCGCACCGATCGGCCTGCGAACGCGTCGCGACCCCGCCCTCGCCCTATTACGGACCTTTCATTCCGCAGACATCAACAGTCAGCGCCATCCTGACCGGCGACTTCAACATGCGCGCCGAAGATCCGGCGAAGATTGGCCTCGAGGCCCCCTTCGCACCCGGAATCCCAGCACTCACGGATGCCTGGATGGCCGCGCATCCCGGCGTGCCGCATCCACCGTCCTTCTGCATCGTCGACCAGAGCCATTCGCCGCCGCATTGCTGCGATTTCGTCCTGGTCACGGAGGATCTCGTGCCGCGGATTCGCGACATCGCCTACTTCACGGAGACGCGCGCGTCGGATCACCAACCCGTGCTGTTGACCCTGGACACCTGAAGGCCGGGCCTGGCACTCTTAGAACAGGTCGCCCAAATCACGGAGCAGCGGCGCGACGCGATCCTTGTCGGACAATTGCGCATCGTCCTCCCGGATCGGCCAATCGATCCCGATGGCGGGGTCGTTCCAGCGCAGGCCCCGGTCATGCTCGCGATTGTAGAAGGCCGTCACCTTGTAGGCGACGGCGGTATTGTCCTCCAGCGTGCAGAAGCCGTGGGCGAAGCCGACGGGCACGAAGAGTTGCTTGCCTTCGGCGGCGTCGAGACGAACGGCGACGTGGCGGCCGAAGGTCGGCGATCCGCGCCGCAGGTCAACGGCCACATCGAGTATCGCGCCGGAGATCACCCGGACGAGCTTGGCCTGTGCGAAGGGTGGCAGTTGAAAGTGCAGGCCGCGGACCGTTCCCCTGGCGGCGGAGAAAGACTGGTTGTCCTGTACGAACTCGTCCGGAATTCCGGCCGCCGCAAGTACGTCGGCGCGCCAGGTTTCTTCGAACCATCCACGCGCGTCGCCGATGCGCCGGGGCTTTACGATCCGGACAGCGTCGATGGCGGTCGGTGTGATGTCCAAGTATGCCTCCTATTTCGAGCGGGGGAGCCAAGGCAAGCGCGGCACGTGAGAGAACGGGCGGAAGCAGGCCGGGTTCGTTACGCGAGGTCGCGCACGTCCCTTTCAGCCAGGAGGCGCAGCATGGCGCGACCATAACCCGTCTTTTCGAAAAGTCGTGCGCGCGCAGCGAGTTGGTCGGCATCGATGAAGCCGTTGAGGAAGGCGATTTCCTCAAGGCACGCGATCTGCATGCCCTGCCGATGCTGGATGGTTCGCACGAATTCGGCTGCCTCGAGGAGGCTGTCATGGGTGCCGGTATCGAGCCATGTGAAGCCCCGGCCCATGCGTTCGACGTGGAGCTCGCCCATGGCGAGATAGGCGCGGTTGACGTCGGTGATCTCCAGTTCGCCCCGCGGCGACGGCTTCACCGCGGCGGCGATGTCGAGCACCCGGTTGTCATAGAAATAGAGACCGGTCACCGCCCAGTTCGACTTCGGTTCCTTAGGCTTTTCAACGATGTCGATGGCGCGGCCGTCGGCGCCGAGCGACACGACGCCGTAGCGCTCCGGATCTTCGACGTGATAGGCGAACACCGTCGCTCCCCTGCGGCGGTTGACGGCGCTCTTCAGAAGTCCGGTCAGACCGGCGCCGAAGAAAACGTTGTCTCCCAAGACGAGAGCGACGTCGTCCTGGCCGACGAAGTCGCGGCCGATGACAAACGCCTGGGCCAAGCCTTCCGGTCTTGGCTGCACGGCATAGTTGAACGTCACGCCGAACTGCTCGCCCGACCCGAACAGGCGCCGGTAGTTGTCGAGAAACTCGGGCGACGAGATGACGAGGATGTCCCGGATTCCCGCCAGCATGAGAACCGAGACCGGATAGTAGATCATCGGCTTGTCGTAGATGGGCAGCAGCTGCTTGTTGATGGCAAGCGTCGCGGGGTGGAGGCGCGTGCCCGATCCGCCGGCAAGGACGATGCCCTTCATGACGGGGCTCCCTTCACGAATGGGTTCGTTTGGCGAAAGTCATCCCCGCGACAACTCCGCCACGACATCGCCGACCGCAG
>CAZJCW010000092.1:0-15233 GCA_964544365.1 uncultured Alsobacter sp.
GCCGCTCGACGGCGTCGTGCTCGACATCGGCGTGTCGTCCATGCAGCACGACGAGGCCGCGCGCGGCCTCTCCGTCCGGCAGGCGGGTCCCCTCGACATGCGGATGGAGCAGGCCGGCGAAAGCGCGGCCGACCTCGTCAACGGCATGGCCGAAGGACCGCTCGCCGATCTCATCTACACCTATGGCGAGGAGCGCCGCTCGCGCGCCGTCGCCCGCGCCATCGTCGCCGCGCGCCGCGAGGCGCGGATCGAGACGACCAAGCGCCTCGCCGACATCGTCGCCTCCGTCGTGCGCTCAGCGCCCGGCGACATTCACCCCGCCACGCGCACATTCCAGGCCCTGCGCATCGCCGTGAACGACGAACTGGGCGAGCTGAAGCGCGCGCTCGAGGCCGCCGAACGGATCCTGAAGCCGGGCGGGCGGCTGGTCGTCGTGACCTTCCACTCGCTCGAAGACCGCATCGTGAAGCAGTTCCTGCAGGAGCGCAGCGGGCGCGACGCGGCGCCGTCCCGGCATGCCCCGGCGCAGGCCCGCGGCGAGGCGACCTTCACCCCCGTCACGCGCAAGCCGCTGGTCGCCGACCACGCGGAGCTCGTCGCCAATCCGCGCGCCCGTTCGGCCAAGCTGCGGGCGGCCGAGCGGACCGCGGCGCCGGCCCGTTCCGGCGGGGGAGGCCGCTGATGCGCCGCTTCCTCCACATCGTCGCCATCGCCGCGCTGATCGGCTCGGCGCTCTACTCGTACCGCATCAAGTACGACACGCTGTACCTGTCCGAGCAGGTCGCCAAGCTGAAGTCCCGCCTCCAGCGCGAGAAGGAGGCGATCGCCGTGCTTCGGGCGGAGTGGCAGTTCGTCAACCGCCCCGACCGCATCCAGACGCTCGCCGACAAGCACCTGCCCGACCTTGCGCCTGCCGCCATCACGCAAGCGGTGCGCTGGAACGAGATCCCGCAGCGCCCGGCGCCGACGGACTCGATCGCCGCCAAGCTCGAGGCGCTCGGCATCGCGGCGCCCACGGCCACGCCGTCGGCCCGCACCGGGGACGTCCGCACGACCGGCACGATCACCACAACCCCCAGCCGCAAGCCTTGAGGCGGGCATGACTCAGATGACCGAAGAGCCGCGGCAGGAGCCTGGACAAGAGGCTCGCGAGCCCGTCGACGCCGCCTCGCCGCCGGCGAAGGCCGGCCTGTCCCGGCGCGTCTGGGGCATGGTCACCGACCTGTTCAGGATGCGGCTCGACAAGAGCGGCCACCGGGTCTTCCTCGTCGCGGCCGTCTTCACCGGCGTCTACGCCGTCATTGCGGGGCGCCTCGTGCAGCTCGGGCTGCGGCCCGATCCGCCGACCGCCTACCGCGCCGCCGTGTCGGAGACCTCCGGCGCGCGGCCGGACATCGTCGACCGCAACGGCACCATCCTCGCCACCGACGTGCGGACCGTGTCCGTCTTCGCCGAGCCGCGCCGCATCGTCGACAAGGACGAGGCCGTCGAGCTGCTCACGGCCGTGCTGCCCGACCTCGACGCCCGCGACCTGCGCGACAAGCTGGGCTCGAAGCGCGGCTTCGTCTGGGTGAAGCGCGAGATCACGCCGCGCCAGCAGCAGGAGGTCCACCGCCTCGGCCTGCCCGGCGTCGGCTTCCTGCCCGAGAACAAGCGCGTCTATCCCAACGGCAACGTCGTCTCGCACGTGCTGGGCTTCACCAATCTCGACAACCAGGGCATCGCGGGGATCGAGAAGTACATCGACGGGCAGGGCCTCGCCGCCCTCAACATGGCCGGGCTGACGACGGACCCGTCCGACATGAAGCCCGTCCAGCTCTCCATCGACCTGCGCGTCCAGCACGCGGTCCGCGACGAGCTGATCAAGGGCATGGAGAAGTACAAGGCCAAGGCCGCGGCCGGCCTCATTCTCGACGTCAACACGGGCGAAGTCATCGCGCTGGTTTCGCTGCCCGACTACGACCCCAACGTCCCCACCGATGCGCTCGATCCCAACCGGATCAACCGCATGGCCGTTGGCGTCTACGAGATGGGCTCGACATTCAAGGCGCTCACCACGGCCATGGCGCTCGACTCCGGCAAGGTCGGCATCAACTCCAGCTTCGACACGCGGGGCGCGCTGCGCTACGGCCGCTTCAAGATCAACGACTACCACGGCACCAACCGCGTGCTGACGGTGCCGGAGATCTTCATCCACTCCTCCAACATCGGCTCCGCGCGCATGGCGCTCGCCGTCGGCGTCGACGGCCACAAGGCCTTCCTGAAGAAGCTCGGCCAGCTCGACCGCATGCGCACCGAGCTGCCGGAATCCGCCGAGCCGATCGTGCCGGCGCGGTGGGGCGAGCTGAACACCATCACCATCGCCTTCGGCCACGGCGTCGCCGTGGCGCCGCTGCAGGCGACGGCGGCCGTCGGCGCCCTCGTCAATGGCGGCACCTGGATCACGCCCACCTTCCTGCGGCGCGAGGCGGAGGAGGCGAAGGCCGCCGGGCACCGCGTCATCCGCACGGAGACCAGCGAGGCGCTGCGCTATGTCATGCGCCTGAACGCCGAGAAGGGCTCGGCATCCCGCGCCGCGATCCCCGGCTACTATGTCGGGGGCAAGACCGGCACGGCCGAGAAGGTCATCGGCGGCCGCTACGCCAAGAACCGGCTGTTCACGACCTTCATGGCCATCGCCCCGGCGGACAAGCCGAAGTACCTCTTCCTGAACCTCTATGACGAGCCGCAGGGCCTGCCGGAGACGTTCGGCTTCGCCACCGCGTCGTGGAACGCCGGCGCGACCACCGGCAAGATCATCGAGCGCGTCGCCCCGCTGCTCGGCCTGCCGCCGCGCTTCGATCCGCCTGCCGCGCCGTTCCCGGTCATGGCTCGTGCGGGGGCCTGGGGCACGCGATGAAACTGTCCGACATCATCGCACCGGACCAGGTGGCCGCGGCCGGCGTCGACGACGCCGGTCTCGTCGTCACGGGCGTGACGGCCGACAGCCGTCGCGCCGGCCCGGGCGTGGTGTTCTTCGCCGTCCCGGGCACGAAGGTGGATGGCCTCGCCTACGCGGCGCAGGCTGCCGTCGCCGGCGCGGCCGCGATCGTCGGGGAAGCGACCCGTCCCGCCGACCTGCCGGCCGTCACCGCCTATGTCCGCGTGCCGGATGTGCGCCGCGCGCTGGCGCTCGCCGCTGCGGCGGTCCATTCCGGCCAGCCCGGAAAGGTGCTCGCCGTCACCGGCACGAGCGGAAAGACGTCGGTCGCCGAGTTCACGCGCCAGATCCTCGCGGCCTGCGGCCGCCAGGCGGCCAGCCTTGGCACCATCGGCGTCGTCGCGCCGTCGGGGGCCGTGTACGGCTCGCTGACGACGCCAGATCCGGTGACGTTGCATCAGACCCTGTCCCGGCTGGCTGCGGACGGGGTCACGCACCTCGCCATGGAGGCGTCCTCGCACGGCCTCGACCAGCGCCGCCTCGACGGCGTGCGCCTCGCCGCCGCCGGCTTTACCAATCTCGGGCGCGACCATCTCGACTACCACCCGACGATGGAGGACTACCTCGCCGCGAAGCTGCGCCTGTTCGACACGCTGCTGCCGGACGATGGCGTCGCCGTCGTCAACGCCGACTGCGAGCAGGCCGCGACCGTCGTGGCCACGGCCGCGCTGCGCGGCATCCGCACGCTGACGGTCGGGCAGGGGGGCGAGGACCTTCGGCTCGCCCGGTTCGAGCGCGAAGGCTTCGGCCAGCGCCTCACGATCGAGGGCTTCGGCGGCGTCCACGACGTGCTGCTTCCCCTTGTCGGCGATTTCCAGGCCTCCAATGCGCTCGTCGCCGCGGGCCTCGCCATCGCGGCGGGAGAGGACGAGGCCTCGGTCGTCGCCGCGCTGGCCGGGCTGCGTGGCGTCAGGGGCCGGCTCGAGCGGATCGGCGAGCGCGGCGGTGCCATGGCGGTGGTCGACTACGCGCACAAGCCCGATGCGCTGGCCCATGTGCTCGACACGCTCCGGCCCTACTGTTCGGGACGCCTCGTCTGCGTGTTCGGCTGCGGTGGGGACCGGGACCGCGGCAAGCGGCCGATCATGGGCGCCATCGCCGCGGCGAAGGCCGACATCGTGATCGTGACGGACGACAATCCGCGCAGCGAGGATCCTGCCGCGATCCGCGCTGCGATCCTGGCCGCCGTGCCCGGCGCCACGGAGATCGGCGACCGGGCGCAGGCGATCGAAGCCGCCGTCAGCCTGCTGAAATCCGGGGATGTGCTGGTCGTCGCCGGCAAAGGCCACGAAACCGGCCAGATCGTGGGCGACCGGGTGCTGCCATTCTCCGACCACGACGCCGTGAGCGCGGCCCTGAACAAGGATCCTGCACCATGACCGCGACCGTCCCTCCCGTCCTGTGGACGCCGGACGCGCTGGTGGCCGCCATGGGCGCCGCCGTCGAAGGTCCGGCGCCGGCGCCGGTCACCGGCATATCCATCGACACCCGCACGCTGGCGCCGGGCGATTTGTTCTTCGCCATTCGCGGCGACAGCCGGGACGGGCACGATTTCGTCGCCGCCGCGCTCGAGAAGGGCGCCGCCGCGGCCGTGGTCGAGCACGGGCGGGCCGGCGACTTCGCCGGGCAAGGAAGCCTGCTTGCGGTGCCTGACGTGCTCGACGCCATGGTCGCCCTCGGCCGCGCGGCGCGCGCGCGCACGGCCGCCGAAATCGTCGCCGTGACCGGCTCCGTCGGCAAGACGGGCACCAAGGAGGCCATGCGCACCGTGCTTGCGCGGCAGGGCGCGACACACGCGTCCGTCGCCTCCTACAACAACCACTGGGGCGTGCCGCTGACGCTCGCCCGCATGCCCGCCGAAAGCCGCTATGGCGTCTTCGAGATCGGCATGAACAACACCGGCGAGATCGCGCCGCTGGTCGCCATGGTCCGCCCGCACGTCGCCGTGGTGACGACGGTCGAGCCCGTGCACCTGGAGAACCTCGGTTCCATCGAGGCGATTGCCGACGAGAAGGCATCGATCTATGGCGGCCTCGTCGATGGCGGCACTGCGGTGCTCAACCGGGACAATCCGCAGTTCGAGCGCATGGCCGCGATTGCGCGCCGGTCGCCGGCCGGGCGCATCGTGACCTTCGGCGAGCACCCCGAGGCCGACGTGCGCCTGACCCGTCTCGTCGCGCGGCCCGACATGTCGGTGGTCGAGGCGTTCGTGCACGGCACGCCCGTGACCTACCAGCTTGGCAGCCCCGGCCGACACGTTGCGCTCAACAGTCTCGCCGTGCTGGCGGTCGTGGAGGCTTTGGGCGCCGATCTCACCCTCGCCGCGCTGGCCTTCGCCGAGGTCAAGCCGCCGTCCGGCCGCGGGGAGCAGCTGCGCGTGCTCGTCCCCGGCGGCGAGATTGCCCTCTACGACGAGAGCTACAACGCCAACCCGGCCTCGATGCGCGCCGCCTTCGACGTCCTCGGCCAGGCGCCCGTCGGGTTCCGCGGTCGACGCGTGGCGGTGCTCGGCGACATGCTGGAACTGGGGCCCGATGGTCCCGCCATGCACGCGGCCCTGGTCGCCCCGCTGGTCGAGAACCGGATCGACGTGGTCTACGCCGCCGGGCCGCTGATGAAGCATCTGTGGCAGGCGCTCCCGGTCGAGAAGCGCGGCGCCTGGGCGCCGGACGCCGCCGAACTGGAACCGCACGTGATGCGCGGCCTGCGCCCGGGCGATGCCGTCACCGTCAAGGGCTCGAACGGCAGCCGCACCGGCCGCATCGTGTCCGCGCTCAAATCCCGCTTCGCCGCAACGGCCCAGTGAGGCCCAGGACGCCCGATGCTCAACTGGCTCTCAGACTTCTCCGCCGCCTTCAGCCCGCTGAATATCTTCCGCTACATCACGTTCCGGACCGGCGGAGCGACGGCGACGGCGTTGTTCTTCGTGTTTTTCTTCGGGCCGCGCATCATCGCCAGCCTTCGGATCAAGCAGGGCAAGGGCCAGCCGATCCGCGCCGACGGACCGCAATCGCACCTCGCCAAGAAGGGCACGCCCACCATGGGCGGGCTGATGATCCTTTCCGGACTCATCGTGTCGACGCTGCTGTGGGCGAACCTTCGCAACCCATACGTGTGGGTCGTCCTCTTCGTTACGATCGGCTTCGGGCTGATCGGCTTCTACGACGACTACCTCAAGGTGACGAAGCAGACCCACAAGGGCTTCTCCGGGAAGGCCCGTCTCGGCCTCGAGGCGCTGATCGCGGGCTCCGCCTGCGCGTTCATCGCATACGTGATCCCCTACATGGGCGGCTTCGGAAGTCCGCGGCTCGCCTCCGCGGTCGCGCTGCCGTTCTTCAAGGACGTCCTGCTGGACGTGGGCCTGTTCTTCGCCGTCTTCGGCGCGTTCGTGATCGTCGCGGCCGGCAATGCGGTCAACCTCACCGACGGCCTCGACGGGCTCGCCATCGTGCCGGTCATGATCGCCGCCGCCACCTTCGGCTTCATCGCCTACCTGTCCGGCAACTTCGTGTTTTCGAACTACCTGCAGATCCACTTCGTGCCCGGGACCGGCGAGTTGGCCGTTGTCTGCGGGGCCCTGATCGGCGCCGGCCTCGGATTCCTGTGGTTCAATGCGCCGCCGGCGCAGATCTTCATGGGCGACACCGGGTCGCTGGCGCTGGGCGGCCTGCTCGGCACCATCGCGGTCGCCACCAAGCACGAGATCGTGCTCGTCATCGTCGGCGGCCTCTTCGTGCTGGAGGCGCTGTCGGTCATCATCCAGGTCGCGTCGTTCAAGCTCACCGGCAAGCGCGTGTTCCGGATGGCGCCGATTCATCACCATTTCGAACAGCTTGGCTGGTCGGAGCCGCAGGTCGTCGTGCGGTTCTGGATCATTTCCGTCGTCCTCGCCCTCATCGGGCTGTCGACCCTCAAGCTGCGCTGAGGTTGTCGCGATGACGCCCGTCACCCACGCCGCCGGACGCACCTTCGCCCTCTTCGGGCTCGGCGGGTCGGGCCTCGTCACCGCGCAGGCCCTCGTGGCCGGCGGCGCCGGCGTGGTGTGCTGGGACGACCGGGAGGCATCGCGCGCCAAGGCGCTGGCGGCGGGACTGCGCGTCGAGGATCTCTCGACGGCGGACTGGTCGCGCTTCGACGCGCTGGTGCTGTCGCCGGGCGTTCCGCTGACCCACCCGACCCCACACTGGAGCGTGCTCCTGGCGCGCGACAACGGCGTCGAGATCATCGGCGACATCGAGCTCTTTTGCCGTGAGCGGGCCGCCGTCGCCCGGTCCGCCCCGTTGATCGCCATCACCGGCACCAACGGAAAATCGACGACCACCGCGCTCACCGCCCACCTCCTCGCCGAGGCCGGTCGTGACGTCCAGATGGGCGGCAACATCGGCACGGCGATCCTGGCGCTGGCGCCGCCGTCGGCCGGCCGCGTGCACGTGATCGAGTGCTCGTCCTTCCAGATCGACCTGGCGCCGTCGCTGGCGCCGACGGCTGGCATCCTGCTCAACATCACCCCGGACCACCTCGACCGGCACGGCTCGATGGAGGCCTATGCCGCCATCAAGGAGCGCCTCGTCGCCGCCGCCGCGACGCCGATCGTCGGGGTCGACGACGACTGGTGCCGGGCCATCGCCGACCGGTCGGCGGCGCGCGGCGCCGAGCCCGTGCGGATTTCGGTCGAGGAACCGCTCGCCGATGGGTTCAGCCTCGACGGCTCCGTCGTGAGGCGTGCCGTCCACGGGGCGCTTCAGGTCTCCTTCGACCTTGCCGGCATCGGCTCCCTCAGGGGCCGGCACAATGCCCAGAACGCTGCCGCCGCCATCGCGGCGGTCGCGGCGGTCGGCGTTCCGTTCGATGCGATCCGGCCCGGCCTCGCGACCTTTCCGGGCCTCGCCCATCGCATGGAGCAGGTCGGGCGTCTCGGCCGCGTGCTGTTCGTGAACGACAGCAAGGCGACCAACGCCGACGCCACAGAGAAGGCATTGGCTGCCTTCCCCGGCGCGATCCGCTGGATCGTCGGTGGAACGATGAAGGAAGGCGGCATCGCTCCGCTGTCGGGCTATTTCGACCGGATCGCCAAGGCCTATCTCGTCGGCGCATCCAGCGATGCGTTCGCGCAGACGCTCGAGGGACGCGTTCCCTTCGCGCGCAGCGGCACGCTCGATGCGGCCGTCGCCGCCGCCGCCGCGGATGCCGCGGCCGACGACGCGGCGGAACCCGTTGTGCTGCTCTCGCCGGCCTGTGCGTCCTACGACCAGTTTCCGAACTTCGAGGTGCGGGGCGCGCATTTCCGCGACCTCGTCCGCGCCCTGCCGGGCGTCACACCCCTGGGAAAGGCCTGAGCCATGCCCTCGCGCATCGAGCGATCCCCCTTCGCCGACTGGTGGTGGACCGTCGACCGGGTCCTCCTGGCAGCGCTGCTCGTGCTGATGGTGGCGGGCCTCGTCCTCGGCATGGCGGGCAGCCCGCCGGTCGCGGAACGACTGGGCCTTGCAACCTTCCACTTCGTCAACCGGCAGGCGATCTACCTCGTTCCCGCCTGCGCGGTGATGCTGACGGTGAGCTTTCTCTCCCCTCGCCACGTCCGCCGCGCCGCGCTGGCCATCTTCCTCGTCGGCATCGCCATGGTGGTCGCGACGCTGTTCTTCGGCGCGGAGGTCAAGGGCGCCCGCCGCTGGCTGAGCATCGGCCCCGTGCAGATCCAGCCCTCCGAATTCGTCAAGCCGGCCTTCGTCATCATGGTGGCCTGGGCCTTCTCGGAAGGCGGGCGCCGGGCCGACGTGCCGGGCAACGTCGTCGGGTTCGTGCTCCTGTTCATGACCATCATCCCGCTGGTGCTGCAGCCGGACATCGGCCAGACGATGCTGGTGACTTTGGTGTGGGGCGGGCTCGTCTTCCTGTCCGGGCTGCACCTCTTCTGGGTGCTCGGGCTCGGCGGTCTTGGCGTTCTCGGGCTTTTCGCCGCCTACCACATGCTGCCGCACGTCGCGGCGCGCATCGACCGGTTCATGAACCCGGAGTCCGGGGACACCTTCCAGATCGACAATGCGATCGAGAGCTTCATCCAGGGCGGATGGCTCGGCAAGGGGCCCGGCGAGGGCACCGTCAAGCGCATCGTCCCGGACAGCCACACGGACTTCATCTTCGCCGTGACCGCGGAGGAGTTCGGCATCGTCATGTGCCTGGCTCTCGTGCTGGTCTTCCTGCTCGTCGTCTTGCGCGGTCTTGTCCTGTCCCGGCGCAACGAGGAGCCGTTCTGCCGCCTGGCTGCTGCCGGCCTGGTCATGCTCTTCGGCCTGCAGTCCGTGATCAACATGGCGGTGAACGTGCATCTGATCCCGGCCAAGGGCATGACATTGCCGTTCATTTCCTATGGCGGCTCGTCGCTCATCTCGCTGGCGCTCGGCATGGGCTTCCTGCTCGCCGTGACCCGCCGCCGACCCCGCTCGGAGTACTTCGACCGCATCGTCGTCACCCGCAAGCGTGGAGACGCGGCGTGACGACGGCAGGCGAGACGCTCGTCCTGCTGGCGGCGGGCGGCACGGGCGGCCACCTGTTCCCGGCGCAGGCCCTCGCCGAGGCGCTGATCCTGCGCGGCGCCAGGATCCATCTCGCCACGGATGAGCGGGCGACGCGGTATGGCGCGGCGTTTCCCGCCGAGGCCGTCCACGAGATCGCGTCGGCGACGCCGAGCGGTCGCTCGCCGCTCGGGATGGCGCGGGCCGCCATCATGCTGGGGCGGGGCCTCGTCACGTCCTTCGGTCTCGTCGGCCGGCTGCGGCCGGCCGCGGTCGTCGGCTTCGGAGGATATCCCACCGTCCCACCGGTGCTGGCCGCGGCGCTGCGGGGTTTTCCGACGATCATCCACGAGCAGAACGGCGTGATTGGACGCGCCAATCGCCTGCTGGCCGGCCGCGCCACGGCCATCGCTACCGGCTTTGCCGGGGTGAGGGGGATTGCACCGGAGCTCTTGGCCAAGCTTGTCCATACCGGCAACCCGGTTCGGCCCGCCGTGCTCACCGCGGCTGCCATCCCGTACCAGGAGCCACTTGCTGGAGGGCGGTTGAAGCTCGTGGCCTTCGGCGGCAGTCAGGGCGCCCGGATCATGAGCGATGTCGTGCCGTCGGCTATCGATCTTCTGACCCCGGCGGAGCGTCTTCGCCTCGACGTCGTCCAGCAGTCGCGCGACGAAGACGTCGCGCGCGTGCGGCAGACCTATGCCCGTCTGGGCGTCGCCGCCGAAGTCAGTTCGTTCTTCTCCGACATGCCAGCCCGCATCGCGGCGTCCCATCTCGTCGTGGCCCGCTCCGGCGCATCGACGGTGGCGGAGTTGTCCGTCATCGGCCGACCCTCGATCCTCGTCCCCCTTCCGCAATCGCTCGACGGCGACCAGGCGGCCAATGCGGAGACGCTGGCGACGCTTGGCGCCGCGCAAGTCATCGCCCAGTCCGAGTTCACCCCGCGCCGGCTCGCCTCCGAGTTGTCGGCGCGCCTCGCCGATCCGACGGGACTCGCCACGGCTGCCGCCGCGGCACGGAGTGCCGGCATCCCGGACGCGGCGGAACGCCTGGCAGACCTCGTGCTCAGGCTCGCCCGCAAGCCATGAAGGAGACGGCAGCATGAAACTGCCCAGCGAACTCGGTCCCATCCATTTCGTCGGCATCGGCGGCATCGGCATGTCGGGCATCGCCGAAGTGCTGCACAATCTCGGCTACACGGTGCAGGGGTCGGATGCCTCCGAAAGCGCCAACGTCAAACGGCTGCGCGACAAGGGAATCACCTGCTTCGTCGGCCATGAGGCCGCCCATATCGGGGAGGCTGCAGTCGTCGTTGTTTCGACGGCTATCCGTCGCGACAACCCGGAGTTGATGGCGGCCCGGGAAAAGCGCCTGCCCGTGGTGCGGCGCGCGGAGATGCTCGCCGAGCTGATGCGCCTGAAGCAATGCGTTGCCATCGCCGGGACGCACGGCAAGACGACCACGACGTCTCTCGTTGCCACGCTCCTCGACGCCGGTGGCTTCGATCCCACGGTGATCAACGGCGGCATCATCAACGCCTATGGCACCAATGCCCGGCTTGGCGCCGGCGACTGGATGGTGGTGGAGGCCGACGAGTCCGACGGCACCTTTCTCAAGCTGCCTGCGGACGTCGCCATCGTCACCAACATCGATCCCGAGCATCTCGACCACTTCAAGACGTTCGACGCGATCAAGGACGCTTTCCGCGCCTTCGTGGAGAACCTGCCGTTCTACGGCTTCGCGGTGATGTGCCTCGATCATCCCACGGTGCAGGAACTCGTCGGCAAGATCGAGGACCGTCGCGTCATCACCTACGGCGAGAACCCGCAGGCCGACGTGCGGCTGATGGACGTCGACCTCACCGGCGGCCGCTCGCGCTTCCGCGTCGTCATCCGCGACCGGAAGAGCGGGCACCTCTCCGGCATCGAGGAACTCACGCTGCCCATGCCGGGCCACCACAACGCCCTCAACGCGACGGCCGCCATCGCAGTGGCCTATCACCTCGGCATGCCGCTGGAGACGATCCGCGAGGCCCTGAAGGGGTTCGGCGGCGTCAAGCGTCGCTTCACGCGGACGGGGGACTGGAACGGCGTGGCCATCTTCGACGACTACGGCCACCATCCCGTGGAAATCGCGGCCGTGCTGCGTGCGGCGCGAGCGTCGACGACGGGCCAGGTGATTGCGATCGTCCAACCCCACCGCTACACGCGCCTGGCCTCGTTGTTCGACCAGTTCTCCACCTGCTTCAACGATGCCGATGTGGTCATCGTCGCCGACACCTATGCCGCCGGCGAGCAGCCGATCGCCGGCGCAGACCGCGACTCCCTCGTGCTCGGCCTGAAAGCGCACGGCCACCGGCACGTTCTGGCCCTTCAATCGCCGTCTGACATTGCCGGCATGGTGCGGGAACTCGCCAAGGCCGGCGACTACGTCGTCTTCCTCGGCGCGGGGACGATCACGAACTGGGCCTATGCCCTGCCGGGAGAACTGGCTGCATTGGACGGAGCGGGGCGGTGAAGCACTGTCGGTCCGACGCGCCCATGAACGCGATCCGGCGGCCATGACCGCACCCTCCCGCACGGCACCGCGATCGCTGTTCGGACACCTGTCAGCCATCTCCGGGGTCCGCGGCCGCCTGACCGCGGACACGCCTCTTGCCGCCTTCTCGTGGTTCCGTACCGGCGGTCCTGCCGAAGTCCTCTTCGAACCTGCCGACGAAGCCGACCTCGCCGCAGTCCTCGCGTCTTGTCCAACCGATGTGCCGGTGACGGTCATTGGCCTCGGCTCGAACCTCCTCGTGCGGGACGGAGGCGTCGCCGGCGTGGTCATTCGCCTCGGCAAGCCGTTCCAGGACATCGCCGTCGAGGCTCCCGTCTCCATCCGCGCCGGTGCCGGCGCGGCGGACGTGAAGGTCGCGCGGGTGGCAGCTGAGGCAGGCATCGCCGGCCTGACGTTCCTGCGCGGGATTCCCGGTACGGTCGGCGGCGCCTTGCGCATGAACGGCGGGGCCTATGGCGGCGAAACGAAGGATGTGCTGGTCGAGGCTCGCGGTGTCGACCGGGCCGGTCGGTTGCATCGCTTTTCGCTGGCCGACATGGGTTTCACCTATCGTCACTGCGCCGTCGCCGAGGACGTGATCTTCACGCAGGCTCTTTTTGCCGGACGTCCGGGCGATCCCGCGGCGATCCTGGCCGAGATGAACGCGATCACCGAGGCGCGGTCAGCAACCCAGCCCGTCAACAGCCGAACGGGTGGATCGACGTTCAAGAACCCGCCCGGAGCAAAAGCCTGGGAACTCGTCGATCGCGCGGGATGCCGCGGCCTGCGAATCGGCGGCGCGCAGGTTTCGGAGTTGCACTGCAACTTCCTGATCGCGCATCCCGGCGCCAGCACTGCCGACGTCGAGGCGCTGGGCGAAGAGGTGCGCCGTCGGGTGAAGGAGACCAGCGGGGTCGAGCTGGACTGGGAAATCAGACGAATCGGCGCCCCCTGAGCCGATCCCGAGAAGACCGTGCGATTCGCGCCTGGACGCGGTCGCCGTGACAGCGAGGTAACACGATGAGCAAGCACGTCGCCGTCCTGATGGGGGGGCTGTCCGCCGAACGCGAGGTATCCCTGCGCTCGGGCGCCGCCTGCGCCGCAGCACTCGAGGGCGAGGGCTACCGCGTCTCCCGAATCGATGTCGGCCGTGACGTCGCGCAGGTTCTTGCAGGCCTCAAGCCCGACGCGTGCTTCAACGCGTTGCACGGCCGATGGGGCGAAGACGGCGTCGTGCAGGGAATTCTTGAGATGTTGCAAATTCCCTACACCCACTCCGGCGTTCTGGCCTCGGCGCTGGCCATGCACAAGGAGCGGGCGAAGGCCGTGATGGCCGCTGCGGGCGTCTCCGTGCCCCGTGGAGTGGTCGCAAGCCGGCTGGATGCCTCAAAACGGCACATTCTGCCGCCGCCCTACGTCGTGAAGCCCGTTAACGAAGGGTCGTCGATGGGCGTGATCATCGTGCGGGAGGACCGCAGCCATCCGCCGCAGGAACTGGGGCGGGAGGACTGGGCGTTCGGAGACGCCGTCCTGGTCGAAAATTACGTGGCGGGAAAAGAACTTACCTGTGCCGTGATGGGTGATCGCGCGCTTGGTGTGATCGACATTCTCCCCGCCGCGGGGGGGTTCTACGACTACGACTCCAAATATGCGAAGGGCGGGTCGATCCACGTCCTCCCGGCAAAAATTAAACCGAATATTTACCATCAGGTTCAACAAATGGCGTTAACGGCGCATCAAGCACTCGGCTGCCGGGGCGTTAGTCGCGCAGACTTCCGATACGACGACAGGCCGGACGGTACCGGCGAACTCGTCTGCCTCGAGGTCAACACGCAGCCCGGGATGACCGAGACGTCTCTTGTGCCGGAACTCGCGGCCCATGCGGGCCTGACATTCGGTGAGCTGGTTCGATGGATGGTGGAGGACGCCTCCTGCGATCGATGAGCGTGCCCAAGGGCGCGCTGGCTCTCCCGGCGCTGGCCGGGAGCGGCCGGCTGCCTGGCTCGCCGTCGCGCATCGCCCTGCCGACGCTGCTGCGTCGGCTCGGACGGGCGCGCTCGCCGGTGCGCGTCGCCGAACGGCGGGGTCGGGCGGTCCCGCGCTTTCTCGGCGCCGGCCTGACAATGATGCTGTTCGCGGCAACCGCCGGATACGGCGCTGTGCGCGGCGGACAGTATGACGAGTTCATCACCCGCTACGGCGACCCCCGCGACGTCGCGGCCAGGATGGTCGGCCTTTCGATCGGCGACGTGACCGTGTCGGGCATCGTCGAGCTCAATCCGACCGAGATCATTCAGGTTGCGGGGATCGACCCGAAGGGTTCGCTGCCCTTCTTCGATGCCGGGGAGGCGCGCGAGCGACTGCTGGCGATCCCGATGGTCAAGGAAGCCACCGTCCGCAAGTTCTACCCGAACGCGCTTTCGATCACCGTCGTCGAGCGTGAACCCTATGCCCTGTGGCAGAACCATGGAGACGTGTTCGTGGTCGCGCAGGACGGCACGCCGATCGATCGGTTCTCCGACGCGCGATTCGCCCGCCTGCCGATGGTGGTGGGCGAAGGTGCGAACAAGAAGGCAGCTGCCTTCTCGTCCCTTCTCGCGTCGGCTCCCGATGTCGCGCCCCACGTCCGCGCCGGGATCCTCGTCGGCGAACGTCGCTGGACGATCAAGCTGAAGAACGGCATCGACGTCCGCCTGCCGGAGGACAAGCCTGCCGAGGCCTTCAAGCGCCTGTCCTCGCTCATCAAGGACCACAAGGTGCTCGAGCGCGATATCCTGGCCATTGACCTGCGCCTGTCCGACCGGGTCGTGATGCGTCTGGGCGAGGAAGCCGCGACGGCCCGGGCGGAGATGCTCAAGTCGAGGCCCAAGCTCGGCAAGGGGGGCACGACATGAGCTCGCGTCGTCCCAGCCTCACTCCGCGCCTGAAGCCACTATCGCCGCGCAAGAGCACGGTGATGTCGGTGCTCGACATCGGCACGAGCAAGGTCGTGTGCCTCGTCGCGAGGCTGGACCCGATCGTCGAGAGCGAGCTGCTGCGCGGTCGCACGCATCGCGTGCGGATCCTCGGTATTGGTCATCAGCGCTCGCGGGGCCTGAAGGGCGGCGCCATCGTCGACCTCGACGCGGCCGAGCAATCCATCCGCCTCGCGGTGGATGCGGCCGAGCGGATGGCCAAGGTCGAGATCCGCGCCGCGATCGTGA
>CAZJCW010000093.1:0-15131 GCA_964544365.1 uncultured Alsobacter sp.
TTCCGGTCGACGACAACGTGTTCGCGGCGATCTCGGCCGTGCTGCACGCCGCCGTGCTCTCCGTCCAGGCGATCGTCGCGATCGCCTTCTATCTGTTCATCCTGATCACCTCGAACCCGTTCGCGCGGCTCGCCCAGCCGCCCTTCGAGGGCCGCGACCTCAACCCGATCCTCCAGGACATCGGCCTCGCCATCCATCCGCCGCTTCTGTACGTCGGCTATGTCGGCTTCTCGGTCGCCTTCTCGTTCGCGGCCGGCGCGCTCCTGATCGGCCGCATCGACGCGGCGTGGGCGCGCTTCGTGCGGCCGTGGATCCTGATCGCCTGGATCTTCCTCACGCTCGGCATCGCGATGGGCTCCTACTGGGCCTATTACGAGCTCGGCTGGGGCGGCTGGTGGTTCTGGGATCCGGTCGAGAACGCCTCGCTGATGCCGTGGCTCGCCGGCACCGCGCTGCTGCACTCCACCATCGTGATGGAGAAGCGCGATGCGCTGAAGGTGTGGACGATCCTGCTCTCCATCCTCACCTTCTCGCTGTCCCTGATGGGCACCTTCCTGGTGCGCTCGGGCGTGCTCACCTCGGTCCACGCCTTCGCGACCGACCCGACGCGCGGCGTCTTCATCCTGATGATCCTCATCTTCTTCATCGGAGGATCGCTGTCGCTCTTCGCCTGGCGCGCGCAGACCTTGCGTCAGGGCGGTCTTTTCGCGCCCATCTCGCGCGAGGGCGGGCTCGTTCTCAACAACCTGCTCCTGTCGGCGATCTGCGCGACGGTGTTCGTCGGCACGCTCTACCCGCTGGCCCTCGAGGCGGTGACCGGCTGGCTCAACCCCGGCAATCCGAGCAAGATCTCGGTGGGCCCGCCCTTCTTCAACGCGACGTTCCTTCCGCTGGCCGTGCCGCTGCTGCTGGTCGTGCCGTTCGGCCAGGCGCTCGCCTGGAAACGCGGGGATCTCCTGGCCGTGTCGCAGCGCCTCGTCTTCGCGGGCGCGGCGGCCGTGCTGATCACCATCGTCACCTTCGCGCTCACCTATGGCGGACCCGTCGCTGCGCCGCTTGGCGTTGGGCTCGGCGTCTGGCTGATCCTCGGCTCGATCAACGACATCGTCACCCGCTCGTGGCGGTCGGGAGCAAGCCTGTCCACCGTGCTCGCGCGAGCGGCCGGCCTGCCGCGGTCGGCGTGGGGATCGGCCATCGCCCATGCCGGCCTCGGCGTCACCTGCATCGGTGTCGCCGCGACGGCGTGGGGCGTCGAACGCATCACCGCGCTCAAGCCGGGTGAAAAGACCGAGCTCGCCGCCTACACGGTGATGCTCGAAGGCGTGTTCCCGCGCCAGGGGCCCGATTTCCGCGAGACGGTCGCCCGCCTGCGCATCCTGAGCGACGGGCAGGAAATCGGCGTCATCGAGCCGGGCCGTCGCGTCTTCGCGGTGCGGACCATGCCCACGACCGAAGCCGGTCTGATGACCGTGGGTCTCGGGCAGATCTACGCCAGCGTCGCCGACATCGAGCCGGACGGTCGCGTCGGATTGCGGATCTACTGGAAGCCGCTCGTCCTGCTGATCTGGCTGGGATCCGTCGTGATGGCCCTGGGCGGAGCGCTGTCGCTGCTCGACCGGCGCGCCAGGGTCGGCGCTCCCGTTCGGGCGCGGTCCGCCATGCCCGCGCCGGCGGAGTGAGGCCGATGGTCCGCGCGGGTCTCGCCGGTTCGCTGCGGGTCGTCATGGCCGTCCTGGTCCTGTGCGCCGGCCTTGCGCGACCGGCGATCGCGGTTCAGCCGAGCGAGATCCTCGCCGATCCGAAGCTCGAGACCCGGGCGCGGGCGCTGTCGGCCGAGTTGCGCTGCCTCGTCTGCCAGAACCAGTCCATCGACGACAGCGACGCCCCGCTCGCCCGCGATCTGCGGCTCATCGTGCGCGAGCAGCTGAAGGCCGGCGCCAGCGACACCGAGATCCGCCAGTTCCTGGTGGCGCGCTATGGCGAGTTCGTGCTGCTGAAGCCGCCCTTCGGCTGGCACACGGCTCTCCTGTGGGGCGCGCCGTTTGCGATCCTGCTGGTCGGCGCCGGGGCCCTGTTCATGCGGGCCCGCCGGCCCTCCGCTGCCGTCACGGCGGCCGCTCCCCTGAGCGACGAGGAGCGTGCGGAGGTGGATCGGGTCATCGGACGCGGATAGGCCGCGCGGCCGCGGGCGGGGCCCCGTCCGGGCGTCATTCCGGCCACCGCTATCCGCCCATCACCCTCTCGAAGACAGCCCTGACCGCCAGCCGCGTGTCCTTGAGGTCGCGCTCCAGCACCTTGAAGTCGGGCAGCCCGACGACCGCTGCCATGCGGCGGCGCAGGCCGTTGGAAAGGCTTCCCGGGTCGAAGCTCCCGGCCACCGCCAGGCGCTGCCATTGCATGATGTCGCGCATGAGATCGTAGGCGCGTCGCAACTGGGCGATGTCGTTGGCATCGAGGAGCGCCGCCTCGGCGGCGGCGGCCAGAATGTCCCCCGTGTTGCGGACCGCGATGCCGGGGTGGTCGCCGGCATGGAGCAGGACCAGCACCTGCGCGACGAATTCGATGTCGAGCAGGCCGCCGGCCGCCAGCTTCAGATCCCAGGCGTCCGTCTCGCCCTTCTCCTGCGCCACGAGCCGGCGCATCGCGAGGGCGTCGGCCCGGATGGCATCCGCGTTCCGGGGCTTGGCCAGGACCTGGGCGATGGCGGCCTCGATCTCGGAGCGAAGGCCCCGGTCGCCCGCGACGGGGCGCGCTCGCACCAGCGCCATGTGCTCCCAGGTCTCTGCTTCTCCCGCCTGGTAGTCGACGAAGCTCCTGAACTGCGTCGCCGCGGGGCCCTTGTTGCCCGAGGGGCGAAGGCGCATGTCCACGGCATAGAGCAGCCCGCGCCGCGTCGGCACCGTCAGCGCGCTGATCAGCCGCTGCGTCAGGCGGGCGTAGTATTGCGAGGCATGCAGCGGCCGCGCCCCGTCGCTCTCCGCCCGGTTCTCGTCGAAGTCGTAGAGCACGACGAGGTCGAGGTCGGAGGTCGCCGTCATCTCGCGCGACCCCAGCCGGCCCATGCCGACGACGGCGAGCCGCCCGCCCGGCACCACGCCGTGATCCCGCGCGAACCGCCGCGACACCTCGTCGAGGGCCAGCCTGATGACCGCGTCCGCGACGGCGGCGTGGGCCGAGCCGACCCGCTCGAAGGAGATCGCGCCCGACAACGCTCGCGCGCCGACCAGGAAGAGCTCGTGCTGGCCGGCCTCCCGCAGCCGGTCGAGAAAGTCCTCCAGCAGCTCGCATGGACCCACGGTATCGCCGATCCTCCGTTCGAGGGCCGCGACGTCCAGTTGCGGCGCGCCGAAGGCCGGGTCGATCAGCGCGTCGAGCAGGTGAGGCCGGCGCGCGACCGTCTCGGCGAGGCGAGGCGCGGATCCGAGCAGCTCCGAAAACAGCGAAAGAACGTCGCGGTGCGAGCGCAGGATGGCGAACAGCTCCACGGCCGCCGGCATCTTGCCGAGCGCCGTGTCGAACGCCGCCAGGGCGCCGTCCGGGTCGGCCGTCCGGCCGAAGGCTGCAAGCAGCTTGGGCACGAGTTCGGTCAGCACCTCGCGGGCGCGGGGGCTGGTCACGGCCTGACGGCGGCCGAAGTGCCAGCCACGGACGGTTTCCGCCGCGGCCGGCGGGTCCGTGAACCCCATCCGCCGCAGGGTCGTGAGGGTGTCGGGGTCGTCGGTCGTGCCTGTGAAGACGAGGTTGCCTTCGCCGGCCGACAGGTCCGCCCCTTCCTCGAAGAGCAGCGCGTAGTGCTTTTCCACCCGCAGCGCCCGTTCGGTGAGCGCGCGGGAAAACCGTCTGAGGTCGGGAAAGCCGCAAAATCTGGCGAACCGCTTCAGCCGGGCCTCGTCGTCGGGCAGGCGTTGAGTCTGTTCATCCGCGATCATCTGCAGCCGGTGCTCGATGGTCCGCAGGAAGCGGTAGGCCTCGGCGAGTTCGGTCTCGGCCTCCTGCGAGATCCAGCCGTCCGCCCGCAGTGCCGTCAGCATGTCGAGGGTGCGCCGGCCTCTCAGCTTCGCGCGGCGCCCGCCGAAGACGAGTTGCTGCGTCTGCACGAAGAACTCGATTTCACGGATGCCGCCGCGCCCGAGCTTGATGTCGTGCCCCGCCACCGCGATCGTTTCGTGGCCCTTGACCGCGTGGATCTGCCGTTTCATCGCATGGATGTCGGCGATGGCGGCGAAATCGAAGTATTTTCGCCAGATGAACGGGGCCAGGTCCGCGATGAAGCCGTCGCCCAGCGGGCAGTCGCCCGCAACGGGCCGCGCCTTGATGAGCGCCGCGCGCTCCCAGTTCTGCCCCACGGTCTCGTAGTAGGCGAACGCCGAGGGGAGGGCGATGGCCGTCGGCGTGGAGGCCGGGTCGGGGCGCAGCCGCAGGTCCGTCCGGAAGACGTAGCCGTCCGCCGTCCTCTCCTGCATCAGCTTGACGAGACCCTTGACCAGCCGCACGAAGAACGGCGTCGCCTCGACGCCTTCGGCCAGCGGTGCGGTGGTGGGATCGAAGAACACGACGACGTCGATGTCCGACGAGTAGTTCAGCTCCGCTGCGCCGTGCTTGCCGAGCGCAAGCACCACCACGCCGCTGTCGCGCGCGGGATCGTCCGGGTCTGCGAGCCGGATGCGGCCTGCCTCGGCGGCTTCGGCCAGCAGCCACCGCACGGAGCAGGACGCGGCCGCATCGGCGAAGCCGGCCAGCGTCGCCGTCACGGGTTCGAGCGCCCAGGCGCCTCCGATGTCGGCGAGCGCCACCAGCAGCGCCACCTCCTGCTTGGCCCTCCGCAGCCGGCGCATGAGGTCATGCTCGCCCGTCGCAAGCCGCCACGCGTCTCCCGCCTCCGCCAGAACGGCCGCGGCGCGCTCGTCGGGGTCCGCCGTCAGCAGCGCGCACAGCCGGGCCGGATCGCCGGCCGCGAGGCCCCACAGGAACGGAGAGTGGTCGGCCAGGCCCTCCAGCAGCGCCCGCACCGTCGGCCACGCCGCGACGAGATCCGCCAGGGGAGATGCCGCCGGATCCTCCCCGGTCTCCGCCAGCAGTTCCGACACACGCCGCGCGGCACCCCGCGCATCGGCAAGGACTGGGGCTCGGACGATGCGCTCGGCGAGACTGGCGGGCATGGCGACGCTTCTGCGACTACTTCCCGCTCAGATATCCCACGACTGCCGGACGACGGCCACCCCTTGGGCCGTCCTGGGCCGTCTTCAGGCGGTTTTCTTGGCCGCCGGCAGCACCAGGACCGCCCGCAGCCCCGGCGCGTTGTCCTCGAGCCGCAGCAGTCCGCCATGCAGCCGCGCCACTGCGTTCGCCAGCGACAGGCCGAGCCCGAAGCCCGGCCTGGACCTCGCTCCCTCGAGCCGGACGAACCGGTCCAGCACCCGGCCCCGGTCGGCCGCCGGAATGCCGGGACCGCGGTCCGCCACCACAAGTTCCACCGTTTCCCCGCGCCGCGCCGCCGAGACGGTAACGCTCGGAAGATGGGTCGAATCCTCTCCGGCAGGCGCATATTTCAGCGCGTTGTCGACGAGATTGGCGATCGCCTGGCCGACGAGCTCGCGCGATCCGACGATCGGGACCCCATCGGGCTCCTCCGCGATGTCCACGGTGAGCGCGACCCCGGCCTCTTCCGCCACCGGTTCGTAGAGTTCGGCCACGTCGCGGGCCACCTCGCTCACGTCGAAGGCCGCCATGCCCTCGCGGGCGTTGCCGGCTTCGGCGCGCGCGATCATGAGAAGCGCATTGAAGACGCGGATCAGGTTGTCCGCCTCCTCGATGATGGTTTCGAGAGCCGTCCGGTAGTCGTTCGGATCGCTCGCCGTCCGCAACGCCTCCTCGGCACGGTTGCGCAACCGGGTGAGCGGGGTCTTGAGATCGTGCGCGATGTTGTCCGAGACCTCCTTGAGGCCTCTCATCAACTCCTCGACGCGGTCGAGCATCAGGTTGAGGCTGCCCGCGAGGCGGTCGAACTCGTCGTTCGTCCCGGCGATCGCGAGCCGGCCGGACATGTCGCCGGCCATGATGTTGCGCGACGTTCCGGTCATGTCGTCGATGCGGCCGAGCACCCTGCGCGTCACGAACCACCCGCCCAGCACCGCCAGCACGAGGACGAGGCCGATCGACCAGCTGAAGGCCCGCCGGATGACCTCCCGAAGCCGCTCGGCCTCGGACAGGTCGCGGCCCACGACCAGGCGCGCGCCGTTGGGAAGTTCGAGAACGGTGACAAGGGCCTGGTGCTGGCTTCGGTCGTCGTCCGGATGCGCGTAGGTGATGATCCGCTGCCCCGCAGTGTCCAGCACGTCGGCCGGGATCCGCTCGACATTGCCGGCCAGTCTCAGGCCGCCGGGACCGACGAGAAGGTAGATCGAGGAGCCGGGCTGCCGCGACCGGCGCTCGATGAGCGCCGCCATCCGCGGCAGGCCGCCGTTGCGCGCGACGTCGAGCAGGCCGCGGATCTCCGCCTGCACCGTGCTCGCCGCCTGCTGCTCGATGAGGCGGCGCGTGTTGAACGCGACGTAGCCCAGCAGCCCCGCCGCGAACAACGCAAAGATCAGCAGGTAGGCGACCGAAAGCTTGAACGCCGTCGTGCGGAAAAGTTTACCGAGCCCCGTCACGGACCATGTATCCCGCGCCGCGCACCGTATGGATCAGCGGCCTGTCGAAGCCCTTGTCGACCTTGCCGCGCAGGCGGGACAGGTGGACGTCGATGACGTTGGTCTGGGGATCGAAATGATAGTCCCAGACATTCTCCAGCAGCATGGTGCGCGTCACCACCTGCCCGGCATGCTTCATCAGGTACTCGAGGAGCCGGAACTCGCGCGGCTGCAGGTCCAGCGCCTTGCCGCCCCGCGTCACCCGCCGGCCGAGGCGGTCGAGCTCGAGGTCTGCGACGCGGTACACCGTTTCCTCGACCGGCCCGCTGCCACGGCGGCGGGCGAGGACCTCGACCCGGGCCAGCAGTTCGGAAAAGGCGTAGGGCTTGGCCAGGTAGTCGTCGCCCCCGGCCCGAAGGCCCTTCACCCGGTCGTCGACCTGTCCCAGCGCCGACAGGATCAGGACGGGCGTCTCGTTCTTCTGCTCGCGCAGGCCGTGGATCAGCGACAGGCCGTCGAGCTTGGGCAGCATGCGGTCGACGATCAGGACGTCGTAGCCGCCATCGCTGGCCATCGCGTAGCCGTCGATGCCGTTCGCGGCATGGTCAGCCACGTGTCCGGACTCGCGGAACGCCTTCACCAGGTAGGCCGCGGCTTCGCGGTCGTCTTCGACGATGAGCAGCTTCATGGGCATGGAACGTACTCGATCAAGCCGTTCTGTGAAGCGCAAACGCGGCCTCGAGGAAGGTGGCGCGGCAAGCCGGGGGGCAACCTGGCCTGCCGCGCCCGGGGCGCCGGCGGTTGCGGCTCCGCCAGGCCCCTCCCGGGACGCCGCATGACGCGTGGCAAAGAGGCTGGGCTTCGCCGTCATGCGCCGGGAATTGGGACGACGGCAGGGGGGCACCCACCGTCGCCCAAGGATGCCGCCGGTCCCGGAGAGGGGATCGGCAGGTCGAGGATCGTCAGCCGCGGTTGTCGCGACCGGGGAAGGCCAGCGCCACGAAGCGCGAGTTCTCGCCGCTGCGGATCCGCATCAGCACGGCCTTGCGGCCGTCCTTGCGCGCCTCGGCCACGGCCTGGCGCACCTCGGCCGGCTGCGACACGGCCTTGCCCGCGACCTCGAGGATCACGTCGCCTTCCTTGATGCCCTGGCTCGCGCCGGGACCGTCAGGCTCGACGCCGGTGACCACGACGCCGCGATCGCCCTTGCCGCGCACCGACGAGGCCGGCGCGAGCTGAAGGCCGAAGCCCTTGGTCTCGCCGCCCATCGCGCCGGTGTCGGCCTTCGCCTGCTTCTCGCCGGGCAGGGTGCCGAGCTTCAGCGACAGCGTCTGGTCCTTGCCGTCCCGCACGATGCCGAGCGAAACGGTCGAACCCGGCTTCTTGGCGCCGATCTCGCGCGAGAGTTCGCGCGGCCCGGCAACCGCCTTGCCGTCGACGGAGACGATCGCGTCCCCGGCCTTCACGCCGGCTGCGGCCGCAGGGCCTTCCGCCGTCGCCTCGGCCACGAGGGCGCCGCGCGCTTCCTTCAGCCCGAGGCTGTCGGCGATGTCCTTGGTCACCGGCTGGATCTGCACGCCGATGAAGCCGCGCGACACGCTGCCGCCGCTCTTCAACTGCTCGACAACCGATACCGCGACCTCCGCAGGCACGGCGAAGGCGATGCCGACATTGCCGCCCGACGGCGAGAAGATGGCCGTGTTCACGCCGACCACGTCGCCGTTCAGGTCGAAGGTCGGGCCGCCCGAGTTGCCCCGGTTCACCGCCGCGTCGATCTGCAGGTAGTCGTCATAAGGGCCTGAGCCGATGTCGCGGCCGCGCGCCGAGACGATGCCAGCCGTAACCGTTCCGCCGAGGCCGAACGGGTTGCCGACCGCAACGACCCAGTCGCCGATCCGCGGCTTGCCCTGGGCGAAGCTGACGAACGGGTAGTCGCCCGCCTGCTTCACCTTCAGCACCGCGAGGTCCGTCTTGGGGTCCGTGCCGACCACCGTGGCGTCGAGCGTGCGCCCGTCGTCCATGGTGACCTGCACCTCGACGCCGTTCTGGACGACGTGGTTGTTGGTGACGATGTAGCCGTCCTTCGTGATGAAGAAGCCGGAGCCCTGCGACTGGCCGAACTGGCGGCCCCGCGGGCGCTGCTGCGGGTTCATGCGACCGTCGCCGAACTCGCGGAAGAAGCGCTGGATCCCCGGCGGGAGGTCGTCGAAGGAGGGAGAGTCGTTGTCGGCGACGCCGTCGCCGCGCATGGAGGCCGTCTCGACCTTGACCTTGACGGCCACGACCGCGGGCTTCACCCGGTCGACGACGTCGGCGAAGGACGGGATCGCGGCCGCGGTGCGGGCAGCCTGCTGCGTCTGGGTCTGGGCGATGGCGCCGGTGGGCGCCCACATGTCGTGGGTGAGGCCCGCGCCGACGATAGCGACCGCGGCGGCACCGGCCAGGAGGCCGTTGCGCAGGCTGCGGCGGGAGAACTGGGTCTCGTTCGTCATTCTTCTCTCCTCGTGCGGGGTCAGCGACCCCTCGAATGTCTAGCCGCGGAGAATCGCCCCGGGCTTGCATGGGAGAATTGGCGATGCCGGCTTACGGGCGCCTCGCGGGAGCGTGAAACTTTGGAAAGGTATGCCGGTGCGCCCGGCACCCGCAGGTCTTGGCTTCGGATCGTCCTGGCCGGGCCGGACTGCCAAAGGCACGCCGAAAAGCGCGGAATCCGGCGCATCGGCTCGGAATCCTGGAGCGTTGTCGGTCGGGAGAGCGGCGAGGCGGCGCGCGGAGGTCGATTCAGGGCCGCCACGCGTCGCCGGGCAGCCATGGCGGCGCGAGGGTCACGATGCCGTCATTCGGGGTGGAACGGTCGACAGGCGGCGGCGAGGCGTGGACGCAGTTTCGGTGAAACGGGAGCGGCGCCCGGGCATGGCCCTCGCCAGCGGTGCGCGTCCCGGCTGTCTCGCGTCGTCTATGCCAGGGCGCTCTGCACGATCTCGAAGCCTGTCCGGGCCCGCGTGGGCAGATGGACGAGCACGATCGTCCCGGTTCCCTCGCAGGACCGGATGCGAAGGCCACCGCCGTGCAGTTCGGCCAGCGAGCGGGCGATGGCGAGGCCGAGCCCGGAGCCGTCGGACGGCTTGCTGGCGTCGAGATTCACGAGTTCGAACGGCCGGGCCAGCTTGGGCAGCGCATCCTTGGGAATGCCGACTCCGCTGTCCTCGACATAGAGGTTCACCGCTTCGCCCACCCGCCTCGCGCGGACCGCGACGCGCCCGCCCTCGGGGGTGTACTTGATGGCGTTGCTGAGCAGGTGGTGCAGGATCTTCGCCATGGCGCGGCGGTCGGCATGAATGGTGGTACCGGGCAGCGCGTCCGCCTCCATCCGGAGATTGCGGCTCGCCGCGAGGTTCCGCACCTCGGCCAGCGCCTCGTCGAGGATGTCGTCCAGCATGAGGGTCTGGCGTTCCATCCGGACGCGGCCGGCCTCGAGTTCCGCCATGTCGAGAATGTCGGCGATGAGCCCCAGCAGATACTCTCCGCTGCGGCGGATGTCGCGGCAGTACCCCGTGTACTTCTCGCTCCCGAGCGAGCCGAAGATGCCGGCCTCCATGATCTCCGAGAAGCCAAGGATCGCGTTGAGCGGCGTGCGCAACTCGTGGCTCATCTTCGCCAGGAACTCGGACTTCGCCCGGTTTGCGCTCTCCGCCTCCGCTTTCTGCTCGAGATAGCGCTCCGCGAGGTCGGCGAGTTGCTGGGCCTGGAGCTCGAGGGTCTGCCGCGAGCGTTTCAGGTCGGCGATCATCGCGGTGAGGCGGCGTTCGCTGTCGAGGAGGTTTTCCTCCTGCCGCTTGAGCTGCGTGATGTCGGTGCCCACGGACACATAGCCGCCGTCCTTGGTGCGCCGCTCGTTGACCTGGAGCCAGCGCGCGTCGGGCAGGAGGGCCTCGTAGCTGCACGCGCCACCGGACACCCGGTCGTCGTCGAGCCTGTTCTGGACGACCGGCGGCGTCAGCCGCTGGGCAAGGGCGTCATAGGCGAGCCCGGGCTTCACGTCCTCGTTCCCGAGATCGTGGAGGGCCATGAACTTGGAGTTGCACATCACGAGCCGATTGTCGGCATCCCACAGCACGAAGGCCTCGGAGATCGCCTCGATGGCATCGCGAAGGCGGGCGTCGGCCCGGGCGGTCTCCTGCGCCAGCCGCCGCTGCTCGGTAATGTCGATGGTGATGCCGACGAGGTGCGGGTCGCGGTTTTCGCCGTCGCGCACCAGCTCGGCCCTGGCCCGCAGCCACACCCAGTCGCCATTGGCGGCGCGGATGCGGAAGGCGTGGTCCACGTTGGTGGCCTCGTGAGCGGCGAGCTGGTCGGCCAGTACGTAGAGGTTGCCGTCGTCCGGATGGACGAGGCGGTTCACATCGCCGAACGACAGGAACTCGCTCTGCCGCTCGTAGCCGAGCAGCTCGTACATGCTGTCGGACCAGTAGATCGTGCCGCGGCTGATGTCCCAGTCCCAGAGGCCGCAGCGCCCGCGCGAGAGTGCGAGGTCGAGCCGGTGGCGCACCCGGTCGCACAGGGCGTCCGCGTGGCCAGCCCGCCAGGCCTGCCAGAAATAGGCCGTGCCGATGCCGGCCAGCACCAGCGCTGCCGCGCCGACGAGCATCAGGAACGAGGTCGTCTTGGCGCGCCACACGGCGAGCACGCCGGTTGTCGGCTGGACGACTGCCAGTTGTCCGAGGCCATGGTCGAGGGTCCGGACGGTGGCAATGGAGGGAATGTTGCCGGGCACCGTGATCTGCATCACCCCGGCCCGTTCCGCGAAGGTCGTGAGCGGCTGGCTGGGTCCCAGGACATCGACCAGCGGAACCCCGGTGGCGATGCCCGGAGGCGCGCTGGCGACCACGATCCCGGACTCGTCGGAGACCAGCACGTAACGCCCGTGGCGCAGGGCGTGATGGGGGACGATGGTCGAAAGCCGCTCGCGGACGGACGGGAAGGCCGGGTCGGGCCGCTTCAGGTCGGTGGCGACGAGCGCGGAGAGGACGTCGATGTCACCGGCGGCGTCGGACACGGCTTCCGACCGGCTGGTGGACACCTGCACCACGGAGACATAGGCGAGGGCGGCCAGGAAAACCGCGAGCATCGCGGGAACGACGATCCGAAGCCACGGCTCGAAGCGCTTGAGCTGCTGGTATGTCGGATGCGCCAGCCAGCGTGCGAGACCCCCAACCGAGTCCACGCGCGCAGGCGTTATGGCCGCGATGCTTCGCGCCATTCAAGTGCCCCTTTCGGATTCCGTCCCGCCCCTTCGGATTGACGTGCCGCATCTACCCGAATCACCGTGATCTGAATCCGGCGGCGTTGATTTGGCAAGAGGTTAATGAAGGCTTTCGACGCTCTGTGCGGCGCCAGCCCCCATCGCCGCGATTCACGCGTTACGGTCGTTGAATCAAGCGCTTGTCCAGGGGAGGGAACTGGCGCCGGATCGCGCCGTCGGCTTGAGCCGATCCGGCCGGGCATGGCGGGTCCGGCACGATGCCGAAGACACCGGCGGCCTGCCGGTTTCTAGGCAAGCGACCGCGAGACGATGTCGCCCACGTCGGGGGAGAGTTCCGTCCCGGAAGCGATGCGCCGCAGGGCTTTTTCGGCACTCGCCCGTCGAATGGGTTCGAGCGACCGCCAGGTGCGGAAGGCGCCGAGGATGCGTGCCGCGACCTGCGGGTTCTGCGCGTCGAGGCGAAGGACGACATCGGCCACGAAGGCATGTCCCGCGCCGTCGGCTCGGTTGAACTGTGACAGGTTCGCCATCGCGAAGGTGCCGACAAGGGCACGCGTGCGGTTCGGATTGGCGAGTGAAAAGCCCTCGTGGTCCAGCAGCGCCTTCACGCGGTCCAGCGTCGCGGGCTCGGGGATGGACGCCTGAAGGGCGAACCACTTGTCCAGCACCAGTGGATCGTCGCCGTACATCGCCTCGAAGTCCCGCAGCATGGCTTCGCGAGCCTCGCCCGGTGCCTGCGCCGCGGCGACGAGCGCGCCGAAGCGCTCGGTCATGTTGTCGGCCTTGTCGAATTGCTCCCGGCAGAGCGCCGCCCCCTGGACGGCATTGCCGGCTGTCGCGAGATCGAGCACCGCGTTGCGCAGCGCGCGTCGACCCGAGCCAGCGGCATCCGGCGCGTACGATGTCCCGCTCGAGAGCCGGCGCCACTCCGCCACGAGGACATCGCCGACCTGCGTCCCGACGAACGCGCGAAGGCTCCTCCGGGCCGCGACGATGGCGTCCGGATCGATGTCGGCGCCGATCTCGCGGGCAAGATCGGATTCGGAGGGTAGCGTCATCACCTGCGCCACGAAGGCGTGGTCGTCGCTGGCCTTCAGCAGCTCAGCCAGGGCCTGCGGGTAGAGCGGGTCGAAGGACGGCTCCCGACCGGCGCGGTGCGATGCGACGGCGTCGACGAGGAGCTGCGTCGCGAAGGTCTGCGCCGCTTCCCAGCGGTTGAAGGGGTCGCTGTCGCGGCGGAACAACGTCAGGAGGTCGTCGCGCGACATCGGCATGTCGAGCTTCACGGGTGCCGAGAAGCCTCGCAGCAGCGAGGGGACCGGCCGGCGCGACAGGCCGGTGAAGGTCAGCGACCCGGTGGCCTCCGTCAGCACGAAGAGCCCGTCCTTCAATTCGCCGCAGCCCTCCACCACCAGCGGCAGGTCTCCCGTCTCCGGGTCGACCAGGCCCATCAGCACGGGGATGACCACCGGCGACTTGCTCGGCTGGCCGGGCGTCGGCGGCGTGGCCTGGGCGAAGTCCAGCCGGCAGGTGCCGGCGTCTGCATCGTAGTGCGCCCGCACCTTCAGCGTCGGCGTGCCCGCCTGTCGGTACCAGAGCGAAAAATCGTCGAGGTTCCGACCGCTGGTCTGCGCGAAGCAGGCGAGGAAGTCCTCGACGGTCGCGGCCGTGCCGTCGCACCGGTCGAAATACAGCGCCATGCCGGTCCGGAAGGCCTCGTCGCCGATCAGGCTGCGCAGCATGCGGATGAGTTCGGAGCCCTTCTCGTACACCGTCGACGTGTAGAAGTTGTTGATCTCCCGGTAGGTATCCGGGCGCACGGGGTGGGCGAGCGGACCGGAATCCTCCGCGAACTGCTGCGCGCGCAGGCCGCGCACCTCGGCGATCCGCTTCACCGGTCGCGAGCGCATGTCGGCCGAGAACTCATGGTCGCGATAGACCGTGAGACCTTCCTTCAGGCACAGCTGGAACCAGTCGCGACAGGTGATCCGGTTCCCGGTCCAGTTGTGGAAATACTCGTGCGCGATGATCGCCTCGATATGCGCGTAGTCGATGTCGGTCGCCGTTTCCGGCGTCGCCAGCACGTATTTGTCGTTGAAGATGTTGAGGCCCTTGTTCTCCATCGCGCCCATGTTGAAGTCGGACACGGCGACGATGTTGAAGACGTCGAGGTCGTACTCGCAGCCCCACACGCGCTCGTCCCATTCGATCGAGCGGATCAGCGCGTCCATGGCGTAGCCGGCGCGGTTCTCCTTGCCGGGCTCGACATAGATGCCGAGCTCGACCTGGCGGCCCGAGCGCGTGGTGAAGCTGCCGGCGACGCGGCCGAGGTCGCCGGCGACGAGCGCGAAGAGGTAGGCGGGCTTCGGATGGGGGTCGTGCCACACGGCGTAGTGGCGCCCGCCCTCGAGCCGGCCGCTTTCCACCGGGTTGCCGTTGCCGAGCAGCACCGGGCAGTCGACCTGATCGGCCTCGATACGGGTGGTGTAGACCGACATCACGTCGGGCCGGTCGAGGAAGTAGGTGATGCGGCGGAAGCCCTCGGCCTCGCATTGCGTGCAATAGGCGCCGCTCGAACGGTAGAGCCCCATCAGCTTGGTGTTCGCGGAGGGGTTGACGACGGTGTCGATCGTGAGCGCGAAACCGCCCGGCGGCGGCGCGGCGATCTCCAGGCGCTGGGACGTCGCGCTCCAGGCCCCCTCCGGCAGCGCGAAACCGTCGACGGCGACGCCCGCCAGTTCAAGCTCGTCCCCGTCGAGCACCAGCGGCGCGCCGGCACGCCCGGCCGGGTTGGGACGGAGCGCCAGCGTCGCCGTGACCAGCGTCCGCGTCGGATGCAGCCGCACCAGCAGGTCGACGGTGTCGATGAGCCAGTCGGTGGGCCGGTAGTCCTCGAGCCTGACGGTGGGGGCGGTCGGTGCGGCGGCGGCGTCAGCGATCATGTCGGCTCCTTGCGGGCGGGTCGCGGCGCCCGCGTCCGCCGATCTGGCGGAGGCGGGACACCGGGTCCGGGATCTTTACATCACGGCGGATCGTCGCGCGAACGCAGGCGGCGCCGCAGGGTCGCGCCGCCGATGCGGCGTCCCCTTCCGGGCCGCCGCGCTCAGCCAACCACCATCACGAGGTCCTTGGCATCGATGGGCTGGCCCGGCTTGACGAGGATCTCGCTCACCGTGCCATCGCGCTCGGCGTGGAGCGCGGTCTCCATCTTCATCGCCTCGATCGACATCAGCACGTCG
>CAZJCW010000094.1:0-15099 GCA_964544365.1 uncultured Alsobacter sp.
GCCAACATGGCGCAGGCGATCACCGCGCCGGGCGACGTGATTCTCTGCCCGAACCCGAGCTACCCGATCCACGCCTTCGGCTTCCTGATGGCCGGCGGCGTGATCCGCTCCGTCCCCGCGGAGCCGAACGAGGAGATGTTCCGGGCGCTGGAACGCTCGGTGATCCACTCGATCCCCAAGCCGATCGCGCTGGTGACGTGCTACCCGGCGAACCCGACCGCCTATGTGGCAAGCCTCGACTTCTACAAGGATCTCGTCGCCTTCGCGAAGAAGCACGAGCTGATCCTGCTGTCCGACCTCGCCTATGCGGAGGTCTATTTCGACGACAACAACCCGCCGCCGTCGGTGCTGCAGGTGCCCGGCGCGATGGACGTGACGGTCGAGTTCACGTCCCTGTCGAAGACGTTCTCGATGGCGGGGTGGCGCATGGGCTTTGCCGTGGGCAACGAGAGGCTTCTCGCGGCGCTGGCGCGCGTGAAGTCCTACCTCGACTACGGCGCCTACACGCCGGTGCAGGTGGCGGCGACCGCCGCGCTCAACGGTCCGGACGACTGCATCCGGGACATGCGCGACATCTATCGCAAGCGCCGCGACGCTCTGGTCGACAGCTTCGGCAAGGCCGGCTGGGAGTTTCCGGCGCCTGATGCGTCGATGTTCGCGTGGGTGAAGATCCCCGAGCCGTTCCGCGACCTCGGCAGTCTCGAATTCTCGAAGCTGCTCGTCGAGAAGGCGTCCGTCGCCGTCGCGCCGGGCATCGGCTTCGGCGAGCACGGCGACGATTATGTCCGAATCGCGCTGGTCGAAAACGAGCAGCGCATCCGGCAGGCGGCGCGCAACGTGCGCCGATTCCTCGAGACCGCGGACAAGACGCTGCACAACGTCGTGCCGCTGACGGCGCGCGGTTGAGCGGGCGGAGCTTCGACATGACCCAGTCCCTCAGGGTCGGCATTGCCGGCCTCGGCACCGTGGGCGCGGCCGTCGTGTCGGTGCTGCAACGCCAGGCAGACCAGCTCGCCGCGCGCTGCGGCCGGACCATCGACGTCGTCGCCGTGTCCGCTCGCGACCGCTCTCGCGACCGCGGGGTCGACCTGTCCGGCGCGCGCTGGTTCGACGATCCCGTCGAGATGGCGCGGTCCGGCGCGGTGGACTGCCTCGTGGAGCTGATGGGCGGGACCGAGGGAGCCGCGCGGCAGGCGGTCGAGGCGGCGCTGGCCGCCGGCAAGCCGGTGGTGACCGCCAACAAGGCGCTCCTCGCGCATCACGGCGCGTCATTGTCGGCATTGGCCGAGTCGACCGGGGCCGGGCTTTTCTTCGAGGCGTCGGTCGCCGGCGGCATCCCGATCGTCAAGACCCTGCGCGAATCGCTGGCCGGGAACGCGGTCCAGCGGGTCTCCGGCATCCTCAACGGCACCTGCAACTACATCCTCTCCCGCATGGAGCTGGAAGGGCTGGATTTCGCGACCGTGCTCGCCGACGCCCAGCGTCTCGGCTATGCGGAAGCAGACCCGACCTTCGACGTCGGCGGTTTCGACACGGCCCACAAGCTCGCCGTTCTGACGAGCCTCGCCTTCGGCACGGTGATCGACGCCGACGCCATCCATGTCGAGGGCATCAGCGCCATCGCCCCGCTCGACCTGAAGATGGCCGACGACCTGGGCTACCGGATCAAGCTCCTCGGCACCGCCGAGCGCACGCCGACCGGGATCGAGCAGCGCGTCCACCCGACGATGGTTCCCAAGCACTGGCCCATCGCGCAGGTGATGGGCGTGACCAACGCCGTGAACGTTGCCGCCGACGTGGTCGGCGACCTCACGCTGGTCGGTCCGGGCGCCGGGGGCGCTGCCACGGCCTCCTCCGTCGTCTCCGACCTCGCGGACGTGGCGCGCGGCATCCGCATTCCGCCGTTCGGCCGTCCGGCCGCCACGCTGGAGAAGGCCGAGAGGCGGCCGATGCAGCGCCACGAGGGCGGCTACTACATTCGCCTGCAGGTGCTCGATCGGCCGGGGTCAGCCGCCGCCATCGCGACCCGCATGGCCGAGCGGCAGATTTCGCTGGAGAGCATCGTCCAGCGCCATGCGCCCGGTCCCGGCGGAGACCGCTCCGGCCGCTCCGGCGTGCCGGTACCTGTCGTCCTGATCACCTATGCCACGACCGAGGACGCGGTTCGCAACGCGCTCGCGGCCGTCCTGGCGGACGGCCACATCGCCGAACCGCCGCAGGTGATCCGCATCGAACGCGGCAACGACTGAACGATCGAGGGAGACGGCGCAATGTCCGGCCACAGCAACGAAATCAACGTCCAGCCCAAGGACGTCATCGAGCGTATCCTCTCGATGGAACTGGTGCGCGTGACGGAGCGCGCCGCGGTCTCCGCGGCCCGGCTGCGCGGCCACGGCAACGAGAAGGCTGCGGACCAGGCGGCGGTCGACGCCATGCGCCGGGAGCTCAACAAGCTGCCCATCGACGGCACGATCGTGATCGGGGAGGGCGAGCGCGACGAGGCGCCGATGCTCTTCATCGGCGAGAAGGTCGGCAACGGGAACGGCACCAAGGTCGACATCGCCGTCGACCCGCTGGAGGGAACCACGCTGTGCGCCAAGGACATGCCCGGCGCGATCGCCGTGATGGCCATGGCCCAGGCCGGATCCCTGCTGTACGCGCCCGACGTGTACATGGACAAGATCGCCATCGGCCCGGGCTATCCCGAGGGTGTGGTCGATCTCGACGCGGCTCCCATCGACAATGTCAATGCGCTGGCCAAGGCCAAGGGCGTGAAGCCGCATGAGCTCAACGTGCTGATCATGGACCGGCCGCGCCACGCGGACCTGATCGCCGCGGTGCGCAAGACCGGCGCCTCGATCCGCCTGATCACGGACGGCGACGTCGCCGGCGTGATCTTCACGACGATGCATGAGAAGACCGGCATCGACCTGTATCTCGGCATCGGCGGCGCGCCCGAGGGCGTGCTGGCCGCGGCCGCGCTGCGCTGCGTCGGCGGACAGATGCAGGGCCGCCTCATCCTGGATACGCCCGAGAAGGTCGAGCGCGCGCGCGGGATGGGCGTGAAGGACCCGAAGAAGAAGTACGCCATGTCGGAACTGGCGTCGGGCGACGTCATCGTCTCGGCGACGGGCGTCACCGACGGGGCCCTGCTGGCCGGCGTTCGTTTCGGCAAGGACGTGATCGAGACGGAAACCATCGTCTATCGCTCCATCACCGGGACGGTTCGCAAGATCCACGGCGAGCATCGCGAGTTCGAGAAGTTCCGCCTGGACTGATCCTCTCGGAACTGGCCGGTCCGTCAGCGCCTGCCTCTGCGGGGCGGGCTCTGGTGCGTTTCTCCGGTGCATGGCGCCGTGCCGGGCGTGGCCCCGGTCACGAATCGCGCTAAAGCGAGGCCATGTCTCGTCCGTTTCTCGGCGTGGAACGCTCCGTCACCGGTCGCCGGTGGCGGGACCGCCTTGACGATGCCGCCCGGGCCCAGGCGCTGGTGATGGTCCAGTCGCACGGCCTCGACGACGTCGTGGCGCGGGTGCTGGCCGGGCGCGGCGTGCCGGCGGCGGACGTCGAGACCTTCCTCGATCCCCGCCTGCGCACCATGCTGCCGGAGCCGTTCACCCTGGTGGCGATGGAAACGGCGGTCGCGCGCCTCGCCGACGCCGTCTCGCGTCGCGAGACCGTGGCGGTGTTCGGGGACTACGACGTCGACGGCGCCTGCGCCGCGGCCTTGCTGTGCGGCTATCTCGATGCGGCTGGAACCGCGCGCCTGCTCCATATCCCGGATCGGCTGGTCGAAGGCTACGGGCCGAACGTCGAGGCCGTGCGTGCCCTGGCGGCGCGTGGAGCGACCCTTCTCGTCACCGTCGATTGCGGCACCACCAGCCATGAGCCCTTCGCGGAGGCCGCGCGGCTGGGCCTCGACGTCGTCGTGCTCGACCACCACCAGGCCCCCGAGCAACTGCCGGAACACGCGCTGGCCATCGTCAATCCGAACCGGCAGGACGACCTCTCCGGCCTCGGCGCGCTGTGCGCGGGCGGCGTCGTCTTCGTCACGCTGGTTGCCCTGAACAGGGAGTTGCGCAAGCGCGGCTTCTGGCGGCCGGGCGAGGAGCCCGACCTGCTGGCGAGCCTCGACCTCGTTGCGCTGGCGACGGTCGCGGACGTGGTGCCGCTGGTGGGGCTCAACAGGGCTTTCGTGCGGCAGGGGCTCGCCGTGATGCGTCGCCGCGGCCGGGTCGGGTTGCGTGCCCTCGCCGACGTGGCCCGGCTGGACGGTCCCGTGCGGCCCTACGATCTCGGCTTCCTGATCGGCCCGCGGATCAACGCCGGCGGTCGAATCGGGGATGCGGCGCTCGGCGCGCGCCTGCTTCTGACGCAGGACGAGGTGGAGGCCGGCCGGATCGCGGTCGAACTCGACCGGCTCAACGGCGAGCGGCAGGCCGCGGAGCAGGCGATGGTGGCGGAAGGCGAGGCGCTGGCGTTGGCGCAACTCGGCCTGGAAGAAGAGGGCGGCCCGGTGGCCGTGGTCGCTTCGCCCGACTGGCACCCGGGCATCGTCGGGCTCGTCGCCTCCCGCCTGAAGGAGCGGTTCCAGCGTCCCGTCTTCGCCCTGGCGATGGGACCCGACGGTGTCGCCACTGGCTCCGCCCGGTCGGTTCCCGGCGCCGATGTCGGCCGCGCCGTGGCGGCCGCGGTGGCGGCCGGAATCGCGGTGAAAGGCGGCGGCCATGCGATGGCCGCCGGCGTCACGCTGCCGGTCGGCAATCTGGAGCGGTTCCGCGACTTTGTCTCCGAGCGGCTCGACGCGTCCGTGGCCGCGCACCGGGCCGACCGCTCGCTCGCCATCGATGCCGCCGTCACGGCGGCCGGCGCGCGGCCGGACCTGCTGGAGCGGATCGAACTGGCAGGTCCGTTCGGTTCCGGGCACCCGGAACCCGTCTTCGCACTGGCGGCCCATCGGATCGTCGATGCCGGGGAAGTCGGACGCGGGCACGTGCGGGTCCGGCTGAAGGCCGGCGACGGCCAGACGGTCGACGCGATTGCGTTTCGCTGCGCGGACCAGCCCCTCGGCCAGGCACTGATGGCCTCGCGCGGCGAGACGGTCCATGTCGCCGGGGCGCTCGCCATCAACCGCTGGAACGGCGGCGAGCGGGTGCAGATGCGGATTACGGACCTGGCGCTGCCTGCTCGGCCTGGGACCTGAGCCGCTGCGCCTTCTGCTCGGCGAGGAAGATATAGAGCCCGGCGGCGATGATGACCGCGGAGCCGACGATCAGGGCCGGCCCCGGGACATCGCCGAAGATCAGCCAGCCCAGGAGCACGGCCCACGCGATCTGCGTGTACTGGTAGGGAACGACGACCGCTGCCGGAGCCAGCTTGAGCGAGCGGTTCACGCACATGTGGGCGAGCGCGGCCACGACGCCCAGCATGCCGAGCAGCACGAAGTCGACGGGCGTCGGCGTGACCCAGCCGAAAGGCGCCATCACGGCCCCCGCGACGAGGGCCGCCACGGTCTGCCACGTGACGAGCGTGGTGTCGGGCGTGCCGCGCAGGGTGCGGGTCGTGATCATCAGCAGCGCGAACAGCAGGCTGCCCCCGAGGGCCACGAGCGAGGGCAGGCCGAGCGTCGCGGAGGTCGGCTGCATCGCGATCAGCACGCCGGCAAAGCCGACGAGGACGGCGATCCAGCGCCGCAGGTCGACCTTCTCGCCGAGCAGCGGCCCCGACAGTGCAGTCACCCAGATCGGGCCGGCGAGATAGAAGGTGACCACGTCGGCCAGCGGCAGATAGGCCACCGCCCAGTAGAAGGCCGCGACCTCCGCCGTGGAAAAGACCACCCGCAACAGCTGGAGACCCGGCCGCGGCGGCGTGGCCACACGGTGGACGCCCTCCCGCCAGATCATCGGCGCGAGCATCACCATGGCGAAGAGCGACCGGATGAGGAGCACCTGCCCGACGGTGTAGGTGGCGACGAGCCACTTTCCCATCACGTCGTTCACGACGAACAGGAGGATGCCGAGCAGCATCATCCCGATCCCGAGCAGGGCTCCGCCTCCCAGGGCCGCGCGCGCGTCGATGGACGCCGATGCCGCCGCGACATCCTGCGTGGCTGCGCCGGGTGACGGAGACGCGCGATCCTGGGCCGTGCTCATGGGATTGCTGGACCTTGAGGGAAGCCTGTGCGGCGGGGGAAAGCCTTCGAGGGTGCGACGCGCAGGATCGCCCTGGGGGCGACACTGCCGACGCGACGGTCTCATAGTTGGTTTTTCCGTGCCGCGCGAGAGGCCGCCTCAAAGGGCAAAAGACCGCGCGGCGGGCCTTGTCGGCGAACCAGAAGCTTCGTATAAGCCGCTCGCGCTGCGCCCTTCGTCTAGCGGTCCAGGACGTCGCCCTTTCACGGCGAAAACACGGGTTCGAGTCCCGTAGGGCGCGCCAGCGACATCCAGTTTCAGGCCAAGGCCAACCGCCGCCCTTCCGTTGACGGCTCATGCTGTCGTGGCGGCTGCTAGGTTGGCCTCACCGGCGCCGTGCGCCGCGCCCTTGCATCTCCCGTTAGGCATTCCTGGAAAGTGCTTTTCCTGCCGCCTGCGTCCGCTCCGCTAGGGGTGATCGAGGTCCTCGTTTTCAGCTTTCACTTTCCGCATTCGCATCAATATTGGATCAACCTTTATTTCCGTTCATCCAATTTTACGGAACAATAGACGGGGATTTAAACGTTGCAACTTACACTTGCGCTCAATCAAGGGTGCAAGACATGACAACGCTCAGCCGGTTTCGCAACGACGCTTCAGGGGCCTTTGCGCCCATCTTTGCGGTATTGCTCGTTCCGCTGATCATGATTGTCGGCATGGCTGTCGACTATGGCCGGGTCGTTTACGCCCGTACTGCGCTGCAGGCGGTGGTCGATTCGACGACGCTGGCCGTGACGAGCCCGAAATATGTCGACCAGGATTCGGTCGAGGCGGCCGCGGAGCGGATCTTCAACGCGCAGCTGCGCGAGAAGTATGGTCTCGAGTTGCCGACGCAGCTTGCGGTCGAACTCGGAAACGACGGCAAGTCGGTCACGGTGAGGGCCAACTCGACCGTCAAGAGCACGCTTCTTGCCGCCGTGGGCTATCCCTACACCGCGATCGGCGCCCAGGCGAAGGGCATGCGCGGCCTCGACAACAGCGTCGAGGTGGCGCTCGTGCTCGACACCACGAACTCGATGAACGTCAGCGGCAAGCTCGCGACGCTCAAGACCTCGGCCAACATGATGGTCGACATCCTGACGGCGGACGGGTCCGACAAGGTCAAGTTCGCGGTCGTTCCGTTCGCCAACTACGTCAATGTGGGCCTGTCGAATCGCGGCGCGCCGTGGCTGTCGAACAGCAACGACTATTCGACGACCAGCACGTCCACGAGCTGCACGACTCCCAACACGACCTGCCAGACCTGGGTCACGCAGCCCAAGCAGACCTGCGTCAACGTGAACTGCGTGCCCAAGCAGAACTGCACCACCAATGACGGGGTGAAGACCTGCACCACCACCCAGCAGTGCCAGCAGCAGTGCACGGTGACCGGAACGCAGCAGGTCTGCTCGGTCTGGAACAAGGGTCCGCAGGTCTGCACGACCAAGACGACCACGACCAACTACTTCTGGAGTGGCTGCGTCCAGTCGCGGCCGGCGCCGAACCACCTGCTCGACAGCAACAACGGAGTTCCGTACCCGGCGCTGATGCTGACCTCGAAGAACCAGCCCTGCGCCAGCGCCATCGTGCCGCTCACCAACAACAAGACGGTGGTGAAGGCCGCCATCAACGCGCTGGTCGCCAACTACGAGACCTACGTGCCGGCCGGCCTGAACTGGGGCTGGAACGTGCTGTCCCCGTCCGCGCCGTTCACGGACGGCGCCGCCTTCGACCCGAACAACCGCAAGCCGCGCAAGGCCATCGTCCTGATGACGGACGGGGAGAACACGAAGTCCCTGAACGGCACGATGCACAACGGCAGCAACACGGCCAACGCGAACGGGCTCACGACTTCGCTGTGCAACAACATCCGCAACCAGGGAATCGAGATCTTCACCATCGCGTTCATGGTGACGATCCCCGCCACGCAGAACATGCTGCGCGGCTGCGCGACGAGCGGCGAGAACTTCTTCGACGCGACCGACGCGGCCTCGCTCGAGGCGGCCTTCAAGAAGATCGCCGCCCAGCTCCAGACGCCCTACCTCGGCCAGTAATCTCCCGACCGCCGAATCCCCGGTCTCCCTTGGTTCGTCCGGCTTGGCCGCCGGGCGAACGAAGGCCTATTGTGCGGTATTCGCACAGGGAGACCGAGCAGTGAGGGGTGGAGGCGACGGCGGTGGCGACCGGGACATGGTCGCCGGATTGCAGAACGGTCTCGCCGTCATCGAGGCGTTCGACGCGAACCACTCCCGGCTGACCATCACCGATGTCTCCAGGGCGACCGGGCTGACCCGCGCCGCGTCGCGTCGCTATCTCCTGACGCTGGCGCGGCTGGGCTACGCCGACCATGACGGGAAGTTCTTCTCCCTGACGCCGAAGGTGCTGCGGCTCGGTTATGCCGCGCTCTCGGCGATGCCCCTGCCGTCCCGGGTGCAACCCTGGCTGGAGCGGATTTCCGAGGCGGTCGGCGAATCGTCGTCCGCCGCTGTCCTCGACGACGGGGAGGTCGTCTATGTCGCCCGGTCCGCGACCCGCCGCATCATGTCGATCGGCCTTGCCGTCGGGAGCCGGCTGCCGGCCTATTGCACGTCTCTGGGGCGCGTCCTTCTCTCGGCTCAGGACGATGACTGGCTCGACGCCTATTTCGCGCGCGTCGATCTCAAGGCGCTGACGCCGAGGACCTGCACCGTGGAGGCGGATCTGCGCGCCATCCTCGCCGATGTCCGGTCGACCGGGCACAGCATCGTCGACGAGGAGCTGGAGATCGGGTTGCGGTCCGTGGCGGTGCCGGTGCGCGACGGGGCAGGGCGTGTGTGCTGCGCCATCAATGTCGGGGTGCAGGCGCATCGGGTGTCGCTGGACCAGCTGCGATCCGCGATCCTGCCGCAACTGGCCTCCACCGCGCACGAACTGGGGCGGATCTTGTAGGCGGCTGTCGACGCTTGCGCCGACGCCGCAGCCCGCACGCTGTATCGACGTGAACACGGGCCACACGCAGAGAGGCGCCGCGGGGGCTGCCGCGACGCCTCTCGTGTGGGTCGGCGGGGTTCGGGCACCGCCGTCGTTTCGTCTTTCGCGTCCGCCGGGCCGGTGGAGGTCGGGTCCGTAGGGGCAGGCCGCGAAAGGACTTCTATAACGTCGCTCGTCGGCTTCAGTTGCAGACGCGGACCCGGCGGGTGCCGGCGTAGTCGCCCCAGTTGTCGTAGACGGGCTGGCGTTCGGTCCAGCAGGCGCGGCGGTAGCGGGGAGCGGGCTCGGCGTAGTAGGCGCGGGGGGCGCCGTAGGCGGGCGCCGTCATGGCGCCGACGGCGAGGGCACCGAGTGCGAGGCCACCGACCGCGCCGGCGGCGAAGGCTGCGTTGCGGCCGTTTCCGGCCTGGGCCGGGGTCGCGGCCACGGTTGCCGCCAGGGCGAGTGCGGCGAAGGCCGCGGTGGCGGTACGCTTCAGGCACGTGCTGCTGACGATCGACATGGCTTTCTCCTTCAGGTCGTCGCTTCGGGGTCTCGGTCCGGACCGTCTTGCTCCGGCGATGAAATGACCCTACCCGCCGCCATTCCGGCCTGCTGTGCGTTTCCGCACGCGGCAAAGGCACCGCTCTTGTGCAGCAAAGCGCCCCGCGCGGGGCAGATATCCCGCGTCGGTGGCGCGCTGGACAAGGCTTGGCCAAGCCTGTCAGGTGGCGCTCCGCGGTCACCCGCTCCGGTCCCACGCCATGAACGACACTGCGCCCGAGCCAAACGTCCAGCTCAGCCATGCCGAGATCAGGCTGATCATCCTCGGCGTCGTCACGGCGATGTTCCTGGCGGCGCTCGATCAGACGATCGTGGCGACGGCGCTTCCCACGATCGGGCGTGAACTGGGTGACCCGGAGCTGCTGCCGTGGGTCGTCACGTCCTATCTGGTGACGTCGACCGCGGTGACGCCGCTCTATGGCAAGTTCAGCGACACGCACGGGAGACGCGTGACGCTGCTGTTCGGGGTCGGGCTGTTCACCGTTGCGTCCATCGCCTGCGCGCTGGCGCCGTCGATGCTGACGCTGATCCTGGCGCGGGCGCTGCAGGGTCTGGGCGGGGGAGGCCTGATCTCGCTGAGCCAGACGATCATCGCGGACGTCGTCGCGCCGCGCGAGCGAGGGCGCTACCAGGTCTACATCGCGAGCGTCTTCGTCACGTCCAGCCTGCTGGGGCCGCTGCTCGGCGGACTCTTCGCCGAGCATCTGCACTGGTCCTTCATCTTCTGGATCAACGTGCCCATCGGCGCTCTTTCGCTGGCGATGACCTACTCGCTCCTGAAGCGCCTTCCGCGCCATGACCGGCGCCACTCGCTGGACGTTCTCGGCGCTGTCCTTCTCATCGCCGCAACCGGGGTTCTGATGCTCGCCCTGAACTGGGGCGGCGTCCGGTATCCGTGGGCGTCAGCGCCCATCCTGTCGCTGTTCGGCGCATCGGCCCTCCTTTGGATCGGCTTCGCGCTGCGGCTGGGACGCGCGGACGAACCGCTGATTCCCCTCAACCTGTTCGCCAATCCCGTGCTGCGCATGGGAACGCTGTCCGCCCTGTTCGGAATGGGCGTGTTCATCGGCCTCACGATCTATGTCCCGGCCTTCTTCGAAATCGTGCTGGGACTGTCCGCGGCCGACAGCGGCTTCGCACTCATTCCGATGATGATCGCCACCGTGATCGGCGCCACCGTGTCGGGGCGGGCGATGATCAGGATGACGCACTACAAGCGCCTGCCCGCGGTCGGTCTCCTGCTGGCCACCGTGGCCACGGCGTTCCTGGCGTGGCGCGCGCACGACGTGCCGTTCCTCGTCCTGCAGGCGGCCCTCATCGTGACGAGCATCGGGATCGGGATGATCCTGCCCGTCACGACCGTCGCGATCCAGAATGCGGTCAGCTCGCACCAGATGGGAACGGCGACGGGTACGATGAACTTCGCCCGAAGCCTCGGCGGTGCGCTCATCGTGGCCGCCTTCGGCGCGATTCTGCTCGGCGGTGGCGTCGCGGGCGGCCTGCATGGTGGCGCGAGTGCCAGCCCCGGCGGCGCCGCCTCGCCCGGCATGATCGCTGCGTTCGGCTGGATGTTCCTGGCATCCTCCGTCGGGCTGGCATGCTCCATGGCCGCCCTCCTGGCCATGGAGGAACGGCCGCTGAAGGGGACGGGCGACCGGCCTGCCCCCGTCGAGGGCTGACGACATGTGGGCGCTCCGCCTCCCCACGCCTCTGGCGGCCAGCGAGGTGCTCGTCGTCGTCGCCCGCCGCACGGCCGAGCGTGCCGCTCTTGCGGATCTGCCGCCCGATGACAGGACGGCGGCGCTCTCGCTGCCGCACCAGGCACGACGGGATGCCTTCGTCGCCGGCCGCCGGCTCCTGCGAAGCACTCTCGCGACCGTGACGGGGCTGCCCGCGGATGCGTTGCGCTTCGAGCCCGATCCAGCAGGACGGCTGCGACTTGTCGGGCTTCCAGAGGACCGACCCGGCTTCAACCTGAGCCATACAGTCGATCACGACGCCGTGGCCGTGGGCCTGGAGGCAAGGGTCGGTTTGGACATCGAGCCCGTGGCGCCGCCAGAGCGGGATGCGGTGGCCGAGACCTTCATGAGCGGTTCCGAGCTCGAGGCGTACCGGCAGGTCGCGGTCGGCGACAGGGCAGGGGCTTTCCTGCGGTTCTGGACGCGCAAGGAGGCCCTTCTCAAGGCGATGGGCACCGGCTTCCTCATCGATCCGCGTTCGGTGACGGCGTCCGGCGCGGACGTCCCGGCGGCTGGCACCTTCGACCGGGGCGTCGTCGATGGCTGGTCCATCGCCGAGTTTCGCATCGACGGCGTCACCGGTGCCGTGGCGTCGGCTGCCGGGTCCCTGTCGCTGCGGCTCCTGTCGATCTGACACCGATCGCGCTTGATGTCGGCAAGGCCTGCCCCATTCTGGACGCCATGACGATCGACACGACCCTTGGCGACGACGGCGCCCTGCAGGAGCTGCGTGACCTCCTGTCCGGAGCGCGCGCCATCGTGGCCTTCACGGGCGCCGGGATTTCCACCGAGTCCGGCGTGCCCGACTTTCGCTCGCCGGGCAGTCCCTGGGCTTCGAACCGCCCCATCCCGTTCGACCTGTATCTCGCGAGTGCCGAGGCGCGAGCGGAAGCCTGGCGGCGCAAGTTCGTCATGGACGACCTCTACCGGGGAGCCCACCCGAGCCGGGGGCACGCTGCGCTCGCGCGACTGTACGGGGAGGGGCGTCTTCGGGCGGTGATCACCCAGAACATCGACAACCTCCACCAGATGTCGGGCCTGCCGCGCGAAGCGGTCATCGAACTGCATGGCAATGGCACCTTTGCCCAGTGCCTCGCGTGCGACCTGCGGCATGAACTGGATTGGGTCAGGTCGCGCTTCGAGGCGAGCGGCACGCCGCCGGCGTGCCGGCATTGCGGCGGGATTGTGAAGTCGGCGACCGTCTCCTTCGGCCAGGCGATGCCGGAAGCCGCGATGCGGCAGGCCTTCGCCGTACTCGAGGACTGCGACGTCTTCCTGACGCTCGGTTCGTCACTCGTCGTGCAGCCCGCTGCGCGGATTCCGCTGATTGCTCAACGCCAGGGGGCAAAGCTTGCTATAGTCAACCGCGAGGCTACGCCGCTCGACGCCGCCGCGCAGGTGGTCGTCAGGGGCGAGATCGGTCCGGTCCTGTCGGCGGCCCTGGAGTGTGGCGAGAACCACAGCATTTCGTCGAAGTTGTGAGAAAGCTCGACAACCCATCACCTTTCGGATGAGAATCAGGGCGGTTATGGTTAACGTCCGGTTGACGATAACCTGCGTTTTTGGTGTGCCGCGATGTCAGACGACGTCTCGATCAAGTCGATGCAGTCCCAGGCCATGGGCGAGGACCGTTCTGCCGATGCGCGAGGGGGCGAAGGTCTCGGCGAGCAGGGCGGGCTGGATCTCGTCGAAATTGCCGGGACGATCAAGTGGTTCGACGCGTCGAAGGGATACGGGTTCATCGTTCCGGACAACGGCATGGCCGACGTCCTGCTGCACGCGACCTGCCTGAGGCGTGACGGTTACCAGACGGCGTACGAGGGCACCCGGGTGGTCTGCGAGGCGCAACGGCGCCACCGCGGCTTCCAGGCTTTCCGCATCCTGTCGATGGACACGTCCACCGCGCTGCATCCGTCGCAGCTCCCGCCGGCCCGCACCCACGTCGCGGTGACGCCGACCAGCGGACTCGAGACGGTCCAGGTGAAGTGGTTCAACCGCCTGCGCGGGTTCGGCTTCCTCTCTCGCGGCGACGGGACGCCCGACATCTTCGTCCACATGGAGACGCTGCGCCGCTATGGCATCGCCGAGCTCAAGCCCGGCCAGATGGTCCTGGCGCGTTTCGGCGACGGCCCGAAGGGGTTGATGGCCGCCGAGGTGCGGCCCATCGACGGGGTCGCACCGCCTTCGTCGCACTGATCGATCCGCGACCGGGTCCGAACACTGGTCCCAGACGGTCATTCGACCGGTAGGTCCTTCCTTCCACGGCCGGCTATCCCGTTTCTTGCGCGGCTCGCGGCCCGCGCGTCAGCGACGCCGTCAGGCCCGCTTCCTGCACACGTAGAACAGCGAACTGTGGGCGGACGTGTCGTCTCCGTCCCGGAGAACGGCGCCATCGTCGCCAAGCACTTCGATGTCCGAGAAACCCAGTTCAGCGAGTTGCTGCGTCTGGGTTCGGGAGTCGACGTAGTAGAAGACGCCGCTCCAGTGATGGGCCCTGTCGCGGAGCAGGGCATGCCCCGGTCCCCGGCTTTCCAGGGCCGCCAACCTGCGATAGTTCGCCATGTCGATCGTATGGCCCAGCAGGCGCCGGCAGGCGGCCACCGGACTGCGGGGCATGGCAAGGCTCGGCCTTGATCCGGCATCTTCCCAGTCGAGATTGTGTGCCGAGAACAGCAGCGTCCCGTTCGGGGCCATGAGATCGCGGATGTCCCGCAGCACGCCGAGCCTCTCGTCGTGCTCGAGAAGGTCGAACAGGTTGCACGAGGCGAGGACGAAGTCGTAGGGCTGGTCCGGCAGCGCCCCGAGAGAGCGGATGTCGCGCTGGAGGAACGTGGCGCCCGGATAGCGGCGACGGGCGGCGGCGAGCATCTCGGACGAGAGATCCACCCCGCAATAGTGCGAAGCAAGGAGGTGGAGGGCCGGCGTGGTTCGTCCGGCCCCGACGCCCAGGTCGAGCACGCGCTTTCCGTCGTAGGCGTCCCGGACACGCCTGAGAACGATGCTCTCCGCCACCGACAGGCCATGCGCCGCGTAGTAGTCGACGGCCTTCCTGGTGTTGAAGATGTTCGCATTCCAGTCCGACAGCTTCATCTGCATGGCGGCTTCGAATCCTGATCCGGAAATGCGGGCGTGCCCCCATCTTCGCTTACCCTTAACAAATCGATGCCCCCGGCGGGAGTAGACTGAAGGAGGCCCCTCCGGGCTGCCCTCCAGGGTCATTGACGGCCGGGTGACGCTGGGGGCAGTGTTTCGGCGCCGCTCTCGAACCAGGTCGTCAACAGCATGTCCCGCACGGTCGCTCTTGCCTTTCTTGCCTTCGGCGTCGCCTTGTCACTCGTTGCAGGCGCCACCCCGGGCCTGGCGCAGGCGCTCGAGAAGCTGGTCATCCAGACGACGGCTGGTCCGCGCAGCTTCGACGTCGAGGTCATGCGGACCGACGAGGAGCGAGCGAAGGGCCTCATGAACCGCCGCTACTTGCCCGCAGAACGCGGGATGCTGTTCGATTTCAAGGCGGAACAGCCCGTGGCGATGTGGATGATGAACACCTACATCCCGCTCGACATGATCTTCATCCGCAAGGACGGGACGATCGCCCGGATCGCCGAGATGACGGAACCACTCTCGACGCGCACGATCGCGTCGGGCGAGAACGTGCTCGGTGTCCTTGAAATCAATGG
>CAZJCW010000095.1:0-13110 GCA_964544365.1 uncultured Alsobacter sp.
CCCCTCCCCGTCGTCCCCGGCGCGCCGAAGGCGCGGGAAGGGGACCCAGGGGCCGACGCACCCGGCCCCGAACGGCCGCCGGCACAGTCCGCGCCGCCTCCCGGCATCCACTCCCCCCTCCGAAAGCCCCGCCCGGCTGGCAAACCCACTCCACGGCCCCTACGCCGTGCATCTACCCATCGCGAGGCGCACCCCTGGATCCCCTTCCCCTCCGCGGCTTCGCCGCTCCGGCCGGGGACGACAGCGGGAGGGAGCCGCTTTGCATGGCAAAAAGCAGGTCGGAGGGATCTGTGACAAGGACAGCGGGGATCTGGGACAAGGGCGGCACGGATCCGGGGGCAGGGATCCAGGGCGAGGGGGACAGGGCGAGGGGGACAGGGATAGGGGAAGAGGCGGGACGATCACCGGCAGTGACAGGCGTTCGCAGCGCGGCGCCGCGCATCACGCGTCCTGGCCACCCCTCCCCGTCGTCCCCGGCGCGCCGAAGGCGCGGGAAGGGGACCCAGGGGCCGACGCACCCGGCCCCGAACGGCCATGCCGGGGACGGCGGCCGGATCGGGCGGGACATCATGGAGGACCGCAGCGCGCGCGGACGTTTTGCATGCCGCCGGGCATGACGGGGATTGGTCGGGAGGCCGCGAGGCGGTAAGGCGATGGGCACGCGGGCGTTCGTTGGCCGCGCGACCAGACTGGCAATGACGAGGAGCGCGACATGGGACGAGTGTTGTCCGGCCGGGTGGTGATCGCCACGCACAACAGCGGAAAGCTGGCCGAGATGCGGGATCTCCTTGCGCCGCATGGCGTCGAGGCGGTCTCGGCGGGGGAACTCGGCCTGCCCGAACCCGACGAGACGGGCACCACCTTCATCGCCAATGCAAGGATCAAGGCCATCGCCGCGGCGCAGGCGGCCAATCTTCCGGCGGTCTCCGACGATTCGGGCCTTTGCGTCGCGGCGCTGGACGGTGCGCCGGGCATCTATTCCGCCCGCTGGGCCGGGCCGGACAAGAACTTCACGCACGCCATGGAGAAGGTGGAGGCCGCGCTGCGGGAGCGCGACGCCTTCGAGCCGGCGGACCGTCGCGCGTGGTTCGTCTCGGCGCTCTGCGTCGCCTGGCCGGACGGCCATGTCGAGGACTACGAGGCCCGCGTCGACGGCATGCTCGTCTGGCCGCCGCGCGGCGATGCCGGCTTCGGCTACGATCCCATGTTCCTGCCGGACGGGCATTCCCGCACCTTCGGCGAGATGACGGCCGTGGAGAAGCACGGCCTGCCGCCGCTCGGCCTCGGACTGTCGCACCGCGCCCGCGCCTTCGTGATGCTGGCAAGGGCGTGCCTCGCCTGAAACGCCTCTCGCCAGCCGCCGGGCGGTCCAGCGGGACCGCAGGCTCTCGCGTTCGGTGGGGAGAAGGCATGCGACAGCCTTCCTCTTCGCCCCCGTCAACCGCTACGGTCCCCGGGGAACGCGGCAGGACAGGCTGATGGACGTCAATTGGGGGGAGGTGGCCGAGTGGGTCGGCGTGGCGGTGTTCGCGCTCACCGGCGCGCTGGTGGCCGCGCGCAAGGGCATGGATCCCTTCGGCTTCGCGCTGCTCGCCACCGTCACCGGCATCGGCGGCGGCTCGATGCGCGATGTCCTGCTCGGCCAGCCCGTGTTCTGGATCGTCGATCCCACCGATCTCGTCATCTGCGCCTCGGTCGGCATCTTCACCTATGTCGCGGGCACCCGCATCGTCGGTCTGATGGCCGCGGTCCGGCCGCGCCAGCTGCTGCTCTGGGCGGACGCGCTCGGCCTGGGGATTTTCGCCGTGACCGGCGCGCAGAAGGCCTTCTGGTTCGGCGCCCACCCCATCACCGCCGTCGTTCTCGGCACGCTGACCGCGAGCTTCGGCGGCATCATCCGCGACATCCTCGCCGGCGAGGTGCCGCTGGTCCTGCGCAAGGAAATCTACGTGACCGCCGCCTTCCTGGGTTCGGCGACGTTCTCCACCTGCGTCGTGCTCGGGCTCCCCTATACCGTCGCAGGCCTCGTCGGCTTCGTCGCCGGCTTCGGCCTGCGCGCCCTGGCCATCCTGCGCGACTGGTCCCTTCCGCCCTTCACCGCCCGCACCGGGTGAGCGCGGCATGACGACGACCGTGTTCCTGGCGGTCCTGTTCGCCGCCCTTCTCCACGCGAGCTGGAACGCCGTTCTCAAGATCCGCATCGAGCCGCTGCTCGCCATCGGCCTCGTCAACGGCAGCGCGGGGCTGTTCGGCATCGTGCTGATGACGCAGGCCGGCTTTCCCGCCGCCGCGTCGTGGCCCTGGCTCGCCGCGTCGGCCGTGCTGCACCTTCTCTACGCGCTGGCCCTGACCAGGGCGTATGAGCGCGCCGACATGGGCCTCGTCTACCCCATCGCGCGCGGCTCGGCGCCGTTGATGACCATGGCCGGCTCGTTCTTCATCGTCGGCGACCCGCTGGCTCCCCTGGCCGTCGCCGGGGTCGCGACGCTGGCATCGGGCATCGCGCTCCTCGCGTTGCGGGGGCGAAAGGGCCTCGACGGCGGGGCCGTCAACTACGCCCTGCTCACAGCCGTGACGATTGCGCTCTACACGCTGGCCGACGGCATGGGCGCGCGCGCCGCCGGAAACCCGCACGCCTACATCGCGGCGGTGTTCCTCTTCGATGCGCTGATCTGCCTGGTCGCCATCGCGTGGATGCGCGGCATCGCGGGCATGCGGCCGATGCTCACATCCATCGGGCCCGGGCTGGCCGGCGGCGCCATGGCGTTCGGCGCATACTGGATCGCCGTCTGGGCGATGACGCAGGCGCCGATCGCCCTCGTCGCCGCGGTGCGCGAGACGAGCGTGCTGTTCGCCACCGCCATCGCCGTGGTGGTGCTGCGCGAGCCGCTGCTGCCGCACCGCATCGTGTCTGCCGTGCTGATCGTCGGCGGTCTGGTGCTGATCCGGACGGTCTGAGGCGCCCCAGGCCGCGTCCCACCCGACGGTCCACCGGGCCCCGGCGGCGCTCCAGCGGGCCGCCGCCCGGGCCGGGGTCCCCGCCTCGAGGCGCCGTTCGCCCGCAAGGATGTTCTGGACCGTCATCATGGCGCTGAGCACGGCATGCTCCTGCCGGTGCCCGCCATGCGTGCCGTTGCGTCCCACGAGATGCAGCGTCGGATAGGCGCGTTCGAGGTCGAGCCGCACCATCGCCATGTGATGCTCGGCCTCCTCGTCAAGCAGCGGGCAGGCCTTCGGTTCACGCAGGACGAGGGTCGGCATCGCATCGCGCGGGCCGAGCAGCCCCATCCGCGCCGCCTCCGACCGGGCCAGCGCGACCAGTTCCGCGTCCGGCAGGCTCCACAGGGCGTCGCCCTCCTCGCACACATACTCGACCGCAACGCAGGTCAGGTCCGGATGTGGCACCATCTCCGGCGAATGGGCGCCGAAATTGCGAAGGCGGAAGGCCTTCAGCGTGGGATCGTTGACGTCGATCCAGTGGTCGGGGAAGCACGTCCGCCGCAGCGCGATCAACGGCACCGAGACGAGCGCGCGGTGACGCAGCGCGCGCGCCGAGAACAGCGAGATGGGTGCAGGGCGCAGCGCGTTGCAGAGGTCGGGAATCGGACCCGAGGCGACGATGGTCCGCGCGCGAATGGCAAGCTGGCCGCCGTCGGCCGTCCGCGCGGTCGCCGTCCACAGTCCTGGCCCGGCCTCGTAGGTCAGCGCCTCGAGCGTGTGGCCCATCAGGATCCGGCCGCCCTGCTCCCGCGTGCGCCGGGCGGCGGCGTCCCACAGCATGCCCGAGCCCCGGCGCGGATAGCGCAGCGTCTCCGCGGGCTGCCGGAAGTCTGGCCCCGCCGGCGGCGTCGCGAGATGAGCCAGCGCAGACCAGAAGGGCGAACCCAGTTCCAGGTCGTCGAACGTCGCGCGGGCCCGCTCCGCGGGAATCGCGTCGCATTGCGAGCCGACGGCCTTCTCGATCCGGTCCTTGAACAGGACCTCGAAGAGATGCTGGCCGAAGGCGTTGCGCCCCCAGTCCCTGAGCGTCCGCGGGCCGGGAATCGGGGTCAGCTTCGCGGCGGCGAGGGACAGCAGGCCGGCCGCCGCCTCTCCTGCCCCGAGGCTGCGCAGAGCCTCGACGGCCGTGAGGGGATGCGGCTGGAGCATGCCGTTGCGGAAGGTGCGCGTCGCGAGCGGGCGCTCCACGAAATCGTTCGGCAGAAGGTCTCGCCAGAACTGCTCGACCGCGCGGGAGCGCGACGAGAAGCGGTGGCCGCCGGCGTCGAGCAGGAAACCCTTGTGGTCGATGGTGCGGCCGATGCCGCCGACCGCGCGCGGATCGCGCTCGATCACGACGACGTCCCGCATGGACGCGGTCAGGAGGCAGGATGCCGTCAATCCTGCCGGGCCTGCTCCGACAATCAGCACGTCGGTTTCGACGCTGGCGAACTGGCTCATGGCGATGACCCCGGTCGCACCGCCGCGAGGCGGGCGTTATCTGTTCGGCGGCCGACGCGATGTCTTGTGATCGCTGTCGGCCTCCCTGTTTTCTGGAGTGATCTTGAATTGTACATGCGTTAGGAATCGTAAACGCCGGAGCCGTCTCCGTTCGGGAAGATGAGCGGCGGCTGAACAATCATGGTTACGCAATTGGTGCGGCCTGTTTCTTGTCGGCATCGCCCATTGAGCACCCCGGTCAAGCGGGGATGTCGGGCCCGCGCGACGTCGCCCCGCCGGGTCGGCGCGCCTGCTGCCTCCGGCCGGCGTACCCGCCGCGTGCGGCGCGACGGCCCTTGCGGCGCGCGCCGTCACGGCCGACCCTTGCCGTGCTTTGGCCGCATGAGTCGGCTGCAGTTCTGTGCCAAGGGCGAAGCGCCGCGCGCGAGGATCACCACGCATGGATGCACCGAAGCGGGAAACGAGAGGCACGGGGACGGCGCCGGCGCGGGCCGTGCTGGCGACAGCGGTGCTGGCGGCCATGACGCTCGCATCGGGATCGGCCGGCGCCGAGCCGGCGGCGCGCGATCTCTTCGGCGCGGCGGCGACGGCGACCCGGTCCCTCCCGGCCTCGGCCATCGGCGGCTACGCCCGCGGCTGCCTCGCCGGCGGGGCCATGCTGCCGGCGGAGGGGCCGCAATGGCAGGCGATCCGCCTCTCCCGCAACCGCAACTGGGGACATCCGGAACTCGTCACCTTCCTCACCCGCTTCGCCGGCAAGGTGCCGGCGGCGACCGGCTGGCCGGGCCTCCTCGTCGGCGACATGGCGCAACCGCGCGGCGGGCCCATGAAGACCGGCCACGCCTCCCACCAGATCGGCCTCGACGCCGACATCTGGTTGACGCCGATGCCGGCGCGGGTCCTGTCCCGGCAGGAGCGCGAGGACATGGAGCCGGTGAACCTCGTCGCCGCCGACTGGAACGACATCGAGCCTGCCCGCTGGACAAAGGGTCACCTCGCCCTCATCCGCCTCGCCGCGATGGAGCCGCAGGTCGAGCGGATCTTCGTGAACCCCGCGATCAAGAAGGCGCTGTGCCGCGAGGCCGGGACCGACCGCGGCTGGCTCAACCGCGTGCGGCCGGCCTATGGCCACAACTATCACATGCACATCCGGCTCGGGTGCCCTGCCGGCGAAGCCGAGTGCACGCGTCAGGCTCCACAACCTCCGGGTGACGGCTGTGGAAAGGACCTCGACTGGTGGTTCACCGACGAGGCGCGCAACCCCAAGCCGTCGAAGCCCGTGCCGCCGCTCACCATGGCGCAGCTGCCGGAGGCGTGTCGCAGGGTGCTGACCGCGCCCTAGAGGACGACTGGTCTTCTGGCCCCTTCCCTGCCGGCGGTCTGGGCGTCTTGCCGGCAGACCGGGGCCTCGTCTCAGGTCTTCGGCGACGATTTCGTCTCCGCCGATATCTTGTCGGTCAGGGCCAGGATGATCCCCGATCCGACGAAGACGAGATGGACGACGACCAGCCAGTAGAGGTCGCGGTCCGACGTATTCTTGATGTTCATGAAGGCCTTGAGCAACTGGATCGCCGAGATGGCGACGATCGAGGACAGCAGCTTCAGCTTCAGGCCGCTGAAGTCGATCTTGCCCATCCACTCGGGCCAGTCCTTGTGCTCGTTCTCGTCGATCTTCGAGACGAAATTCTCATAGCCTGAGAAGATCACGATGACGATCAGTGAGCCTGTAAACGTCAGGTCGATGAGCGACAATACTGCGAGGATGACATCGGACTCCCCCTGGTCGCCGACATGCAGGACGAAGTGCCACAGCTCCTGCATCGTCTTGGCCAGCAACAGCGCCAGGGCCACCACCAGCGCCACGTAGAAGGGCGCCAGCAGCCACCGGCTGGCAAAGAGAAACTTCTCGAGCGTCCGTTCGATCATCCGATTTCGCCCCGCCTGCGCGTCATCGGCCGCAAGAGGCGGCCGATTCCACTCTATCCGCAGTCGAAGCTGATTCGGAGGCCCGCAGCGTCGGGCGCCGCGTCATCCTCCTGCGACGCCCGTGCCGACGGGGCAGGAAACGCCCGTCCCGCCGAGCCCGCAATAGCCGCGCGGGTTCTTCGCGAGGTATTGCTGGTGGTATTCCTCGGCAAAGTAGAAAGGCCCGGCGTCAAGTATTTCCGTCGTGATGCCGCCGAAGCCCTTCGCCGCGAGGGCCTTGCCGTACGACGACCGCGAAGCCTCCGCCGCCGCCCGCTGGGCCGCCGTCGTCACATAGATGCCGGAGCGATACTGCGTTCCGACGTCGTTCCCCTGCCGCATGCCCTGCGTCGGGTCGTGGCTTTCCCAGAAGGTCTTCAGAACCGCATCGACGGACACCCGAGACGGATCGAAGACCGCCAGAACAACCTCGTTGTGCCCGGTCATTCCCGAGCAGACCTCCTCATAGGTCGGATTCGGCGTCGTTCCGGCCGCATAGCCGACCGCCGTCACCCAGACGCCCGGAAGGGTCCAGAACACCCGCTCAGCGCCCCAGAAGCAGCCAAGTCCAAGGACGATCTGCTCCATCCCTTCCGGGTAGGGGCCTTTCAGGGGGCGGTCGTTCACGAAATGCCTGGCGGCCGTGGGGATGGCGGCCTGCCGACCCGGCAGGGCTTCCGCGGGGGAAGGCATCGACGGACGCTTGAGGAACGAGAACATGGCAAAATCCTCCGATAACGCTCCCAATGTGGTGCGCCGGCGCCGTTGGATCGACCCCCCAGCCCATCAGCTTCGCGTGATGACCCCCGTCCGGGGCCTTCGCACATCCCGACCGGGATATGGGAGCACCTCAGCGACGCGACAGGTAGCCCGGTTCCGGATCGCGGCCGCCGGATGCGATCACCACGAAAACCAGGCCGAGGGCGAGCAGGACCACGGCGAGCGGCGCCTGCAGACCCGTCAGGGCTACGGGATCCCACAGGAACGGATGAATCGGCGCGACGGTTGTCCTCAGCGTCGCCGAGGCCGTCGGGAAGACCCGATCGAGAAGACCCTGCAGCGGCGTGAGCACGAGGGCGGACGCCGCAATGGATCGCGTGCCGTCCACCACCAGCGTGATGAACGAACCGGCCAGAAGCATGTAGCCGACAGCCCGGCTCAGTCCCCTCAGCATCCACGGCCTCCGGTTCCACGCTGCCCGAGTCGCGGTGGAATCACCTGACACCCGTAGCGCTCGCCGCCACCGCGCGCAACGGAACCGGACTGTGCGATTTCGCACATTAACGATATCTTGCCTTGCCTAATTCGCTGTCTTCACGCCCCGGGGCATCACAAGGCCGGGGGCCATGGGAGAATCGACATGACGATGGCAACAAGGCTGGCAACTTTCGAGGCAACGGCAAGGCGTTGCGCGGTACTGGCGGTTACGGCCCCGATCTGGGCCGCCGTGACGCTCGCATGGGCGACGAGCGCGGCGGCTGAGCCGGCATCCGTCACGCGCGGCCGCTATCTCGTCGAGCAGGTGGGCATGTGCGCCGATTGCCATTCGGCGCGCGATGCGAAGGGCCAGATCGTGAAGGAGACCAACCTCAAGGGAGCTCCGATCGGCTTCAAGCCACTCGTCGAAATGCCGTGGGCCGACGCAGCACCGCCATTGGCCGGCCTTCCGGCCGGTTGGAGCAAGGCGCAGTTCGTGACCTTCATGGCCTCGGGCAAGCGCCCGGATGGCTCGTCGCCCCGACCGCCCATGCCGGAATACCGGTTGAACAGGGCCGACGCGGCCGCCGTCGCGGATTATCTCGCGTCGCTGAAATAATCCGCCGAGCCGTATCGGCAGGAGACGTTGAACATCGGCAGCAACACGACGATCGCTCAGCCGCCGCGCGCGCTCATTCCCACCAGCGTCGGCAAGGTCAGGACGCCGATCCCGGCGAGCCAGATCCAGAGCGACGTCGCGTTGCTTTCCTTCATGCCCTTGGACCGCTCGTAGATCGACGCCGGGATGCCGCCGATCGCCAGGGTGATCGCGGAGATGAACAGCGACGTGAAGTAGAAGATCAGCAGTGGCGACGTGATGAAGAAACCCGGCGCGAACTGCCTCATCAGGATGAAGACCGGGTCGAAATAAGCAGAAAAGTGCATGCCGTTCAGCACGGACATGCCGGCGATGCCGATGAAGATGCCGTCCTTGCGGAGAATCTCTTCGCGTTCGTCGGTCATGACGGCCCCATTCCGGTGATCTTGGGCAGCCAACCCAGGGCCGCGAACGAGACGAACAGGATCATGCGGATGAACAGGACCCAGGTGAAGGTCAGCAGGATCAGGATCCGGTCATGGACGACGGCGGGCGTGATCAGGCTCACGGCGGCAACGGCTGGTTGGGTGATCTGGCAGAACGTCTTCCAGATGACCTTCTCGCTGTCGCTCGGGAAGACCAGCGACAGGATGAACCGTCCGAGCAACGTATACATCAGCGCAGCAAGGGCGAGGTTCGGCGCCTGATAGAGCCAGAACAGGCCTTGGCTATCGATGTCGGCCATGAAGACGTTCTCCGCAGCAAGCAGCCCTGACGCACGAAGGGCGCGAGCGGCTTACGATGCCATGAGGACAAAGAAAAGGGGGCGCCGGATGACCGTAGCCCCCCAAGGAGTGGTGGTGGCCGGCGGGCATCGCTGCCCGCCGGCGCGTCTTACTTCTCGCTCATGACAGGCGCGCCGCGCGGGCTGCGGATGTCGTCGATGAACGCCTGGAGCTGCTTGTCCGGCGCCCGCGTGAACTTCGACACCACGATCATCGTCAGGAAGCCGATCGGCATGCCGAACAGGCCCGCGGAGATGTTCGCGACGTTGAAGTACCCGACCCGCGAGGCGAGCGGGTGGTTCACGGCCACCCAGCCCTGCTGGAAGATCTGCGGCTGCTCCGCCTTGAGCTTGGCGATGTCGACCAGCGCCGCCCCGGTGATCGGGTGGACGTTGGAGTACATGCCCATCACGTTCACGCCGAAGCCCGGGAAGTAGCGGGTCACGACGAGATAGGTCAGCGTGGCGAGGAAGCCCGCCCAGATGCCCGCGACGGCACCGGCCGCCGTGGTCTTCTTGGACCAGATGCCCATCACGAGAGCCGGGAACAGGCCCGCCGCGGCGAGACTGAAGGCCCAGGCCACCATGGCCACGATGTCGGCCGGGCGTCCGGACGCCACCCATGCGGCCAGGATGGCCACCAGGACCAGCAGGACGCGGGCGATGATGAGCTTGCGCTCGGTCGGCGCGTTCTTGTTGATCATGCGGGAGTAGACGTCGTGCGACAGCGCGTTGGCGATCGCGAGGAGAAGCCCGTCCGCGGTCGACAGCGCCGCCGCAAGGCCGCCGGCGGCAACAAGGCCGGAGACGACATAGGGCAGGCCGGCGATCTCGGGCGTGGCGATCACGATCGCGTCCGCCTGGATGCTGAAGTTGGAGAGCGCCAGGATGCCGTTGTGGCCGGCGATCTTGCCGCACGCCGCGGTGATGGCTGCAACGTCCGTGGCGTTGACGCCGCAGATCTGGATCAGGCCGATCTTGCCGTAGCTGAACACCCACGCCGGGAGCTCGCCCAGCGGCTTGCCGATGACGTTCTCGAAGACCTCGAGCTTCGCGAAGGCGGCGTAAGCCGGCGCCGTGAAGTAGAGGATGAAGATGAAGAGAAGCGTCCACGCCACCGACGAGCGGGCTTCACGCACCGACGGGGTGGTGAAGTAGCGCATCAGCACGTGAGGCAGCGAAGCCGTGCCCACCATGAGGCAGAGCACGAGGGCGAAGAAGTTCAGCGGGTCGTAGCGGGCGAACGGCACCACGTGGGAGGCCGCCGCCGAAACGCCGAGCGCCGCTTCCTTCGCCTGGATCTCCGAGAGAACGGAACCGTAGGTGAGCTGCGGGATCGGAATGCCGAACTTCTGGGTCGAGAGGATCACGACCGGGACGAGATAGGCGATGATCAGGACGATGTACTGGGCAACCTGGGTCCAGGTCACCGCGCGCATGCCGCCGAGCATCGAGCAGACGAGAATGCCGACGAGACCGACGAACACGGCCAACTCGAAGGACATCCCGAGCAGGCGCGCGCCGATGAGACCCGTGCCGACGATCTGCGCGACCACGTAGGTGAACGAGCAGCTCATCAGCACGACGATGCCCGCGATGCGCGCCGCGTTGCCGCCGAACCGGAAGGCCAGGAAGTCCGGCACCGTGTAGCAGCCGAACTTGCGCAGGTACGGCGCAATCAGGGTCGCGACGAGCACGTACCCGCCCGTCCAGCCCAGGATGAAGGCGAGGCCGTCATAGCCGAGCAGGTACAGCGTACCCGCCATGCCGATGAACGACGCCGCGGACATCCAGTCCGCCGCGGTCGCCATGCCGTTGTAGAAGGACGGAACCTTTCGGCCGGCGACGTAGTACTCGTCGACCTGCATCGTGCGCGAGAGAATGCCGATGGCGGCATAGACGCCGATCGTGAAGGCTACGAACAGGTAGCCGAGGATCGTGTTTGGAACTCCGAACCGCTCGAGCAGAGCGATGAAGAGAACGAAGGCGATAAAGCCGCCCGTATAGATCGTATAGATACGACCCAGATTTGAGGTGAAATCACCCTTCTTGGCTTCAGCTGACATCACACGTTCCGATCACTGATCTTCAGCCATGCCATACTTCTGGTCGATCTTGTCCTGCGCCTTGGCGAACCAGAACAATTGGACCACAAATACGATCAGTGAACCCTGAGCGGCCATGTAGAAGCCCATCGGAAATCCGAGGATCTTCACGCCGTTGAGGGTCGTGGCGAACATATGGATGACGAAGGAAAAGAATGCCCAGATCCCGAGCATTATGTAGGTGAGGCGCTGGGTCTCAGCCCAGTGTGCCTGCACCTTGTCTTGGCTTGCCATGTCTTTACCTCTCCCCTGCGGCAGGCGCGGGCTGTTTCTCCCGAACGCCTGCAGTGCCCATGCCGGAACTTCAGATCTTACCGCCCGATTGGCCCGCCGACCGAAGCTAGGGTCCGATCCAAAGAGTTCCAGTCATACTTTCGGATAATTTCGACACACTAGGGGGACACGGTTTCCGCGACGAACGTCCATCTCGCACCTGCGTAAAGTAATTTCACAAAACAAAATTGCTATTTTATCCGGGTGTGTTGAGTTGGACTCACCGGCCTGGCCCGGAGCAGCAAGCTTCGATTTGCCAGCGCGAAACGGTTCTGTAAAGAAACGGGAAACAAGCCGGCACTACTTGTGGTATCGCGCTCGCGGCGCCTCGCCGGCGCATCGCCGCAGTTCTGCAATTCAGGGAGACCGCATATCGGCCCGACGCGCGATGAAGCGCGCGGCGAGAGGTCAGAAACACCGCGCGTCTGCAGCAGTGATCAGAGACGGCTCGCCCGGGGCCCGAGCAGGACAACGTCCCAGCGCGCCCCGTCGCCGGGGTTCTGCATCTTGAGAAACGTGTAGCGCGTCCTGGCCCAGGGACGGATCGCATCGTCGAGATTGTCGAGCACCAGATCGCCGGTGGACAATCGAAGGACCAGAACGGCGTGCAGGGCATTGTCGGCGCCAAGCACCAGCGCAGCGAGCAACCGCTCGGCCGGTACGCCTGCCTGGACGAGGCGGTGCTTCTTGCTGGCGACGTAATTCGTGCAGTCGCCGGGCCCCCCCGACAGGTTTCGCCAGGGCTGGACGCCCACGACGCCGGGACTGATGGCCTGGTTGACCTCCCTGTTCACGGCCGTTGCGGCAGCCAGCATGGCGGCGTCCTCACGCAGCGTACCGCCGGTACGCCCGGACCGGTGACATCCGCCCGGGAAAGCCCGGCACAGGGCTGCGGCGCCGTCAGGGGGCCGCCCCACCGAGAATGAGGAGAGATGAACCTCGCCCGCGGTCGCAGGCGCGGGGGTCGCGACACCGGTGGCCGTCATGACGAGCAGGGACCAGACCACCAAGAGACTGCCGCGCATTCCACCTCCCGAACCGGACCGCCGGCATCGTGGCGAGCCGAGGTTACCGAGTTGCGCTGACCGTCCGCACGGGGCGCTTAAGCTGTACGCTTAATCTTAACAAAGGGTTGATCTCGCGTCTTTGTGTAAAATTCGAGTAGACACACGGACAGGTTGAGGCGGCGTTTCAAGCGGCGCACCGTCTCAAGCAGGCCAACCACCAAGGTCTTCGAAATCGCCGTGAGCATCGGCCCGAAAGAACATCTTTCGGGAACGAGAGAGGTTTGACCATGACCAGCTATAGCCGGATCACGTATCTGCTCGCTTCTGCTGCCGTTCTTTGTGCTCTCGGCGGAACTGCCCAGGCGCAGTCCTCAGGCTGCGGCACGATTACTTCGCGCAACGTGGAGCGCTGCTCTCGCGGACCGGTCGGCACGGTCGCTCCGGTGACCCCGACGGCGCCCGCGGCGACGGCCCCCAGCCGCTTCAACGAGGGCGCCGGCCTGTTCGGCTCGATATTCTCGGCTTTCACGGCTCCTTCGACCGGACCGACGGGAGAGACCCGTACCGCGCCGACCGAGACGACCGGACCCGGACGCGACGGCAAGGGTGATCACGGCGGCAAGGATGGCCGCGGCGACAAGGGCGGTCATGACGGCAAGGGCGGTCACGACGGCAAGGACGGCCGAGGCGACAAGGGCGGTCATGACGGCAAGGGCGGTCACGACGGCAAGGACGGCCGCG
>CAZJCW010000095.1:13210-14750 GCA_964544365.1 uncultured Alsobacter sp.
AACTCCGGTGGCGGCTCGGGTGGAAACTCCGGCGGAAACTCGGGCGGTAACTCCGGTGGAGGCTCGGGCGGCAAGGGCAAGTAAGCTCACCCCGCGATCAGATCGCGCATGACATACGCCGGCGGAATTCCGCCGGCGTATTGCATAGGGGCGACTGGAAAACCCGGCTGGCCCTGCGCCGGGGCGCTTGCGGAGGCGCCGTCTGCTCACCGGAGACCGACGACGGCATCGCGACAAGCGCGGGGGGCCTCCCCGGTCAGGTTTCAGTCCGCGCGTTCAAGAGGATCGTGCTGCGTTCCGGGATCGACCGAACCCCAAGGCGCAACCGCTTTTCCGGGGCTCGGTCGACACAAGAAACGGACGCGATCGACGATCGCGGCCGGGCAACGCAGGGACAGGTGCGGGCGCACGGGAAGGGATGCTCGCGTGCGCCCTTTGGCGAGGCCCGTCAGCGCTTGTGATGCGACGCCTGGAGCGCGTAGACGGGCGTCGGGATGCCTTCCATCCGGGCCTTCAGCTGCAGCGCCAGGAACTGCGAGTAGTGGCGCGACTGGTGCAGGTTTCCGCCGTGCATCCACAGCGCCTCTTGCTGGGTGGGCTTCCACATGTTGCGCTGCTCGCCTTCCCAGGGGCCGGGATCCTTCGGCGTATCCGACCCGAGGCCCCAGACCTTGCCGACCTTGTCGGCCATCTCCTGGCCGCACAGGTCCGCCACCCACCCGTTCATCGAGCCGTAGCCGGTGGCGTAGACGATGACGTCGGCCGGAATGACGCGCCCGTCATCGAGCTTCACGCCCTCCGGCACGATCTCGTCCACCTGCCCGCCGACGAGCTTGATCTTCCCGTCGATGATGAGCTGGGAGGCCCCGATGTCGATGTAGTAGCCGGAGCCGCGACGCAGGTACTTCATGAAAAGACCGGAGTCGTCGACGCCGTAGTCCAGTTTGAACCCGGCCTTCTCCAGGTCGCGGTAGAAGTCGGCGTCGATCTCGCGGATCTTGTCGTAGACCGGCTTCTGCAGCGTGTGCAGGATCGCGTAGGGCAGCGATGCGAAGATCAGGTCGGCCTTCGCCGTCGTCATCCCCGCCTGCACGGCACGCTCCGAATAGAGGTCGCCGAGGCCGACCTCCATCAGCGTGTCCGACTTCACGATATGCGTGGACGAGCGCTGGATCATCGTCACGTCGACGCCGGCCTCGTACAGGGCGGCGCAGATGTCATGCGACGAATTGTTCGAGCCGATGACCACCACCTTCTTGCCCTTGTATCCGTCCGGGCCCGGATGCTTCGAGGAATGGTGCTGCTCGCCCTTGAAGGTCTCCATGCCCTTGAACTGGGGAATGTTGGCCTTGCCGGACATGCCGGTCGCGAAGACGAGCTGCTTGGGTCGCAGCACGATCTCCTTGCCGTCGCGCTCGACGACGACCGTCCACTCCTTGCGGGTGTCATCCCACTTCGCGCTCTTGGCCGTGGTGCTGGTCCAGTAGTTCAGCTCCATGACCTTCGTGTACATCTCCAGCCAGTCGCCGATCTTGTCCTT
>CAZJCW010000096.1:0-14525 GCA_964544365.1 uncultured Alsobacter sp.
ACATGGACGACGAGAAGATGGCCTATGCGCTGAAGGTCATGAACGAGCGCGGGATCGTCAACTCGGGAGACGCGCTCACCATGGGCGTCGGCGCCATGACGGCCGAACGCTGGAAGCGCTTCTACGAGACGATGGCAGGCACCGGTGTGTTCCCCCCGGGGCTCGACATCACCAAGGCCTATAGCCTCGAGTTCGTGAACAAGGGCGTCGGCAAGGCCTGATCGTGAGCTTCTCCTCCGAAACGGACGACAAGGGGCGGCGCGTTCCGCCCCTCGTCGCGATTCGTCATGTGTCCAAGCAGTTCGGCAACGGGACGCTGGCGGTCCGCGACGTCGACCTCGACCTCGCCGACGGCGAGTTCGTGAGCCTGCTCGGCCCCTCTGGCTGCGGCAAGTCGACGTTGCTGCGCATGGTGGCGGGGCTTGGGGCGCCGAGCGCGGGCACGATCGACTGGCCCAGCGCCGAGCACGACGCGTCCGGCTCTCCACGGCGCGACCTCGGCTTCGTCTTCCAGGATCCGACCCTGATGCCCTGGGCCACGGCATTGGGCAACGTCACCATGCCGCTCGTGCTCAAGCACGTGAACAAGGGCGAGGCCAACGCGCGTGCGGCCGAAATGCTGGCCCTCGTCGGTCTGAAGGGATTCGAGAAGGCCTATCCGCGGGAGTTGTCCGGCGGCATGAAGATGCGCGTCTCGATAGCCCGGGCGCTCGTCACCCATCCGCGCATCCTCTTGATGGACGAGCCCTTTGCGGCGCTCGACGAGATCACCCGCCACAAGCTGAACGACGACCTCCTGCGGTTGTGGTCGGACCAGCGGTTTACGGCGGTTTTCGTGACCCATTCGGTGTTCGAGAGTGTCTACCTCTCCCAGCGCATCGTGGTCATGGCCGCCCGGCCAGGACGCGTGATGGCCGATCTCGCCGTCGATGCCCCCTACCCGCGCGACGACCTGTTCCGGACTTCGGCGGAGTACGCCCATCTTTGCCGGGTCGCGTCGGAGACGCTGAAGAAGGCGATAGCCCAATGACGCAGGCGAACGGCCGCATCTTTACGACGAGGATCGCATGAGCGACAGCGCCCTTCCCGCTCCTTCGGTCCCGCATGACGGCACCGACGCAGAAGCGCGGCCTGTCTTCGCGACGGAACGCAAGGTCCTCGGCATCGGGGTTTCGGCATGGCCGGGGATCCTGGCGCCGATCGCCACCGGCATCTTCGCGCTGGCAGCATGGGAAATCATCGTCCGGGTCAATGCCGTACCGACCTACATCCTGCCCGGTCCGCTGCTGATTGCGCAGACCCTGGTGACCGACTGGGGCACCTTGTCGGGCGCGTTGTGGATCACGCTGCGCATCACCTTCGCCGCTCTCATCGCCGCCGTGACGGTGGGGGTGGCGCTCGCGGTCGTGTTCACGCAGTCGAAATGGCTGGAAAAGTCGCTGTTCCCCTACGCGGTCGTGCTGCAGGTGACGCCGGTTGTGTCGATTGCGCCGCTGATCATCATCTGGGTCGGCGACATCAACCTGTCGCTTCTGATCTGCGCATGGATCGTTGCGTTCTTTCCGATCCTGTCGAACACGATCCTCGGGTTGAACTCGGCGGATCACAACCTGGTCAACCTGTTCCAGCTCTATGGCGCCACGCGGTGGCAGACGATGCGCTACCTGAAGCTTCCGGCGGCGCTGCCTTACTTTCTCGGCGGGCTCAAGATCTCCGGTGGCCTTGCCCTCATCGGTGCAGTGGTGGCGGAGTTCGTCGCCGGATCGGGCGGCAACGCCTCGGGTCTGGCCTACCGCATTCTGGAGGCGAGCTACCAGCTCAAGATCCCGCGCATGTTCGCTGCGCTGGTGATGATCTCGGCGTCCGGGATCGCGATCTTCCTCGTCACGAGCTACATCGCCCACCTGCTCCTGCGCCGCTGGCACGAGAGCGCCGTGAAGCGGGAGAACTGAGCGATGGGCCACGGTTTCGCGACCATTCCCCACGCGCCGGCCTACCGCATTGCAGACGCAACGCTGCCAGCGTCAGTCGTCGATGGGCGCGATCTTCCTTCCGCCGGCGAGGCGACGGTCCTGGCCGACATCCTGGTCGGCGGCGGGCGCATCGAGGCGATCGTGCCGCCCGGTGCAGGGGACACGACCCTGCCGACCGTGAACCTCGACAGGGGCATGGCATGGCCTGGCTTCGTCGACGCGCATACGCATATCGACAAGGGGCACATCTGGCCGCGCCGACCCAATCCCGACGGCACGTTCATGGGTGCGCTCGAGGCAGTGACCGGAGACAGGGCGGCCAACTGGAGCCCCGCAGATGTGTCGGCACGCATGGAGTTCTCCCTGCGCTGTGCCTATGCTCATGGCACCGTCGCGTTGCGCACCCACATCGACAGTCGGATCGGGCAGACGGGCATCACGTTCCCGGTCTTTGCCGCCATGCGCGAGCGTTGGGCCGGCAAGGTGGCCCTTCAGGCTTCGCCGCTCTTCGCCATCGACCTTGCGCTCGACGCGACGCACATGAATGACGTCGTCGCCAACGTTGCCGAACACGGCAGCGTGACGCTGGGTGCCGTCACCTATGCCTGCCCGCAGCTCACGGAAGGCCTGAACGCACTCTTCCGTCTGGCAGGCGCAAGGGGCTGGAACCTCGATTTTCATGTCGATGAAACCCTGGACCCGACCGCCGCGTCCCTGCGCCTGATCGCTCAAACCGCAATCGACCACCGTTTTGAAGGCTCTATCATTGTCGGGCATTGCTGCTCGCTCTCGATGCAGCCCGAAGACGAGGCGGCGCGAACCATGGACCTCGTCGCCGAGGCGGGCCTCCACGTCGTATCCCTTCCGATGTGCAACATGTACCTGCAGAGCCGAAGCGCCGGCGCCACGCCCCGCCGCCGCGGCGTGACGCTGCTGCACGAACTCAAGGCTCGCGGTGTCTCCGTGATGGTGGCATCTGACAACACCCGCGACCCGTTCTACGCATACGGCGATCTCGATCTGCTGGAAGTCTACCGCGAGGCGACGCGCATCGCTCATTTCGACCATCCGGTCGGTGACTGGCCGAGGGCCATCACCACCGCCCCGGCTGCCGCGATGGGCCTCGACCATGGCAGCATCGCAAGAGGGGCAGCGGCCGATCTCGTCCTCTTCCGTGCGCGGACCTGGACGGAACTCCTCTCGCGCCCCCAATCCGACAGAACGGTGCTTCGCCACGGCAAGGCAATCGACACGACGTTGCCGGACTACCGGGAACTCGACGGACTCGTCGGGATGCAGTGATCCGGGCCTGAATAGCGCACCGGCTGGCATTCGCCTCCGACCTCGAACGGCGCGCGCCACGCCTTGACGCAGAGCCGGCGGGGCCACTTCACTGGCGGCTCAACGACCGAGGATTCGCCCGTGCCGCGCAAGATCATCATCGACACCGACCCCGGCCAGGATGACGCCGTGGCCATCCTGCTTGCGCTCGCCTCGACGGATGAACTCGACGTCCTGGGCATCGTCGCGGTCGCCGGCAACGTGCCACTGCCGCGAACCAGCATGAACGTTCGACGAATCGTCGAACTGTCCGGTCGAACTGACGTGCCGATGTTTGCCGGCTGCTCCAGGCCGATGATGCGCGCGCTGGTGACGGCCGAACACGTGCACGGCCCTACAGGTCTCGACGGGCCCCACTTTCCTCACCCGAAGAACGCCCTTCGGGAGCAGCATGGCGTCGACTTCATCGTGGAGACATTGCTGGCGGCGGAGCCCGCCTCGGTGACGCTGTGTGTGCTGGGCCCGATGACCAACATCGCGATGGCCTTGGTCAAGCAGCCGGATGCCGCCCGCGGCATCGATAGGATCGTGGCAATGGGAGGTGCCTATTTCGAGGTCGGCAACATCACCCCGTCGGCCGAGTTCAACATCTATGTGGATCCGGAAGCCGCGGCGACTGTGCTGGCGAGCGGCGTGCCGCTCGTGCTGGCACCGCTCGACCTGACACACCAGGTGCTGGTGACGCCCGACCGCATGAACGCGATCCGCGCGCTCGGCAATCCGGCTGCCCACGCGGTCGGGGAAATGGTCGCCTTCTCGGAGCGCTTCGATCGGGAGAAGTACGGCTGGGACGGCGCGCCCCTGCACGATCCCTGCGTCATCGCCTATCTCCTGAAGCCGGAACTGTTCGCCGGACGGGAGATCAACGTCGAGATCGAGACGATGAGCCCGCTGACCCGCGGCATGACCGTTGCCGACTGGTGGCGCGTGACGGACCGCAAGCCGAACGCCCTGTTTCTCAAGGACGTGGACGGCGACGGCTTCTTCACGCTGCTGTGCGAACGGCTTGGGCGCTATCCGCTGCAGGTGTGACGCGACCTCCTGCAGGTCGCATGCAAGACACCACCCTGGCCATGACAATCACGGCTCTCCGAGACATAGTCGGCCCGAGGCTTGGTAGCCGCAACCAGAACGACAATCCCGAGGAACACCCATGGACGCCGTTGTCATCCACGCTCCCCATGATCTGCGGATCGACTCCATGGCTCCACTCTCGTCGGGCGCCGGGGATGGCGAGGTGGTCGTCCGCATGGCAGCGGGCGGGATCTGCGGGTCCGACCTGCATTACTACCACCACGGTGGCTTCGGCACGGTCCGCGTGCGTGAACCGATGGTGCTCGGTCACGAGGCCGCGGGTTACGTGGAGTCCGTCGGGCACGGAGTAACGGGCCTCAAGCCCGGCCAACTTGTGGCCGTCAACCCGAGCCAGCCCTGCCTCGTCTGCCCTTCCTGCAAGCGCGGCGAGCGCATCCACTGCGAGGACATGCGGTTCAGCGGCAGCGCCATGCGTTTCCCCCACGAACAAGGCCTGTTCAGGGAACGGTTGTCGATTCCGGCCGGCCGCGCGTTCCCGGTCGGAGATCTGGTCGCCCCGGAGGAGGCAGCGCTATGCGAGCCCCTGTCGGTCTCGCTGCACGCGGCGAAACAGGCGGGCGACCTGAAGGGCCGGCGCGTGCTGGTGTCCGGCTGCGGGCCGATAGGGGTCATCGTCGCCGCCGTGGCGCGACATCGCGGTGCGTCGGAGGTGATCTGCACCGACATCGCGCCGCACTCGCTCGATGTCGCTCGCGCAATGGGCTGCGACGCCGCCATCGACGTGTCGACGGGCCCGCAGGCGCTGGCTCACCTGACGGAGAACCGCGGCCGGATCGACGTTGCCTTCGAATGCTCGGGAGCGCCGGGCGCCCTGGCCGGCATCGTGCCGACATTGCGCCCGAAGGGGCGAATGGTCATCGTCGGCCTCGGCGGCGACGTCGCCCTGCCGATGAACACGGTGGTCGTGAAGGAGATCGAACTGATCGGTACGTTCCGTTTCGACGACGAGTTCGGCGAGGCGGCGACGATCATCGGCCAGCGGCTGATCGACTTCCGGCCGATGATCACGGCAGTCTACCCGATGGCGGACGCCCTGGCCGCCTTCGATCTCGCCTCGGACCGCAAGCGTGCCACCAAGGTCGCGATCCGGCTGGGAAACTGAAGCCAAGCCCTCGACACCAACGGAGATCGATCCATGTTCATTGCAATGAACCGGTTCAAGGTGGTCAAGGGCTCGGAGGCGGACTTCGAGGAGGTTTGGACATCCCGCCAAACTCGTCTCGGCGAGATGCCTGGCTTCTTGTCATTCCACCTGCTCAAGGGCCCGGAAAAGGACGACCACACGCTCTACACCTCCCACAGCACATGGTCGTCGAAGGACCTGTTTCTGGAGTGGACCCGGTCGGAGCAGTTCCGCTCGGCCCACAAGAACGCCGGCCAGACCCGCTCGCACTATCTCGGGCCGCCTGAATTCGAGGGCTATGAAGCGGTGCTCAGCGAATATGCGGAAACCGGCGCAAAGGTGGCGCCGGAGCCGGCCTGACCGAAGGCACCCCCCGAGCCATCAAGGCCGGTCAGGCTGATTTCTCCGGCCCGGATGGGGTGATCGACAGTCCGAGTTCGGCGAGGATCGCGCGGTTGTGCTCGCCCACGGCCGGGATCGGGTCCATGCGCGGGGTCAAGCCGGGGATCGTGATGGGCGGCAGGAAACTCGGCTGCGGGCCGTTGGGCGAGGCGACCTCGCGGACCCGGCCCCGGGCATGCAACTGCGGGTGCTGCAGGAAGTCCTTCACATCGTTCATGCGGGCATTGGCGATCCCGGCGGTGTCGAGCAGGCTCACGACCTCGTCGCTCGACAACGCGGCGAACCGCGCCTCGATGAGCTCCTGCAGCACAGCACGGTTCTCCATCCGCAGGGGATTGCTGTGGAACCTTGCATCCAGGGCGAGGGACCGGTCACCCAGGACCTTCTGGCAAAAGCCCTCCCACTCACGGTTGTTCTGGATGCCGAAGAAGACGGCCTTGCCGTCACCGGCCCGGAACGGGCCATAGGGCGCGATGGTGGCGTGGCGGAGCCCTGTACGCGCCGGTCTTTGCCCTGTCCCGTGCGTATAGTAGGCGGGATAGCTCATCCACTCGGTGATCGAGTCGAACAGCGACACCTCGAACGCCGTGCCACGGCCGGTCCGCTCCCGGTGATAGAGCGCCATGAGAACGCCGTTCAGGATGTACATCCCGGTGGCGATGTCGACGATGGAGATGCCGACCTTGGAGGGCTCCTCCTCCGTGCCGGTCACCGCGGGGATGCCCGCCTCGCACTGGACGAGAAGATCGTAGGCCTTCCGGTCGCTGTAGGGTCCGCCTGTCCCGTAGCCCGAGACGTCGCAGCAGATGAGGCGGGGATGGCGCGCGACGAGGCTCGCAGCGTCCAGCCCCTGACGCTCGGCGGCGCCGGGGGCGAGGTTCTGCAGGAACACGTCGGCCCGCTCCAGCAGGGCGTCGAGCACCCGGCGGCCCTCGTGATCCTTGATGTCGATGGCAAGGCTTTCCTTGGACCTGTTGGTCCAGGCGAAGTGGCTCGACAGCCCGTTCAGCGCGCCGTCGTAGTCGCGGCAGAAGTCGCCCTTGCCCGGCCGCTCGATCTTGATGACGCGGGCGCCCCAGTCGGCGAGATGGCGCGTCGCCAAGGGCGCCGCGATCGCCTGCTCGAGGGACACGACGGTGATGCCGTCGAGGGGAAGGGGCGATCTGGGCTGCGTCATGTTGGCTCGCACGGGATCAGTGGTATCGGAGCCAAATCCTAGTTCGCCATGCTGTGCCGGGCCAGCGCGCAAAGGCATGGCACCGCCTTGCGGAGGACGCGCCTTCTTCAGGCCATCAGCTCTTGACCGCCCCTGCGGTCAGACCGCGAACCATCGCGCGCTGGACGAGCGCGAACAGGACCATCACCGGCACGATGGAGATGATGCCGCCGGCGGCCAACGATCCCCACGGGAGCTGGAATTCGCCGACCATCAGCTGCAAGCCCACGGGCCACGTTCTCGATCCGGTGCTGGTGGTGAGCATCAGCGCGAACAGGAACTCGTTCCATGCACCGATGGCGATGAACACGGCCGTCGCGACCAGTCCACCCACGACCAGCGGCAGCACCACGCGCACCATGGCGCCAAGGCGGCTGGCGCCATCGATGCGCGCGGCATCTTCCAGGTCGTTCGGCACGGCCTCGAAGAAGCCCTTCATCATCCAGATGAACACCGGCAACAGGAATGTGGTGTAGGCGAGCGCCAGGCCGAAGCGACTGTCGAGCAGGCCGACGCCGCGCATCAGGATGAAAAGCGGGATGATGATCATCACCGCCGGGAACATGCGAACGACGAGGAACAGCATCATCAGCTCGCGCCGGCCCGTGAAGCGATACCGGGTCACCGCGTAGGAGGCCAGCGTTCCGACCGTGGTGCAGATGGCGACGGTCGTGAGCGTCGTGACGATGGAATTGCCGATGAGGGTGGGGAAGTTCGAGCGCGTCCAGATGGCGATGTAATTCTCGAAGGTGACCCGGCGGGGGATGTACTGCAGCGTCGCAGTGACGATGTCCTCCTCCGGCTTCAGCGAGATGAGGAAGGCCCATGCGATCGGGAAGATCGCGAAGACGACGATCGTCCACACGGCGACCTGGGCGAGGAGGTCACCGATCGCCTTGGAGCGGGACATGCTGCCGACACGGGCCATGGGTCAGTCCTTCATCACGTTGGCGAGACGGACATAGAGGTATGAGAACACCATCAGCAGGACGAACAGCACCACCGCCAGCGCGCTGCCGTAGCCGAAGTTGAACTCCTTGTTGACCTTCAGGAAGGCGTAGAGCGACAGCACCATCGTCGAGCGCCCGGGCCCGCCGCCGGTCAGGATGAGCAGGATATCGGGGGAATTGACGAGGCTGATGACGCGCAGGACGACCGAGGCGACGATGATCGTCTTGAGCTGGGGAAGGGTGACGTAGCGGAAGCGGGTCAGCGGGCCGGCGCCGTCGATGGCCGCCGCTTCGTAGAGATCCTGCGGAATGGCCTTGAGGCCGGCCAGCAGAAGCAGCGCGAAGAACGGGAAGCCGTGCCAGATCTCGACCAGAAGTGCGGCAGCCATGGCCCAGTTCGGATCCGCGAACCAAGCCTTGTAGGTGGTCAGGATGCCGACCTTGACCAGCAGGTCGTTCACGACACCCAGCCGCGGATCCAGCATCAGCGCCCACATGTGGCCCGCCACGACGTTGGGCAGGAACCACGGCAGCAGGATCAGGACGGACGCCACGCGGAAGCCCGTCTGCTCGCGGTTGAGCAGAAGGGCGACGGCCAGACCAAGAAGCAGTTCTCCGACGCAGGCGGTGACCGTCCAGATGACGGTGTTCTGGAGGGACAACCAGAAGATCGGGTCATCGAGCAGCGCCCGATAGTGCTTCAGGCCGACGAAGCCGGTGCCGAGGTCGAGCCGGTTGAGCCGCATTTCCCGGAAGCTCAGCCCGAACCCCCAGACCGTGGGGTACAGCACCACGGCCAGGATCAGCACCAGCGCCGGAACCAGCAGCCAGTAGGCCCAGTATCGCGTCTCCGAAAGGTCACCGATGGCCGTCAGCAGCGAACGTCGCGGCCTTGCGCTGGCGCTTCCGGCTTGGTCGACGACCGCCATGCCTCAGACCGACGCCACGGCGTGACGCTCCACATGCGCCCAGTCGACGTCGTGGCCGAGCCCCGGCTCGCTGCCGACGTGGAGATAGCCCTGCGTGATCGCCAGCTTGCCGAGCCGCTTCAGGCCGGCGATCTGCTCGGCGTTGATCACGAGCTGCTCGTAGTAGTCGTTGATCCGGATGGCGGCGCAGAGCTGGGCGTTGGCGAGGCCCATTCCATGCACCTGGCAGCGCATGCCGTGGCTGTCCGACAGGTGGGCGATCTTCATCGCGCCGGTGAGGCCGCCCTTGTAGTTCGTGTTGACGCGCGTCATGTCGAGCGCACCCATCTGGATCCATGTCGCCATGTTCCAGTGGCAGCCGTCCGAGGTCTCGGCAGCCAGGACGGGAATGTCCAGCGCGTCGCACAGCTTTCGATAGCTGTTGAGCTCGAACTCGCGCATCGGCTCCTCGTACCAGAGGAAGCCGCATTCCTCGAGAACACGGCCGAACCAGAGGGACGTGACGTAGTCCCAGCCGGCGGAGCCGTCGAACATCAGGTCGGCGTCCGGGCCTGTCCACTTGCGCAGGTTGCGGCAGAGCTTCGCGTCCTCCTTGGCATCACCCCAAGCGTGCAACTTGAAGGCGAAAAAGCCCTCGTCCATGGACTGTTTGATGTAGCGCTCGTACTCGTCCATCGTGTCCCACGTCACCGTGGAGGCGTAGGCCGGCACCTTGGTCGAGTTGCCTCCCAGCATCTGCCAGAGCGGCATTCCCGCCTTCTTCGACTTGATGTCCCATGCGAGCTGGTCCACGAGGCCGAGATGCGTCATGTGCATCTCGTCGATCCGATCGATCTCCCAGATGAGATGCCAGAGCCGTTCGGTCGCCAGCGGATCCTCGCCGATGAGGCTCTTCAGTCGACGCTCGGTCAGTTGCAGGACGGAAGAGGCGTAGCGAGCGGAACTCTCGATCTCGACGCAGCCGACGATGCCTTCGTCCGTCTCCATGCGCATGACGGCGGTGTTCTGCTTGCGGCCGGGGACGAGACCGTCATGCGAGCCCATCAGGCCGGTGCGCCAGCGATAGCGGTGCGCCGGCGGCTCGGACTCCAGCACGAAGCAGCGGATGTCGGTGATGCGCATGGAGCCCTCCTTGCGGGGCGGAACGGACGAGGACGGACAGGCGTCGGCGGCTCACGAGGCCTTGGCGGCCTCGCCGGGAGGCTTTGGCGCAAGCCGCGTGCCGCCCCACGAGCGCGCATGGCGCTCCATGTCCGCAGGGAGGAAGTCGCCTTCGGCGCCCTCCTCGTGGTCGAAGTGATGCCAGCGGTCCTCGCCGCGCACCAGCATGGCCTTGTCGCGCACGCCGCCGGCCTGCTTCACATGAGCACCGACATAGCGGATCGCGAAACCGATGCGCCGCTGCGCAGAGCGATTGGGCTCCGAATTGTGCGCGATGTCGACATGGTGCAGCGACATCTCGCCGGGCTTGAGCACGACATCGACGACCTTGTCGAGATCCACGTCGACGGCGATCTCCTGGCCGCGCGACAGCAGGTTGTCCTGCGCCCACGTTTCCTTGTGCGCCATGATCCCGCCCTTGTGCGTCCCGGGAACGACGCGCATGCAGCCGCTCTCGACGGTGGACGGCGTGAAGGCAACCCATGCGGTCACGATGTCGGAGGGCTCCAGGCCCCAGTAGGTCGCGTCCTGGTGCCAGCTCACATAGGCATCCGACCGCGGCTCCTTGAGAAAGAAATTCGCTCCCCAGACCAGGATGTTGGGGCCGATCACGCCTTCCACCGCATCGAGGATCCGCGGGTGGCGGCAAAGGTCGCACAGCGTCTTCGACACATAGTAGGTCTTGTGCAGCAGCAGGCCCTTGCGCACGTCGGGCCGGGCATCGATGCCATCGATGACGGCGAGCCCGGCCGCGATCTCGGCGTCGTCGAGCACGCGGAACGGGAACAGCACGCCATTGTCGCGGAAGGACTGGATCTGGGCCGCGCTGAGCGACGTCGCCATGGAAGACCTCCTTGGGATCGGGAAGCGGGGGGCGGGCGAACCCGCCCCCCGTATGCCACGCGGGCGTGGGAGGGCCACGCGCGACATGATCGGTGACGGAAGGCGCTATCTCAGCGCGGCTTCGAGACCCTTCATCATGGCGTCCACCGCCTGCTCGGCCGTCTGGCGTCCGACGAGCACCTTCTGGAACTCGGGCAGCACGACGGTTTCCGACCATCCGGCATATCCGACGAACATCGGCGGCAGCCGGCCGAACGTGGTCGTCTCCACGGCCGCGCCGTAGATGGGGTTCTTGGTGATGCGCTCGTCCTGCGCCACCTTCGGCGAAGACGGGAAGTAGCCCGTCTCCTCCAGGAAGGCGATGGCGGGCTCGGGTTCCGCCCAGAACTCGATCCAGCGCATCGCCGCATCGAGCTTGGCCGGATTGGACACGCCGTTGAACAGGTAGGTGACGCGGGCGATGCGAGCCGCCGGGCCCGCCGGGATCGGCAGCGTGCCGAACTGCTCGGGCTTGAGCGCAGCCTGGATCTCCGTGAGCGAACCGGTGTGGTGCATGACCATCGCGGTCTGGCCGGTCTTGAAGGCCTCCATGATCTGGCGATAGCCGTCGTTGGGCGCGCTGGTCGGCACGACCTTGTGCTTGGTCAGGAGCTCCGCGTAGAAGGCGACGGCTTCGGTGGCCTTCTTCTTGTCGATGGCCATCTTGCCGTCGACGACGATGGGGGAGCCCCATGCCTCGATCAGATCGACGACCCAGGACTGCCCGCCCGCGCCGCCGCGCAGGCTGAAGCCGAAGCGGTTCTTCGACGGGTCGGTCACCTTGATCGACGCTTCGAGGAACTCGGCGAAGGTCTTCGGCGGGGCGATGCCCTTCTCGGCGAACCAGTCCTTCCGGTAGTACATCCAGTTGACGAAGGTGAAGGCCGGGATGCCGTAGATCTTCCCGCCCACCGTGCTGCCCTGCCACGCCTGGGCCGGATACTCGCCGAAGCGCGACCAGGCCTTGATGCGGCTGGTGACGTCGGTCAGGCCGCCCATGGCGACGAGGTCACCGGCGCGTTCAGCCACCACCATGCACGTGTCCGGCTTGGCGTTGGCGACGACCGCCGCGGTCATCTTCGACATGTACTCGGGGTTCGGGATGTTCTCCTGCGTGACCGCGATGTCGGGGAACTTCGCCTTGAACAGCGCCATGACCCGCTCGAGACCCTTGAACTCGGTGGTCGAGGTGAAATGGTGCCAGTAGTTGATGCCGGCCTTCTGTGCGAAGGCCGGGCCCGGCAAGAGGCCGGCGAGCGGCGTCGCGGCGAGGCCTCCAAGGAGCTGGCGGCGGTCGAACTTCATCGTGTCCTCCCATGGCTGTCGTTGATCGCCGGCTCGGACGGCCGGTCGCATAGGCGCAGGCTTCAGGTCAGGCGTATCGGCGTCGAGGTCGGCGGGGGCGGCAGGGCGTCCGCCGGCAGGACGTCGGGAACAGCGTCGGCGCGGCGGGCGCGCTCGCTGAGAACAAGGCCGTGGCCGGGACGATCGGGGGCGATGGCATAGCCGTCACGCATCACGATCGGTTCCTCGACGAGGTGATTGTAGTTCTGGAACGAGTATTCCAGCCAGTGCGCCTCGGGCAGCGCGGCGGCCATGTGGACGCCGATCTCGAGCATGGTGTTTCCGAGGCTGACCGGGATGCCGTGCTCGGCGGCGAGCCAGCCGGCGCGCATCACGTCGGAGACATGGCCGTGGACGTTCAGGATGTCGGCGCCGCGAGCCTCGATCAGCTTGCGCTTGCCGCGCAGGTCGAGGTACTCGCCGGAGTTGACGTGGGTCCAGGGCGCACCTTCCCGGATCTCGCGAAGTCCGTCGAAGTCGTCGCGAAGGCAGGGATCCTCCACCCAGAAGATGTCGAAGCCTGCCCGCCGATAGATCTCGAGGCGACGGATGGTCTCCTTCGGCGACCAGGCCTCGTTGCTGTCGACCATGACCGGACCGACATCGCCCACTGCGTCCCTGAGCAGCTTGAGGCGATGCAGGTCCCACTCGACGTCCGGGTGCCCGACCTTGATCTTGAACCCGCGATGGCCCTGTTCCGCCGCCTGCGTGAACAACTGCACGTAGTGGGCGTCGCTGAGGTGATAGTCGAGGCCGCTGGCATAGGTGCGGACCTTCGGATCCGTTCCGCCGAGCATCCGGTACAGTGGCAGCCCGGCCTGCTTCGCGGCGAGATCCCAGCACGCCTGGTTGATCGCCTCCTCGAACGGCAGCGACATCCTGCGCTGGTTGCCGCCCCGTGGGCGCCCGATGCGGTGGACGAGGCCGGACGGCGGCTGCCCCTCGAGCCCAGGCCATGCCTCTTCGCGGAACATCCGCTCGATCTCGGTCAGCGACGGGAGGGCGTGGAACAGGCTGAGGCCGAAGCCCAGGCCGACCGTGCCGTCGCCGGCCATCAACTCCAGGGTGAAGGGATGGCTGAACGCGATATGGACCTGGCTGTCGCCGATGACGCGGTCTCTCGCGAACTGGAATCGCGTGAGCCGGAAGCCCTCGATCCGCATCGGCGTATCCCCCGAACGGCGCCGTTGAAATTCACCGGCGCTCTCTGATAGATCAGTTGGAATGAAAGGTAGATCACGTTCCGCCGACTCTGCAAGCGTCGATCACGCCGCCGGCATCGAGACCGCGCAGGAGCAGCGCCCCCCGGACGCCCCTCTCCTCGCCGGGGGCGGCGCGGGTGGCAGCCTGAGCGATCGGGCGCGCGACCGCTTCCTGCAGGCGCTGTTCGACCGTCGCCTCGAGCCGGGCGCCTTTCTGTCGCAGCAGGACCTCGTGAAGCTTCTCGGTGTCCCGGTCGGTCCGCTGCGCGACGCGCTCCGCGTCCTGCAGACGGAAGGATGGCTGACCATCCACGCGCGATCCGGGATCGAACTGCGCAAGCCGGACTTCGCGCTCGTGCGCAACTCCTACCAGTTGCGGCTGATCCTCGAGCGGGCTGCCGTGAGAACGTTTGCGGAGATCGCGCCGCTGCCGCAGATCGACGCCCTCGAGAGCCGGCATCGCGCCGTGATGGAGCGCGTGCAGGGCCGCGAACTGACGGTCTCGACCGCACAGGAACTCGAGGAGATCGACTTCGGCTTCCACATCGAGGTGATCGACGTGCTGGCCAACCCGATGATCGAGGCGGCCTACAGCCAGGCGCAGCATTTCGTGCGCTTCGTCCGGCTGGACCGTGAGTTCCGCCTGTCGTCGCCGCTCGTCGTGCGGACGATGAACGAGCACCTGGCGATTCTCGCCGCCTGCCGGGCGCGGGATCCCGACGCCGCGGAAGCGGCCCTCGAACTGCACTTCTCCCGCGCCATGCAACGCGCGATCGGCTTCTTCTAGCGACGGGAACGGCGACGATGGCGAAGATCGTGCGGATCGAGGCGCTGATGGTGGATCTGGTGCCGAAGGTGAAGCGCACCGACGCCATCCAGAGCTTCGTCAGCCAGGAAACGCCCATCG
>CAZJCW010000097.1:0-12076 GCA_964544365.1 uncultured Alsobacter sp.
CGCGGAGCTGAACGCCCGCGCCGAGGATCCGAGCCTCTGGGACAAGCCCGACGAAGCGCAGAAGGTGATGCGCGAGCGGACGGATCTCGAGGAAAGCCTGGGGTCTATCGGGCGGCTCGAGCGCGATCTCGACGATGCCATGACCCTCATCGAGCTCGGCGAGATGGAGGAAGACCAGACCGCCATCGGCGAGGGCGAGGAGGCGATCCGCGTCGTCCAGGCCGAGGCCGCGCGCCGGCAGGTGGAGACGCTGCTGTCGGGCGAAGCCGACCGTAACGATGCATTCCTCGAGGTCCATTCCGGCGCCGGCGGCACCGAAAGCCAGGACTGGACCAACATGCTCATGCGCATGTACACGCGCTGGGCCGAGCGGCGGAAATACAAGGTCGAGGTCATGGACATGGCCGACGGCGAGGAGGCCGGGATCAAGGGCGCGACCCTCCAGATCAAGGGCCACAACGCCTATGGCTGGCTGAAGACGGAAAGCGGCGTGCACCGGCTGGTGCGCATTTCTCCCTTTGATTCCAATGCCCGCCGTCATACGAGCTTCGCGTCGGTGTGGGTTTACCCGGTCATCGACGACCGGATCCAGATCGAGGTGAACGAGGCCGACTGCCGGATCGACACGTTCAGGTCGTCAGGTGCCGGCGGACAGCACGTCAACACGACCGACTCTGCGGTCCGCATCACGCACATTCCGACTGGAATCGTCGTGGCATGCCAGCAGGAGCGCTCGCAGCACAAGAACCGCGCCAAGGCCTGGGACATGCTTCGCGCGCGGCTCTACGAGCGGGAACTGAAGATTCGCGAGGAAAAGGCGAACGCCGAGGCGGCTTCCAAGACGGAGATCGGCTGGGGCCACCAGATCCGCTCCTACGTGCTGCAGCCGTACCAGCTGGTGAAGGACTTGCGGACGGGCGTCACGTCGACGAGCCCCGGCGACGTGCTGGATGGCGACCTCGACCCCTTCATGGAAGCGGCGCTGGCGCAGCGGGTCTACGGCACGACGGTCGAGGTCGAGGACGTCGAATAAGGCCCCGCAAGGCCTTCTACCGCTTGAGGAATCGGCTCAGCCCGGCGAGGGTCGCCTCGCAGTCCTGCAGGCTTCCGGCGAAGCTGATGCGCAGGTAGCGGTGGCCTCTTGCGGGGTCGAAATCGAGGCCGGGGGTGGTCGCAACCCCTTCCTGTTCCAGCAGATCCTTGCAGAACGCCATGCTGTCGTTGGTGTAGCGGCCGACGTCGACATAGGCGTAGAAGGCGCCGTCGACCGGCAGGAAGTCCGGCAGTCCGACCCGCAGAAGACCGTCGAGAAGCACGGAACGATTCAGGGCATAGCCCGCCTTGATCGACTCCAGTTCTTCGGTCGCCTCGAACGCGGCCTCCGCGGCCACCTGCGACAGGTACGGCACCGAGATGGCGAGCGACTGGCTCAGCCGCTCGACCGGGCGCGCCAGACGCTCGGGGACGACCATCCAGCCGACGCGCCAACCGGTCATGCAGTAGTACTTGGAGAAGCTGTTGATCACCACGGCGTCGTCGTCGACGGCGAGCGCCGTCACCGCCGGCCGCTCGTAGGTGAGGCCGTGGTAGATCTCGTCGGAGATGAACCAGAGGCCGAGCCGGCGGCATGTGGCGGCGACGGCGGCGAGCTGGTCGCGGTCCATCATGGTGCCGGATGGATTGGCCGGGCTCATCACCAGGACGCCGTCGAGGCGGGCGCGGGCATGGGCCGCCTCCAGCGCTTCCGGAGTCATGATCCAGCCGTCGGCGGCCCCCACCTCGATCTCGACCGGCTCGATGCCGAGCGCCGTCAGGACGTTGCGATAGGCGGGGTAGCCGGGGGCCGTGATGGCGACGCGGGCGCCGGTGTCGAACATCGACAGGAAGGCGAGGATGAAGCCGCCCGACGAGCCCGTCGTGACCGCGATCCGGGATGCGGGGACCGTCACGCCGTAGGTGTCGCGGTAGTGCCGGGCGATCCGCTCGCGCAGGGACGGCAGGCCGAGCGCCTCGGTGTACCCGATGCGGCCGATGTCGAGGGCGCGGCGGGCGGCCTCCACGACCTTGCGCGGCGCGGGAGCGCCCGGCTGGCCGACCTCCATGTGGGCGACGGAGCCGCCCGCGGCCTCGCGCCGGTTCGCCGCCGCCATGACGTCCATGGCGAGGAACGGGGCCACCGCGCTGCGCGCCGACGGCTGCGGGCCCCTGGAGGACGTGATCTCGCTCATGAACGCTTCCCGGCCTCAGCCTTTTTTCAGGACGGCCGGGACGGCGCTTGCCATGGCCCTGCCGCGATCGCACGTCACATGCGGTTGAAATTCGCCACGTCCGCGTGATTTGACCAGCACGCGGGCGGATCGCTAAGTCTGGTTTCCGATGCCAAGGTCCCTGAACGGCATGCTTCGCAGTGTCCGACGCACCCCTAGCAGCAACCCGCCCGCCGCGCCAAGCGCCGCAGGCCGCGACCGGCTGGCCGCGGCCGGAGCGCTCGCCCGCCGGGCGACGGCGGCGCTCACCGCCGCGGCGATGGCCGCAGGCGTCGTCCTGCAGCCGGCCCCGGCCGTGGCGCAGGCCGCCACGCAGAACGTGATCCGCGACGCCGAGATCGAGCAGCTGCTGCGCGACTACGCGACCCCGATCTTCGACACGGCCGGCATCCGCAAGGGCTCGATCCAGATCATCCTGCTCGGCAACCGCTCGTTCAACGCCTTCGTCGCCGACGGCAAGCGGATGTTCATCAACATCGGCACGCTGATGGAGGCCAGGACGCCGAACGAGGTGATCGGCGTCCTCGCGCACGAGACCGGCCACATCGTCGGCGGCCACCTCGCCCGCCTGCGACAGGAAATGGCGAAGGCGCAGCTCCTCGCCGTCGCTGGCATGCTGCTGGGCGCCGGCGCCATGGCCGGCGGCGCCGTTTCGCGGGGCGGGGTCGGCAATTCGGGCGCCGGGGCGGCCGGCGTGATGTATGGCGGCCAGGAACTGGCGATGCGCAGCCTGCTCGCCTACCAGCGCTCGGAGGAGCAGGCAGCCGACCGCATGGCCGTGGGCTACCTCGAGAAGACCGGACAGTCGCCGCGCGGGATGCTCGATACGTTCCGCCGCTTCAGCCAGGAGTCGATGTTCAAGACATCGAGCATCGATCCCTACCTGCTGAGCCACCCCCTGCCCCAGGAGCGCATCGCCAACATGGAGGCGCTGGCGGCCAAGAGCCCGTTCTTCGACCGGAAGGATCCGCCCGCGCTCCAGCAACGCCACGACATGATGCGTGCCAAGCTGTACGGCTTCGCCGCCAATGCCGCCGAGGTCGGTCGCCGCTACCCGCCGAGCGACGTGACGCTCCCGGCGCGCTACGCCCGCGCCATCGCCGCCTACCGGAGCAAGCGGCTTGCCGACGCGCTCGGCCAGATCGACGCGCTGCTGCGCGACCAGCCGAACAACGCCTGGTTCTGGGAACTGAAGGGCCAGGTGCTGCTGGAGTTCGGCAGGCCGCAGGAGGCGCTGGTCCCGCTGCGCCGCGCGGTTGCCCTGGCGCCTTCGGCGGGCCTCGTGCGCATCCTCCTGGGCCAGGCGCTGGTGGCGACGGGCAACAAGGCGCTGGCGGCCGAGGCCATCCGCGAACTGTCCAACGCCACGCAGCGCGAGGCGGAATGGCCCGATGGCTGGCGACACCTGGCGCAGGCCTATGCGCTCAAGGGCGACATCGGCATGGCCGAATACGCCTCGGCGCAGGCCTATTTCGTCGTCGGCGACTACCGCATGGCGGTGACGCAGGCGACCCGGGCGAAGGAGAAGCTGCCGCCCGGTTCTCCCAGCTACATCAAGTCCGACGACATCCTGAACTATCGGCCGCCGCGCCCGCCGATGTCCAATCCGTGAACGGCGTCGTAACCACGTTCGGTGTAAGGCGTTGTCGAACCATGCCGGCAACCGGCCCCAGGAGTCCTCGATGAACCTCTCCGTTTCCCTGCGACCGGTCCTGCGGCGCGCGCTTCTCGCCCTGTCGCTGGCCATGGCCGCGACGCCGCTCGCCGCTCCGGCGCAGGCCCAGGATTTCAACGACAAGCAGAAGGCGGCCATCGGCGAGATGATCCGCGACTACCTGATGAAGAATCCCGACGTGATCCAGGACGCGCTCATCGAGCTCGACCGCCGCCAGAAGGAGCAGGAGCGGGTCGCGATCCAGGGTGCGATCAACGATCTCCAGCCGCTGCTGACCGGCGCCGACAAGAACATCATCGTCGGGAATCCCGCCGGGGACGTCACCATCGTCGAGTTCACCGACTACAACTGCCCCTATTGCCGGCGCTCGGTCGCCGACCTTCGCGACCTCATCAAGGCGGACCCCAAGCTGCGGGTCGTGATCCGCGACTTCCCGCTGCAGGGGCAGGACTCGATCGAAGCCGCCCAGGTCTCGATCGCCGCCAAGAACCAGCTGAAGGCGGACAAGTGGTGGGACTTCCACGTCAAGCTGATGGAGTCGAAGTCGCGCGTCGGCAAGGCGCAAGCGCTGGCCGCGGCCAAGGAGGCGGGCGCGGACATGATGCGGCTTGCCAAGGACATGGACAGCCCCGAGACGCAGAGCCGCCTGCAGGACACGATGCGCATGGCCGACATGCTGAAGCTCAGCGGAACTCCGGCCTATGTCATTGGAAACGAGATCGTTTTCGGGGCAGTCGGCACCGAGCAGCTGCGCTCCACGGTGACGGCGATGCGCCAGTGCGGCAAGGCGACGTGCTGAGGACGCGGGGCTGAAGGCCGGGTCGCGCGGCAGCATGCCCGCGTCACCTCCAGTGCCAAGCCGGCGCCGGCGGGCGGCCGGCGCGGGAAGGACCGGGCACGGCGGCGCGCCGTGCTTCCCCTTTCGTGCTTAAGGCGATATGAGGACGCTCCGCGCGGTCACTGCGCGGAACGGTTGATTCTGCCTGCCGGTCCGGCAGGTCCTGACGTCAAGCATCGGGGACGAAGCCCAATGGCGAGCGCCACGACGAAGGCCGGGACCAAGCCGACCGCAGCCCCCCCGGCGGCCTCCCCCCGGACGGCTTCCCTCAACATGGCGACCCGCAAGACGATGACGACAAAGGACCAAGGCATCGACCCCAAGCTCGTGCGCGAGCTGGCCAAGCTGCTCGCCGAGACGGATCTCTCGGAGATCGAGGTCGAGAAGGGCGATCTGCGGATCCGCGTGGCGCGCCAGCTCATGGCCGCGGCCCCGGTGACGATGACGCTTCCCGCCGCCGCTCCCGCCCCGGCAGCGCCAGCCGCCGCTCCTGCGGCCGCTCCCGGCTCGGCCAAGGCCGAGGCCGCGATCAGCGCCAACACCGTCACCTCGCCGATGGTGGGCACCGCCTACCGCCGCCCCTCGCCGGACGCCAAGGCGTTCGTGGAGGTGGGCAGTGTCGTCAAGACCGGCGAGCGCGTGCTGCTGGTCGAAGCCATGAAGACCTTCAACGAGATCGTGGCGCCGCGCTCGGGGACGGTGACGGCGGTGCTCGTGGAGGACGGCCAGCCGGTCGAGTACGGCGAGCCGCTGATGGTCATCGAGTGAACTGATGGGAGCGACGCTGTCGCACTTTGCGTTCCTCGTCGAAGGGCATCTCGACGGCAGGGGTTTCTATCGCCACGTCGAGGTTGTGGCGTCATCCCTCGGTGAGGCAAAAATGCTGGCCACGCAGGCCGTTTGCGAGGACGGCGGCGCCGTCTCCGGGTTCGACGAGGTGGAGGATCGTGGTACCGCGTCCTCCATTATCCCTGCCTTGATCTCGGCAACCGGCTACGTCCTGTTCCCGCCAGGGGAAAGCTGACACGATGTTCGACAAGATCCTCATCGCGAACCGCGGCGAAATCGCGCTTCGTGTTCTGCGGGCCGCCAAGGAACTGGGCATCGCGACGGTCGCGGTCCACTCGACCGCCGACGCCGACGCCATGCATGTCCGCCTCGCCGACGAGAGCGTGTGCATCGGCCCGCCGCCGGCGCGCGACTCTTACCTCAACATCCCGGCCCTGCTCGCGGCCTGCGAGATCACCGGCGCCGACGCCGTGCATCCGGGCTACGGCTTCCTGTCCGAGAACGCGCGCTTCGCCGAGATCCTCGAGAGCCACAACATCCACTTCATCGGCCCCAAGGCCGAGCACATCCGCATCATGGGCGACAAGATCGAGGCCAAGCGCACCGCGCGGCGCCTCGGCATCCCCTGCGTGCCGGGCTCGGAAGGCGGCATCACGGACGACGACGAGGCGATGCGCGTGGCGGCCGACATCGGCTACCCGGTGCTCGTGAAGGCGGCAGCCGGCGGCGGCGGGCGCGGCATGAAGGTGGCGCGCACCGAGGCCGACCTCGTCAACGCGCTGCAGACGGCCCGCACCGAGGCGAAGGCGGCTTTCGGCGACGACGCGGTCTACCTCGAAAAGTACCTCGAGAAGCCTCGCCACATCGAGCTGCAGGTCCTGGGGGACGGAAAGGGCGGCGCGGTCCACCTCTTCGAGCGCGACTGCTCGCTGCAGCGCCGCCACCAGAAGGTGTGGGAGGAGGGTCCCTCCCCCGCGCTCAACGCCGACATGCGCGCCAGGATCGGCGGGACGGTCGCCCGCGCCATGCAGGAACTGTCCTATGTCGGCGCCGGCACGGTGGAGTTCCTCTACGAGAACGGCGAGTTCTACTTCATCGAGATGAACACCCGCATCCAGGTGGAGCATCCCGTCACGGAGATGATCACCGGGATCGACCTCGTCAACGAGCAGATCCGCATCGCCGCCGGCGCGCCGCTGTCCTTCGCGCAGGAGGACATCGCGCTCAACGGCCATGCCATCGAGTGCCGCATCAACGCCGAGCACCCGGCGACCTTCCGGCCCTCGCCGGGGCGGATCGCCTACTTCCATCCGCCCGGCGGTCTCGGCGTGCGCGTGGATTCGGCCGTCTACCAGGGCTACACGATCCCGCCGAACTACGACTCGCTGGTGGGCAAGCTCATCGTCCACGGGCGCAACCGCACCGAGTGCCTGATGCGCCTGCGGCGCGCACTCGACGAGTTCGTCGTCGACGGCATCGAGACGACCCTGCCGCTGTTCCGGACGCTCGTCCGCAACCCCGACATGCAGAACGGGGAGTACGACATCCACTGGCTGGAGTCGTTCCTGGCGACCGGGGGCATGGCGGACCCGTCCGGGGTCTAGGGGCGAAGCCGGCCCGGCGACATCGGCCCGGCCCTTTCGGGCCAGCGGCTCCGGCCGGGGAACGCATCATTTTTCCTGCCACCCGGCGTCGACTTGGCGGCATGATGCGCGCGGCAGGCAACGGAGTGGACGCGGCATGGGACGACGGCGCGACAGCGACCTGGAAATCACGCCGGACCTGCTGCTGCGCGCCTACGCGGCCGGCATCTTCCCGATGGCCGAGAGCGCGGACGACCCCGCGCTCTACTGGGTCGAGCCCAAGGAACGCGGCATCATTCCGCTCGACGGGTTCCATGTTCCCTCCCGCCTCGCGCGCACGGTGCGCTCGGATGCGTTCGAGATCCGCGTCGACAGCGACTTCGACGCCGTGATCGACGGCTGCGCCGCGCCGGCCGAGGGCCGCGACCAGACCTGGATCAACCAGCGCATCCGCGACCTCTACGGCGCGCTGTTCGACGCCGGCCACGCCCACACGGTGGAGGCCTGGCAGGACGGGCGTCTCGTCGGCGGCCTCTACGGGGTGCACCTGGGGGCGGCGTTCTTCGGCGAGAGCATGTTCCACACGGCCCGCGACGCCTCGAAGGTGGCGCTCGTGCATCTCGTCGCCCGGCTCCGGACGGGCGGCTTCCGGCTGCTCGACACGCAGTTCGTGACCCCTCACCTCGCCCGCTTCGGCGCGCGTGAGGTGCCGCGCAAGACCTACCGGGCCATGCTCGACGCGGCCACCAGCCACGACGCCGACTTCCTCGCATGGCCGGCGGACCGGGCGGTCACGGGCGCGCAGGCGCTGGCGGCCCTCGCACCGGAATGAGCCTGACCCGGCAGAGCAAGCGGGATCGGCCCCGGCGCCGGTCCGGCGGGGGCGATGGCTTCAGGCGGTCCGGCGGTTCCGGTCGTTGATCCTGCGGGGAGATGCGCGGATCGGCGGGGGTCTGCGTCCCCGGGGTGAACGGGGATGGAAGGTGGGGAAACCGGGCGGCGCTTCGCCGCCGCCGATCCGCGCACCGCGGCCAGGCCGGATCCAGGAGTCGCTACGTCCGGGGCCCGGCTTTCGCGCGGTCGGGATCCGTCTCCCCCGGCGCGCGTCCGCCGCTCCGGCATCACCGGCCTGACGGGACCGGATCCCCGGCGGTCGCGCCTGCCCGGGTGGCCCCGGAACCAACGCGCCGCCGATGCGGAGCGTCGCGACCGTGACATGCAGACATTCGCATGTCAAGGAATATAAACTTATGAAGGCTAGCCGAACGCCGTTGCCGCGAGGGTGGCGGAAAAGCCGCCCAGCACGACGGCCGCGGCGCGCTCGACGAGGCGCGCGCGACCTGTCCCGGGCCCGCCGAGGCGCGACCCCAGCGCGATCCACAGCAGGGCGACCGGCACGAGAACCGCGGCGAAGACCGCGATCGACGTCGCAAAGGCGGAGACGTCGCGGAAGGCGGCCGCGGGAAACACCGCCACGGAGAACAGCAGCGCCTTCGGGTTGAGCAGCGTCGCCAGGAACACCCGCCCCGGCGAGGACGGTGCCGGCGCCGCCGGATGGCCGGCGCGGCGCCACAGCGCAAGGGCGAGAACGACGAGATAGGCCACGCAGCCCAGCCGCAGCGCGAGCGGCAGCCACGGCGCGACCGCCGTCGCGGGTTCCAGCCCCACGCCCCACAGCCCGATGGCGAGGCCGTAGCCGCACAGTTCCGCCGGCACGAGCGCCAGCGACGCCCGCAGGCCCGCGCGCGCGCCCGCTGCCGCGAGAAGCGTGTTGGTCGGGCCCGGCGTGGCGAGGATGACGCCGACGGCGGCGGCGAAGGAGAGAGGATCCATGGCGGCCATGCTCTAGCACGACGGGGCGGCGCTGCGTTTGACGGGAATCAAGCGCCCGTCCCGGCCGCCTGCCGCTCACGGCACGCGGGGCGGCCATCCGCGCAAGGCTCTGGCGCGACGGCCCGTTCTGCCGCAAAACGCTCGAGCCTGCGTGTCGAATCCGGCGCGGGCGGCAGGAGCGCCATCGTCGATGTCCGTCCAGACCCTCTCATCGGGAGCAGGCCGCGCCGCCATGCCGGTGCTGCTGGCGCTCAGCGTGACGCATCTGCTCAACGACATGATGCAGTCGCTGATCCCGGCGATCTACCCGATCATCAAGACCGCCTACAACCTCGACTTCGGCCAGATCGGCCTGATGACGCTGACCTTCCAGGCCGCGGCGAGCCTGTTCCAGCCGCTCGTCGGGCACGTCACCGACCGGCGTCCGATGCCCTACTCGATGGTCGTCGGCATGGGCTTCACGCTGGCCGGCCTCGTCGTCCTCGCCTATGCCGGCAGCTACCCGCTGCTGCTCGTCGGCGCGGCGCTGGTGGGAATCGGCTCCTCGATCTTCCATCCGGAGGCGACGCGGCTGGCGCGCCATGCCTCGGGCGGCCAGCACGGGCTGGCGCAGGGGATCTTCCAGGTCGGCGGGCAGTTCGGCGGCGCGCTGGGGCCGCTGCTCGCCGCCTTCATCGTCGTGCCCGGCGGCCAGACGAGCCTCGCGTGGTTCTCGCTCGCCGCCATCGCGGCGATGGTCCTGATGAGCTGGACGGCGCGCTGGCACGTCGCCCTGATGGACCGGCAGCGCCAGGCGGCCGCCGCGGGCCGACCGACGGTGCCTCCGCCGCCGGTGGCCTCGCCCGGGCGGGTGGCCTTCGCCATCGCGATCCTGGTGATCCTGCTGTTCTCGAAGAACGCCTACTCGTCGAGCTTCAGCTCGTTCTACACGTTCTACCTGATGGGCCGGTTCGACGTGTCGGTGCAGGCCTCGCAGGTGATGCTGTTCCTGTTCCTCGGCGCGTCGGCCGCCGGCGCGCTGCTCGGCGGCATCGTCGGCGACCGGATCGGCCGCAACCGCATCATCTGGTTCTCGATCCTGGGCGCCCTGCCCTTCACGCTCGCCCTGCCCTTCGCCGACCTGTTCTGGACCGGCGTGCTGACGATCGTCATCAACCTGATCATGTCGAGCGCCTTCGCGGCGATCCTGATCTACGCGATGGAGCTGCTGCCCGGGCGCGTCGGAATGATCGGCGGCCTGTTCTACGGCCTGTCCTTCGGGCTCGGCGGCATCGCGGCGGCGATGCTGGGCGAACTCGCCGACCGCACCAGCATCGAGTTCGTCTACCGCGCCTGCGCCTTCCTGCCGGCGATGGGCCTGCTCGCCTGGTTCCTGCCGCGCATCAATCCGGACGGCCGGGGCATGCCGGGGCACTGACGGCCCGCGCCGCTACCACCCGTCGCCGCGCGTAACGGTTGGTCAAGGCCGCTTTGGCTGCGTCCTTGCCATCGCGCCGCGCGCGCCGGATGATCCCGCAGGTTGGGACGGGAGGCCGGGCGTGACGGGGGACAAGGGGCTGCTCGCCGGATTGCGGCCGTCGCAATTCGTCGCCTTCTTCGTGCTGTTCGCCACGGGCGCGATCGTGCTGGCGGGAATGACGGCCTTTGTCGGCCCCTTTGCCGGCCTCGACGAGCGCTGGCGCTCCATCTCCGTGGTGGTGATGGTGGTGGGCTTCGCCGGCCTCGCCGGCTTGACCATGCAGTGGGCCGCCGAACGGACCAACGCCATCCGCCGCAAGCGCCGCCGCAAGGCCGCCGCCCGCGCCGAAACCGAGCAGCAGGCCGCCGCGCACGACGCCGAGGCGCTCGCCAACCTCCCCGTCCTCGCCCGCGAGGAAAGCTACGCGCTGGCCTGGCTGCTGTGCCGCGACACGCCGCGCTTCGAGGCCGACATCGAGGAGGAGACCGTGGCCGACCTCCTGCGCATGCACATCGTCCGCCCCACGCCGACGGAAGGCGTGCTCGCCGTCGCCGCGAGCGTCTGGGCGCGGCGCGAGGACATCCTGCGCGCGCTGTCGGCCGAGGAGCGGTCGGCCATGGCGGGCTCGCCCGCGCCGTGGCGGTGAAACGGCGGCCGGCGCACCGCAGCGTCGGCCCCGGGATCGACATCCCGTGCCTGCGGCGCGCCGGGGACGACGGCAGGTCATCGAGCGCCTGAACGATGCGGACACTGTTCAACTGTCGTCCCCGGCGGCGCGAAGCGCCTTGAAGGGCATCCAGGGCGAACTCGGAGCATCAGCCCGGCGTCCACCCGCGACCGGTTGGCCCATCACCAGACCGCCAGGTCCAGCCACTGCGGATTGGTCGCCTCGATGAGCCGGAGCTTCCACGCGCGGTTCCAGCCCTTGAGCTGCTTTTCGCGCGCGATGGCGTCCTCGGCCCGGGCGAACCATTCGACATGCACGAGCCGGTCGACGCCGTAGCGCTTCGTGAAGCCCGCGACGCTGCGGGCCCGGTGCTGCTCGATCCGCAGCGGAAGGTTGCGCGTGATGCCGATGTACAGCGTCCCGTTCCGGCGGCTGGCGAGAATGTAGACAGCGAAGCGCTCCTCCATGGCGCCAGCGAAGCGCAGGCGCGGCGCGGCGTCCACGCAGCGCAGGTTGAACCTGCGTGCGGCGGCCCCTGGGTCCCCTTCCCGGCGCTCCGCGCCGCCGGGGACGACGGCGGGGACAACGGCGAGAGGGAGGTGGAGAGGACGGCGGAGAGGACGGCGAGATGGATGCGGGGACGGCGGCGGGAGGACGGCGGGGACGACGGCGGTGGGGTCGTGGGTCAGCTGAGAAAGCCCTTGGAATGGGGGTCGCCGCGGTCCGGCTCCCTCCCCCGTCGTCCCCGGCGCGCCGCAGGCGCGGGAAGGGGATCCAGGGGCTCGGGCGCGCCGTCGGCGAGCCGCCTCCCGCTCACGGTGGCTTCAGGCGGGCGAAGGGCTCGCGCCGCATGGGCCTTGCGTCAGCGCAGGACCCGGCGTCCACGCAGCGCAGGTTGAACCTGCGTGCGGCGGCCCCTGGGTCCCCTTCCCGGCGCTCCGCGCCGCCGGGGACGACGGCGGGGA
>CAZJCW010000097.1:12176-14421 GCA_964544365.1 uncultured Alsobacter sp.
GCGGCCCCTGGGTCCCCTTCCCGGCGCTCCGCGCCGCCGGGGACGACGGCGGGGAGGACGGAGGGGACGACGGCGAGAGGGAGGTGGAGAGGACGGCGGAGAGGACGGCGGGGACGACGGCGAGAGAGAGGTGGAGAGGGCCGCGGGGACGACGGCGAGAGGGGGGCGGAGAGGACGGCCGAAGGACGGCGGGAGGGAGGCGGAGAGGACAGCGGGACGGCGGGGGTGCGCCGGGGTCGGCAAGACAAAGCCCGGCACCTTTCGGTGCCGGGCTCATAGTATCGGATGCTGGACCTGAGGGTCAGCTGCAGCCGGTCGTGCTTCCGCAGGTGTCGCACTTCAGGCAGGTGCCGTTGCGGACCAGCGTGAAGTTGCCGCATTCGCCGCAGGCGTCGCCCTGGTAGCCCTTCATCAGGGCTTCCGCGCGCTTGGCGCCGGCGGTGGGGGCCGGGGCCTCCTCGCGGCGAGCGGCGGGCGAAAAGCCGAGGCTGGCGATGCCGGTCTCGTCGAGCGCGCGCTCGACCTGCCCGGCGACGTCCGCCTTCAGCGCGGTGGCGCCGATGGTGGCGAAGCCGCCCGAGGGCGTGCCGCGCACTTCGCCGCGGGCCTCCGCCTGGGATGCGCCGCCCTCGATGGAGAGCAGCCCCGTCGGCTTGCCGCGCACCAGACCCTTCGACACGACGCGCGCCGCCTGCGAGGCGCCCTGCGAGGAGGCGTAGCCGGCCGGCGCCTTGCCCTCGTCCTCGCCCTTGCCGATCGTGTCGAAGCCGATGGCGTCGGGCGACACGTGGGCGAGGTCGTGGCGGGCGAGGTAGGAGATGGCCAGCTCGCGGAAGACGTAGTCGAGCACGCTGGTCGCGTTCTTGATGGCGTCGTTGCCCTGCACGAAGCCCGCCGGCTCGAAGCGGGTGAAGGTGAAGGCGTCGACATACTCCTCCAGCGGCACGCCGTACTGCAGGCCGAGCGAGATGGCGATGGCGAAGTTGTTCATCAGGCTGCGGAAGGCGGCGCCTTCCTTGTGCATGTCGATGAAGATCTCGCCGAGCCGCCCGTCCTCGTACTCGCCGGTGCGCAGGTAGACCTTGTGGCCGCCGACCACCGCCTTCTGCGTGTAGCCCTTGCGCCGGTCGGGAAGCCGCTCGCGCTCGCGCATGCGCTCGATGCGCTCGACGACCCGCTCGACGATCTTCTCGGCCACCGCCGCCGCCCGCGCGGCGGCCGGCTGCGCGACCAGAGCCTCCAGCGCCTCGTCCTCCTCGTCGTCGTTGTCGGCGATGAGCTGGGAGTTCAGCGGCTGGGAGAGCTTGGAGCCGTCGCGGTAGAGGGCGTTCGCCTTCAGCGCGAGGCGCCAGGAGAGCAGATAGGCGCTCTTGCAGTCCTCGACCGTGGCGTCGTTGGGCATGTTGATGGTCTTGGAGATGGCCCCCGAGATGAAGGGCTGCGCCGCCGCCATCATGCGGATGTGGCTCTCCACCGACAGGTAGCGCTTGCCGATGCGGCCGCACGGATTCGCGCAGTCGAACACCGGGTAGTGGGCCAGCTTGAGGTGCGGCGCGCCTTCCAGCGTCATCGCCCCGCAGACATGGATGTTGGCCGCCTCGATCTCGGCCTTGGAGAAGCCGAGGAACGAGAGGAGCTCGAAGGAGGGGTCCGCCAACCTCTCGGCCGGAACCTTGAGGGTCCCGATCAGGAAGTCCTCCCCGAGCGTCCACTTGTTGAACACGAACTTGATGTCGAAGGCCGACGCCAAGCCACGCTCCACAGCCGCGATCTTCTCGTCCGTGAAGCCACGGGCGCGAAGGGTCGTGTGATTGACGCCGGGCGCCTGCGCCATCGAGGCGTGGCCCACGGCGTAGGCAATGATCTCGGCGATGGCGGCCTCGCCATAGCCCAGCGTCCGCAGCGCCTCGGGCACCGCCTGGTTGATGATCTTGAAGTAGCCGCCGCCGGCGAGCTTCTTGAACTTCACCAGGGCGAAGTCGGGCTCGATGCCGGTGGTGTCGCAATCCATCACCAGGCCGATGGTGCCCGTCGGCGCGATGACCGTGGCCTGCGCGTTGCGGTAGCCGTGCAGCTCGCCCAGGGCGAGCGCGGCGTCCCACGCCTTGCGGGCGTGCTCGACGAGCGCCTTGTCCGGGCACGAGGCGGAATCGAGCGGAACGGGGGCGACGTTGAGGCCCTCGTAGCCCGCCGCCTCGCCATGCGCCGCGCGGCGATGGTTGCGGATCACCCGCAGCATCGAGTC
>CAZJCW010000098.1:0-14352 GCA_964544365.1 uncultured Alsobacter sp.
CCTGCGATGGATGCGATGCAGAAGCTCTGCAGGCAGCGCCTCGAGGAGTTCGGCACGGCCGGCAAGGCGTCGAAGATCACGAGGATCATCCCGCTGGCGGACATGGCGAAGCTTTACGGCGCCGGCAAGCTCGATCCCACCTTCGCCACGGCCAAGGCTGCGGAATAGGCGCGCCGGGCCCAAGGCCCTTCCGGCGCGTCACCGGGGTTGAAGCGAAGCAGGGAGGCAGGGTAAACCCGCCTCCCGACTGTTCGTGCGCTTTCCGCACCGGAGCCTGCCCGCCGATGACCGACCGCGCCCGCCTCGTCCTGGTCACCCCCGCTCCGGCGGCGGGTGAGGAATGGCCCGGCGCCCTGGCGGGCCGGCTCGCGGAGGCGCTCGACGCCGGCCGCGTCGACGCCGTGGTCCTGCGTCTTCCGGCGTCCGACGACCGGACGCTTCTGAAGCTGATCAAGCCGATCGTTCCCATCGTGCAGGAGCGAGGCGCGGCGCTGCTCCTGCAGGATGCGCCCGGCCTCGTCGCGCGCTCGGGCGCGGATGGCGCTCACATTTCCAGTGCGGCGGGGATCGGCGAGGCGCTGGAGATGCTGCGCCCGCAGGAGCGGATCGTCGGGACGGCGGGCCTGCGCGCGCGGCACGACGCCATGGAAGCCGCCGAGGCCGGCGTGGACTACGTCATGTTCGGGGAACCCCGGCCCGACGGGAGCGTGCCCCCTCACGCCGCCATCCTGGAGCGGGTCGAGTGGTGGGCCGAAGTGTTCCAGACGCCATGCGTCGCCTTCGTGCATGACCTCGCCGACGTCGAGGCCATGACCGGGACGGGGTGCGAGTTCGTCGCTCTCGGAGCCGCGGTCTTCGATCATCCGGCCGGTCCCGCCGATGCCGTCCGCCGGGCTCTGGAGGCGATCGGCGCTGCCACGGTCCCGCAGCGGTGATGAAGCCCGGGCTCGCTCTCGCGGTCCTGATTCTTGCGGCGGCGCCGGCGCTCGCCCAGACGGCCGGTTCCGAGCCGACGTCCCCGGCAACGGCCGCGCCGGCGACTCCGCCGCTAGAGGCTCCTGCCGGAACGCCTGCCCCCGAAGCGCGGCCGCGCGCTCCCCTCGACCTCGCCTACGGCGCCTTCCAGCGCGGGTTGTACCTCACTGCCTTCAACGAGGCGTCGAAGCGGGTCGCGGCCGACCCGTCCGACGGCGCGGCAATGACGCTGATCGCCGAGCTCTACGCCAACGGCTTCGGCGTCCGCCAGGACTGGAGCCGGGCGGGTGACTGGTACCGGCTCGCCGTCCAGCGCGGAGACCCCCAGGCCGCTTTCGCGCTGGGCATGATGACGCTGGATGGCCGGGGCGTGGCCAAGGATCCAGCAGCCGGACGCCGGCTGCTGGAATCGGCCGCCGACGCCGTGCCCGCCGCAGCCTACAATCTCGCCCTGCTGCTGCTGGAGGCCCGCCGGCCCGAGAGCGACCGCCGCGCCGCCGAACTTCTGCGCCGCGCGGCCGAAGCCGGGGAAACCGACGCCCAGTATGCGCTCGCCGTGCTGTACCGCCAGGGAAAGGGCGTCGAGCAGGACCCCGTCGAGGGGGCCATCTGGATGGCGCGCGCCGCCGCCGCCCGCAGCGCCGCTGCCGAGGTCGAGTACGGCATCATGCTGTTCAACGGCGAAGGCGTCATCCGCAACGAGGTCGGCGCGGCGGCCTTTTTCCTGCGCGCGGCCGAGAAGGGCAATCCCGTCGCCCAGAACAGGCTTGCCCGTCTCTATGCCGCCGGACGGGGCGTGCCGCGCGACCTGGTGGAAGCGGCACGATGGCACCGGATCGCAGGCGCGAGAGGGGTCGGCGATCCCTGGCTGGACGAAACGCTGAAAGGCCTGTCGCCGGCCGAGCGCGCGCGGGCCGAGGAAGCCGCACGGCGCTGGCTTGGAGACTGACCGGCTCCGGTCCCGACTTGACGCGCCGGATCGATTGGCGTTGATCGTGCCCTCGCCACACTGCACCCCGCCGGAGGCCCCATGATCCGCTCGCCTGTCATGACCGTGATGGTCGACGCCGTGATGAAGGCCGCCAAGGGCCTGCGCCGCGACTTCGGCGAGATCGAGAACCTGCAGGTCTCGCGCAAGGGTCCCGGCGACTTCGTGTCCGCCGCCGATCACAAGGCCGAGAAGGTTCTTCGCGAGTCGCTCGAGAAGGCGCGGCCGGACTTCGGATTCGTCATGGAGGAGAGCGGCGTCGTCGAAGGCAAGGACGGCCAGCATCGCTGGCACGTCGATCCGCTCGACGGCACCACCAATTTCCTGCACGGCATCCCGCACTGGGCGATTTCCGTCGGGCTCGAGCGCGAGGGAACGCTCGTCGCCGGCGTCGTCTACGACGCCGCCAAGGACGAGCTGTTCATCGCGGAGCGCGGCAAGGGCGCCTTCCTCAACAACCGCCGCATCCGCGTATCCGCCCGCGGCGACGCCGCGGACGCCGTGTTCGGGACGGGCATTCCCAGCCTCGGGCGGCGCGACCACCCCGGCTTCCTGAAGCAGGTGCGCCACGTGATGATGCATACGGCGGGCGTTCGCCGCTTCGGTTCGGCGGCGCTCGACCTGGCCTATGTCGCGGCCGGGCGCATGGACGCCTACTGGGAGCAGGGCCTGAACTCCTGGGACGTGTGCGCCGGCGCGCTTCTGGTGAAGGAGGCCGGCGGATTCGTCGGCGATGCCTTCGGACGCGACGAAATCCTGGCGGCCGATACGATCGTGGCCGGCAACGAGGCGATGCACAAGGTGCTCCTGGGCTACCTCAAGCAGGCCCGCGCCGAAACCTGAGGCTCCTGTTCCGGCCTGGCCGTTGGAGGCCGTGCCGGGAGTCTGCCGTCGCGAGGCGGTTCGCAGCCGTGCCGGGCGCCGTCGGGGCGTCCGCTGCATTTCGCCGGCCCCGCCGCTTGATTGCGGCCCGGTGGTTGGTGAACATGCATCACCGAGCCACGAAGTGAGTCTCCATGGCCGCCCTCATCGAAACGCGTCGCCTCTCGCCGCCCCGCGTCTACCTCGTGAGGATGCTTGTCTTCGTCATCCTGGCGGGGCTGCTGGGCACGATTCTCTATCGTCCGATCGTCGAGGCCTTCTTTGCCAATCCCGGCCTGAACGGGGTGATCGGCGCGGTCCTCGTCATCGGCATCCTCCTGGCCTTCCGCCAGGTGATAAGGCTGTTTCGCGAGGTGCGGTGGGTGAATGCCTTCCGGCTCACGGAGCCGGGCCTCCTGCCGCAGGATCCGCCCGACCTCCTGATGCCCATGGCGACGCTGCTGTCGAAGGGCCGCGCCGGGATCACGACCCTGACGCTGCGTTCCATCCTCGATTCCGTCGGCGTCAGGCTCGACGAATCGCGCGACATCAGCCGCTACCTGACCGGCCTGCTGATCTTCCTCGGCCTGCTCGGAACGTTCTGGGGACTCCTCGAAACCGTTTCGTCGGTCGGCAAGGTGATCGAGACGATGCGCGGTGGCGCCGATGCCGCCAACATGTTCGAGGACCTGAAGCGCGGCCTTGCCGCCCCGCTCGCCGGCATGGGCATCTCCTTCTCGTCCTCGCTGTTCGGGCTCGCGGGATCGCTCGTGCTCGGTTTCCTCGACCTCCAGGCGGGGCAGGCCCAGAACCGTTTCTACAGCGAACTCGAGGACTGGCTGACGACGACCGTCTCCGACCCGACGCCCGAGTTCCTGTCACCCGGCGGCGAAGTCGGCGGCGACGTTCGCGTCGCGCTGGACCGGCTGACGCACGCGGTCACGGAGGGCGGCGGCAGCCGCACCACGAACGCGGCGCTGGCCAGCCTCGCCGAGGGCATCCAGGCGCTCGTCCAGCACATGCGGGCTGAACAGCAGCTCATCCGCGACTGGGTCGAGGCGCAGGCCTCGCGTGAGGCCGAGTTGCACAAGCTGCTCGAACGGCTGACGCCGGAGGACCGGCGTTGATCGGCTCGCGCGCCCGGCGGAGCTATCGCGGCATCGACTACTGGCCGGGCTTCGTCGACGCGCTGTCGACGCTCGTTCTGTCGATCGTCTTCCTGCTGTCGGTGTTCATGCTGGCGCAGTTCTTCCTGGGCCAGCAGGTGACCGACAAGGACACGGCCCTGACCCGCCTGAACCGCCAGATCAGCGAACTGACCGACCTTCTCGCGCTCGAAAAGATCAACCGCAAGGCGCTCGAGGACAATCTCTCGGTCCTCACCGATACGCTGAAGGCCGCCGAGGCGGAGCGCGGCCGGCTCCAGGGCCTCGTCGACAGCAATACGGCGGCGGCGAGTTCCGCCGGGAGCCAGGCCGGGGCGCTGGTACGACAGCTCGAAGCCGAAAAGCAGGTCTCCGCCCGCGCCCTGTCGCAGGTCGAGATCCTGAACCAGCAGATCTCGGCGTTGCGCCGGCAGCTGGCCGCCCTGGAAAGCGCGCTCGACGCGTCCGAGAACCGCGACCGCGAAAGCCAGGCGCGCATTGCCGACCTCGGCTCCCGCCTGAATGTCGCCCTTGCCCAGAAGGTGCAGGAACTGGCGCGCTACCGCAGCGAGTTCTTTGGCCGGCTGCGGCAGGTGCTGGGCAACCGCGCCGACATCCGCGTGGTCGGGGACCGCTTCGTGTTCCAGTCGGAGGTCTTCTTCGATGCGGGCCAGGCCGGCGTGAGCGGCGCCGGGCAGGCTGAACTCGACAAGCTTGCCGCCGCTCTCGTCGAACTCGACCGCGAGATCCCCGCCGACATTCCCTGGGTTCTGCGCGTCGACGGGCATACCGACAAGCGGCCGCTGTCGGGCGCGGGCGTGTTCAAGTCGAACTGGGATCTGTCCGCCGCGCGCGCCATCTCGGTGGTGCGCTACCTCGTCGACAAGGGCGTGCCGCCGAACCGGCTCGTTGCGGCGGGCTTCGGCGAATTCCAGCCGCTCGAACTGGGTGACAGCGACGAGGCGTTGCGTCGAAACCGGCGGATCGAGCTGAAGATGACCGAGCGGTGACGACGGCGGCGAAAGCGGCGGACCCGGCAGGCCGGCTCCGTCCCTTCGCACCCGCCGATGAAGAGGCGATCCTCGACCTGTGGACGATGGGGTGGTCTCTCGTTCTTCCGTCGATCGACTTCGCGGCGCGCAGGCCATGGATGCGGCAGCGGTTGAGCGAGCATCTGGCGGAAGGCGCCACGGTGACGGTGGCCGAGGACGCGCAAGGGCGCGTCTCGGGCTTCGTGGTGGTGAATGCCGCCACAGGCTATCTCGACCAGATCGGGGTCGCTCCCCGCGCTTGGGGCTCAGGGCTGGCGCGCCGCCTGCTGGACCATGCGCGGATGGTCTCCCCGGCCGGACTGTCGCTGCATGTCAACGTCGACAATCCGCGCGCCGTCCGGTTCTACGAGCGCGAGGGTTTCCGCCGTGTCGGCGAGGGCGTGAACCCGCGTTCCGGCCTGCCGATCTACCACTATCTCTGGCCCTAGCCCGGCTACTCGGCCGCGCGGTCCAGTCCGAGCGCCATGGCCCCCGCCTCGAACTGCAGGCGCGCCAGCCGGGCGTAGAGGCCGCCCCGGTTGACGAGTTCGGCATGCGTGCCCTCCTCGACGATGCGCCCGTCGTCGATCACCAGGATCCGGTCAGCCTTCAGGACGGTCGCCAGACGGTGGGCGATGACGATGGTCGTCCGGCCTTCCATGAGGCTGTCCAGCGCGGCCTGCACCAGCGTCTCGCTCTCGGCGTCGAGGGCTGACGTGGCCTCGTCGAGCAGCAGGATTGGGGCATCGCGCAGAACGGCCCGTGCGATGGCGATGCGCTGGCGCTGACCACCCGACAGCGTCACGCCCCGCTCGCCGAGCCTGGTGGCATATCCTTCGGGCATCGCTGCGATGAAGCCGTCCGCAGCCGCGAGAGCGGCGGCCTTGCGGATCTCGGCAAGCGAGGCGTCCTGCCGGCCATAGCGGATGTTGTCGGCGACGCTCGATCCAAACACCACGGCGTCCTGCGGCACGAAGGCCAGCCGCCGTCGCACGGCGTCGGGGTCGGCTTCCGTCAGCGGAACGCCGTCGACCAGTACGCGCCCGGAGGTGGGATCGTAGAAGCGCAGGATCAATTGCACGATCGTGCTCTTGCCTGCCCCCGACGGGCCGACGATGGCCACTCTCTCGCCCTGCGCGACCGTGAAGGAGAGCGACTTCAGCACCTCCACGGCCGGCTGCGTCGGGTAGGCGAAGCCGACACCCTCGAAACTGACCGTTCCCGGCGGCGGAGAGGGCAGCGCCCGCGGTGCCGCCGGTGCCTTGATGCGCGGCTCGATGGAGAGGATTTCCGCGATCCGGCCGGCCGCGCCGGCCGCGCTGCTGACCTCGCTCCACACCTGGGACAACTCGCCGAGCGCTCCCGCGGCGAACACGGCGTAGAGCACGAACTGGGACAGGCGCCCCGCCGACATGCGGTCGGCGAGCACATCCTGGGCGCCGTACCACAGCACCGCCACGACACTGGCGAAGATCAGGAAGATGGCGACGGCCGTCAGCACGGAGCGGGCCAGCGTCGCGGCGCGCGACGCCTCGAACGCCTCTTCCGCGGCTGCCGCGAAACTCTCGACCGTCATCTTCTCGGCGTTGAACGCCTGCATGACACGCGTTGCCCCGATGGCCTCGGTGGCGAAGGCGGACGCGTCGGCGAGCCGATCCTGGGCCAGCCGCGAGCGACGGCGGACGGAGCGGCCGGATGCCACGAGAGGCAGTACGATGACCGGGATCGCCATCAGCACGAGCGCGGAAAGGCGCGGGCTGGTGATCACCATCATCGACACGGCGCCGAGGAACAGAACGAGATTGCGCAGGGCGACGGAGGCGCTCGCGCCGAAGGCGGACTTGATCTGCGTGGTATCGGCCGTGAGGCGGGAGACGATCTCGCCGGACTTCACGGTGTCGTAGAAGCCCGGGTCGAGCCGCGTGAGATGGCGGAAGACCGCAGACCGCACGTCGGCCATGACGCGTTCGCCGAGCGTCATGACGAGGTAGTAGCGCGCGGCGCTGGCCACCGCGAGCACCGCCACGACGGCGATCATGAACCCGAAATAGCTGTCGATCAGGGCGTCCTGATCGATGGCGAAGCCGTAGTCGATGATCCGCCGGACCGCCAACGGGATGGCCAGCGTCGCCCCGGAGGCCAGCACCAGCGCCACCAGGGCCGCGACGATGCGGCCGCGATAGGCGAGGGCATAGGGCATCAGCGGCAGAAGGGCGCGCAGCGACGTGCGGCCGGCTTCCGGATCGGCGGGCTTGCCGGTCTCCTTGCCGGCGTTCGGCACAGTGTCCTTGGCGGGGGTAGGGGCGGTCATCGGGGCGGAGGATCCTGTCGCGTCATCGGCCTTGGCCGTTCATGCTTGTGTGCAGGCCGGGCCTGCGCTATAGGGGCGCACTCTCATTGCATTGGCTCTATACCGACATCGGGCCGCCGCGGCGACCACCGAGGACTGCATCATGAAGGCTGATATCCATCCCGACTACCACACCATCAAGGTGGTGATGACCGACGGCACCGAGTTTCACACGCGTTCCACCTGGGGCAAGCCGGGTGACACGATGCAGCTCGACATCGATTCCCGCACCCATCCGGCGTGGACCGGCGGTCAGCAGCAGCTGATGGACCGCGGCGGACGTGTTTCGCGCTTCAACAAGCGCTTCGAGAGCTTCGGCCTCGCCCGGAAGTAACCCGGCCGGCGCCGCTTCGCCGGCGCCCGGTTCCACGCATGAAAAAGCCCCGGCTCGCCGGGGCTTTTTGCGTTGGTTCGCTACAGGCGAATTCACGGGATCAGTTGCGGAAGATCGACGCGAGCAACTGCTGCTGGGCCTGGACGTGGTTCTGCGCCTCCGGCTCCTGGCCGACGCGGCCCTCCATCAGGTCGTCGAGATGCCGTATCCTCGCCTGCAGGCGCAGGGACTGGGCGATCAATTCCTGCAAAGCGGCCGGAAGGGCGTCGATGGCGTCTGGCCCGTTGATCGGCGTCTGCTGCGCGAGGCGCACCTTGTCCTTTTGTCGGCGTGCGTCGTCGGCGGACATTTCGCCCTCCGCGACGGCCCGCTGGAGCAGCAGCCACGAGGCCAGCTGCATCAGGCGCGTCGTGAGGCGCATGCTCTCGCTGGCATAGGCGAGCGCCAACATCCGCGGCAGGGACTTGGATTCGTCGCGTCCCGGGCCGTCCAGATAGGCCGCCGTCGTCTCGACGAGGCCCATGCCTTCGCGAAACAGCGCCCGGAACGCGTCCGACGCGACAAATGACTGGGCAAAGGAGATCGGCGCGTCCTGAACGCTGCCCGGTGCCATTTCGCTGTTCAACGCCTGTCTCCACACGCCGCGAGGCGTCCGGGCAGGACCCGACGGCCTTCGACTTCGATTGGTGGCGAGACTAGCGTCAGCGGGGACGACACGCTCGCGTAACGTATCGTTAACCCTAATAATGGTGAAGATGCGTCGCGACGGGTACGCCGTGCCCTTGCGACCTTCCGGCGCAGGCGGACAACGAAAAAAAGCCGCCCGAAGGCGGCTTGGAAGTTTGAAAACAGGGAGGCGTCAAACAGAGTGGACAGGAGCCACTCAATCCAGAGGGATTCTGGACATATCCTTCATGAGCCTGAAAGCCTAACAGGCCCTTAACTTCACGACTTTTAGGCGAAATCTATCCAATGCAACTACGAAAAAGTGTGAAATCGGTTTTGACTCTCACCGCTTGAAGAACCCATCCGCCGCCTGTCGGGACGCCAGCTTCGCTGCCCGCGCCTGTTCCAGCCGGCCGATCTCATCCTGCAACTGCCCGATCCGCAGGTCCAGTTCGTCCACCGAGAAGGTGGACAGATCCTCTCCCACGACATGCGTCCGCGGCTTGGGCTTCGGCAGATCCTCGAAAATCTCGGCCATGGGCGATCTCCTGCTCGGGAAAGGTGCGCGTCGGGGCTCCTCTCCGCTAAGGTGGGCGACGATCGCGTTCGTCTCAAGACAATCCTGACGCAAGGGCGTCCCATGACCGCTTCGCTACCGACTGCCATGACCGCCATCGGCATCGCCGCCCCTGGCGGTCCTGAGGTGCTCGTGCCCGTGGAAAGGCCCGTTCCCGCGCCCGGGCCGGGCGAGGTGCTCGTTCGCGTCGAGGCAGCCGGCGTCAACCGCCCCGATGTCCTGCAGCGGCGCGGGCTCTATCCGCCGCCCCCCGGGGCATCGGACATTCCGGGGCTCGAGATCGCGGGAACCGTCGTCGCCTCCGGCGAGGGCGCCGCGCGTTTCTCCACGGGCTCGCACGTGTGCGGCCTCGTCGCCGGGGGCGGCTATGCCGAGTATTGCCCGGTTCACGAGAGCAATGCGCTGCCCGTGCCGCACGATCTCGACTCCGTTTCGGCCGGCGCCATGCCCGAGACCTACTTTACCGTTTGGACCAACGTCTTCGAACGCGGCGCGCTGAAGTCCGGCGAGTGGCTGCTCGTCCACGGCGGGACGTCCGGAATCGGCACGACGGCCATCCTGCTGGCCAAGGCGTTCGGCGCGAAAGTCGTGGTCACGGCGGGTTCCGATGAAAAGTGCGCGGCATGCCTCGCGCTGGGGGCCGACCATGCCGTCAACTACCGCACCCAGGACTTCGTCGCCGAGACCCGGAAGGTCACGGGCCGGGGCGCGAACGTCATTCTCGACATGGTCGGGGGCGACTATATTGCCCGCAACTACGAGGCGGCAGCCATCGATGGCCGGGTCGTGCAGATTGCCTTCCAGGCGGGGTCCGTGGCGCAGGTCGACTTCATGCGGCTGATGCTGAAGCGGCTGACCCATACCGGCTCCACCCTGCGCAGCCGTTCGGTCGCGGAAAAGGCGCTGATCGCGGCACAACTGCAGGACAAGGTGTGGCCGCTCGTCGAGCAGGGTCGCTGCCGTCCGGTGATCCACCGCACCTTCCCGCTCGCCGAGGCGGCGCAGGCGCACGCTCTGATGGAAAGCGGCGCCCATGTCGGCAAGATCGTGCTGACGACCGGTCGATGATCGCGGGCGGGCGTTCATCGTCCGCGGCTTACCGAATTGCGCAGCCGCTCGGACCGCACTATATGGAACGCATTCCCCGTCAGTCAGGCGACACCGGGGCTCCGGCCGGAAGGCCCGGTCGGAGCGCGAGACGCCTTGCCTGCCGGGCTGTCGCGACCACCTGTTCCGAACCGGTTCCGCCGGACGGCGCCACTGCCAAAGGAGAAGGACCATGAGCACTGGACCGCTGATGCCGAAGGCGACCGCCGTCTGGCTCATCGACAACACCGGCCTGTCGTTCGACCAGATCGCCGATTTCTGCAAGCTGCACCCGCTCGAGGTGAAGGGCATCGCCGACGGCGAAGTCGCGGCGGGCATCAAGGGGCTCGACCCGGTCGTCGCCGGTCAGTTGTCGCGTGAGGAGATCGCGAAGGCCGAGAAGGACCCGGCCCATCGCCTCAAGCTTGCCACCTCGTCCGTACGGCTGCCCGAGCCCAAGCGGAAGAAGGGGCCGCGCTACACGCCTTTGTCGCGTCGCCAGGACCGGCCGAATGCCATCCTCTGGCTGCTGCGCAACCACCCCGAGCTGAAGGACGCGCAGATCATGCGCCTCGTCGGCACGACGAAGAACACCATTCAGCAGATCCGTGACCGGACGCACTGGAACGCCGCGACCCTGGCGCCCATGGACCCGGTGACGCTCGGCCTCTGCTCGCAGATCGACCTGGACTTCGAGGTCGCCCGCGCAGCCAAGGATCGGACGGTTCCGGTCGAGGAATCGGGCCAGACGCTGCTGCCGGCAGAGGTCACGACGGCCCGCGAGGCTCCGGCCCAGCCCTTCGCGAACCTCACCGCGCCGAAAGAGAAGGAAGAGGAGGACATCGACGTCGCCTCCGTCTTCGCCAAGCTCAAGCAGCTCAAGACCTCGGACTGACATAAGTCCCGACCGATCGTTGATTTTGCAGGGCCGGGGGGCATCTCCCGGCCTTTTTTGCGACTTCGGCGCCGCAGTTTGGCCATTCACCTGCGGTTAACCATGCCGGCAATCGCTCGAATGTCACAGGTCGCGGAAAGCTTCCGGAAAGGTTGATGGAACCTTCGCTTAACCCTGTCGCCGTAAGGCTCGATCAACGGATTTTGGCCAGGAGCCCATCATGATCTTCAACCCGCGGACAGCTTCCGTCCGAATCGTCGCCGTCCTGGCGGCAGCCCTTGCGCTGTCGGCATGTTCGTCCAACAAGGCGGCCGACGGTGCCGGCGGTGCCGGTAGCCTCGGCGCCGGAGGCGCAGCGACACCCGGTTCGGCCCAGGATTTCGTCGTCAATATCGGCGACCGGGTGTTCTTCGAGACCGATTCGTCCGATCTCACGCCCCAGGCGACCGCCACCCTCGACAAGCAGGCCGCGTGGCTCAACCAGTACCCGCGCTACGCCATCACGATGGAAGGGCACGCCGACGAGCGCGGCACGCGCGAGTACAACTTCGCCCTCGGCGCCCGCCGCGCGCAGGCCGCCCGCGATTACCTCGCATCGCGCGGCGTCAACGCCTCGCGCATCAAGACGATCTCCTTCGGCAAGGAGCGGCCCGTGGCCGTCTGCGACGACATCTCCTGCTGGTCGCAGAACCGCAGGGCGGTCACCGTGCTGGGTGGCGCCGCGGGGTCCTGAGCCCACGAGGCTGCCACGATCTACGACCGGACCGGCGCCGAAAGGCGCCGGTTCTGCGTTTTGGGCCGGACATATTTTGGTCCGCAACCCGTCCCATGCTAAACGCCATCCTTCCGGAGCCAGACAACCCGAGCCGCCATGAACCGCTTTGCCGTGCGCCTCGTCGCCCTCCTGATCCTCGCGCTTGGCGCCGCGCTGCCGTCGGCGCAGGCACAGGATGCCGCCGAACTGCTTGTGCGTGTGAACCGCCTCGAAGGGCAGGTGCGCCAGCTTTCCGGGCAGATCGAGCAGCTCCAGTTCCAGAACCGGCGGCTGGAAGAGCAGATGCGCAAGTTCCAGGAGGACGTCGAGTTCCGCTTCCAGGAATTGAACAAGGGTTCCAGGCCGGCATCGCCGCCACCCGCCGCTGCCGCGCCGGCGGCACGGCCCGGGGCGCAGCCGCCCGTGCCATCGCCGCAGCAGCCGCAAAAGCGAGGCGATGCGTTCGACCCGAGCCTCCAGCCCGCCGCTCCAGGGGCTCCGCGCACCCTCGGCACGATCGACAGCGCCGGCGCGCCGCCGCGGCAGGGCCTGCGCGGCGTCGATGACATCCTCGCAGACGACGAGCCCGGCGAACCGCTCGACCTCTCGCGGCGCGCGGCCGGCGGCCTTCCGCCTCCCGGCCTGCCGTCCGGCGCTCTGCCGGCCCCGTCGGGTCCGCCACTGCAGCTCCCGCCGGCGACGTCGCGGTCGGCGCCCGCCCCGACACAGGTCGCCGTCTCCGGAACAGGCACGCCGAAGGACGACTTCGACATTGCCTACGGCCTCGTGCTGCAGCGCCAGTATGACCTCGCCGAGCAGGCGTTCCGTCAGTTCCTGCAATCCTGGCCGCGGGACCGCATGGTGCCCAATGCCACCTATTGGCTGGGCGAGACGTATTACCGCCGCGGGCGCTACACCGACGCCATCGAGCAGTACCTCCAGGTTCACAAGAACTTCGGCTCGTCGCGGCTGGTCCCTGACAGCCTCTACAAGATGGCCCTGTCCCTGCGCGCCGTGAACGAACCCGCGCAGGCCTGCGCCACACTGGCCGAGATCGCCCGGAAGTATCCCGATGCCTCTGCGGAAGTGAAGGCAGGCGTCGACCGCGAGCAGAAACGCGGCGGGTGCTGACGCGCCTCCGGTGACCGTGGTTCGCGCCATCACCGAGGACGAGGCCGCCGCCGCATTCGAGCCGTTGCGGCGGGAACGGTCGGTTCTGCTGGCCGTGTCGGGCGGACCCGACTCGATGGCCCTGATGGGTCTGGTGGCACGCTGGCGCGAGCACGCGGCGGACCCTCCCGATGTCTTCGTCGCCACGGTGAACCATGGCCTGCGGCCCGAGGCGGCCGGCGAATGCCGCATGGTCGTCGAAACGGCGGAATCCCTTGGCCTGCGGGCGGCCACACTGTTCTGGGACGCGCTCCCACCCAGGACAGGGACGCAGGAGGCCGCGAGGATCGCCCGCTATCTCCTGCTCGAGACAGCAGCCGAAGAGCGCGGTGCACAGGCGATTGTCACCGCACACCATGCCGACGACCAGGTCGAGACGGTCTTGTCCCGTCTTCTCCACGGCAGCGGCCCTGCCGGACTTTCCGGGATGCGGCCTGTCCGACGGTTTCGGTCCGACCCGGTCCGGACAGGCCTGCGGCTCCTGCGGCCCTGCCTGTGCTGGCCAAAGGCTCGCCTCGTCGCCACGGCACAGGCCATGGGGCTCCCCTTCGTGAGCGATCCTTCGAACCTCGACCCGAAATACGAGCGGACCAGACTGCGGACCACCATGCCGCGCTTCGAGGCACTCGGGCTGACCCGCGAGCGCATGACGGTGCTGGCGGCGCGCGCCGCCCGGGCGGACGACGCGCTCGCGGGGATGACGGCTTCCGCACAGGACAGGCATGGGCGGCCTTGCGGTCAAGCCTACGCTTCCGACCTGTTCGGCGAACCCGAGGAGATCGTGATCCGCGTGCTTCAGGCGGCTCTCGGAGGCGCGACGCAGACACGGCTCGAGCGCGTTGAGCGGCTCGTGGGCGAACTCCGTGCCGCGCATGACGAAGGGCGTCCTTTGCGTCGGACGGCCGCAGGGCACGTGCTTGAACTGGACAGAACGGAGCTTCGTATCAAGCCGGAGAGCAAACGCCGTCGCGGCCGCCAATGAAGCTTAATCATCGACGCTCACGGCCCTTCAACACATTTGCGACATAGGATGATGTCATCGAGGTGAGGCTCCCCCCGGCCTCGTCGCGGCGACCTGGAACCGTTTGAACGCTGTCCCGCGTTTAGTGAGGGGCGCATCCACCTCTTGCCTGACTTGGCAGATGCGGGTTGCGGACCTAGATTGATGGACTTCAACCCGTCCGGGAGCAGGGCACGCGCCCCCGGGCCGACATAGGCGACCGATCGGTAATGAACCCGAACGTCCGCAATTTCGCCCTCTGGGTGATCATCTTCCTGCTCGTCCTGGCGCTGGTGACCTTGTTCCAGAACCCGGGCCAACGCACCGCGTCGCAGGAGATGAACTACAGTCAGTTCCTGAACGAGGTCGAAGCCGGCCGCGTCTCGAACGTCATCATCCAGGGTCCGGAGATCCACGGGCAGCTCTCGGACGGTCGCCAGTTCCAGACCTATTCGCCGAATGATTCGACCCTGGTGCAGAAGCTGCAGCAGAAGGGCGTGAACTTCTCCGCCAAGCCGCA